>DATJJH010000201.1:0-31787 GCA_035492395.1 Trinickia sp. | reverse complement strand
AGATGCTTTGCCATCGGCACGTAGCCGATGAACTTTCCGCCAGCCTCGTGGGTTTCTTTCTGCAACGCAAGGGCCTTGTTATAGACGAAGCGACGCGCGCCCGCGAACTGACGCATCTTGCGCGCGTGCTCGCCGCTGGGCATCAGTTCGAATCGGAAGGCTTGGAGTCGTTGCATGCGGACAGTATAAATATCCCGAAAAACGTCTCCCATTCGCTTTTTGGAGAAAAAGAAAAGCGCGATCACCCGAAGTACTAAGTACGGTGCTCTGCCGACAGCGTTATGCCAGTGCCTCGCACAAACAGCGAACGTCGCACTAGCGCCTCAGAAGGACGCCTGCGGCGTCCGCGCTATCCTTCCTCGCCCTGAAGGACGAGGTTTGACGCGCATTTCGATCACGTCTTGTACGACGGATCGATCTTATCGACTTGGCGCAAAAGCGCGTCGAGCTCGAGCGTCCGCAAGCGCGCGAAGGCTTGAGCGATCGTCGAACCGACCGACAGCAGGCCAGCATAGTGCAAACTAGTTGCGCACACAACCAATGTTGCGAATCTGCGGACGCACGCATGCACACCGCCGACATGCGCGATGTCGATGAAAATACTCGTGATGGGGGAATGGAGAACGCGCTGCCTTTCAGCAGCGCGTGGCTCGGATATATCCAATCGAACAATGGAATAGATGGTGCGAGGAGCGGGACTCGAACCCGCACACCATTGCTGGCGTCAGGACCTAAACCTGGTGCGTCTACCAATTTCGCCATCCTCGCGCCGAAGTCGCGCTGGCCGCACGCTTCGATGTCTGGCTCGCTTTCCTGGCGCCGGGGAATGGCGCGCGATCGTGGTGCGATCAAAAGCGTAAGCGCGAGATTCTAACCTATTCGCTTGCCGTTGTGTCGACGATCGTAGAAGCTGGCGCGGTAGCAAAGCCGGCCGTCCACCCGTGCACCCTCGGCGTTGCGAATGCTCCGAGTACGGCTCCGAGTACGCAACGCGCGCCCGCCTTGCCGGCTAGTTGGCCGCCAGCGCGTTGGCAATGACTTTGTCGAGTGCGCGGCCGAGCGCTTCCCGCTCCGCTTCGTCGAGACAATCGAAAAGATCGGCGTTCCACTTGCGCGCGATCGGCATCACTTTGCGAAAGAGCGCACGGCCCTCCTGCGTCAACGAAATCAACACGACGCGTCCGTCTTCGCTGCTGGATGCGCGCTCGATCAGCCCGCGCTTGATCAAGGCTTCCGCGGCGCGGCTCGCCTGGCTCTTGTCGAGGTTCGCGTGCTTGGCTAAATCCATGATCGAAAAGGGGCCGAACGAGCCCACCACGGCAATGACGCGGGCCTCGGGCAACGTGATTTCCAGCTTGGTTTGATAGCGTTCGCTGATCCCGCGGTCCGACAGCTTGTTCAGCATGTGCATGCGGTAAGTCAGGAATTGCTCGAGCCCGGCTTTGGCTGCGGCCTTCATGGCGGTATGGTCGTTCCTGTCGAAAGAGGGCGGGAAAGAAGCACTCGGCGATTGTTGCCGCAACCGGCGCATTGGTCAACGCGGTATTTCGCGCGTGTCCACACGCCGGTTGGCGCTTCGTCACGCGCCGAATTTCAGCCTCGCGAGCTGTTCGGCTTCGTTGGTCAAGAGCCGAGCGGCGTCGCGAATCGCCACGTCGAGCGTGATCGGGCCGGGCGCCGGCGAAAAGCATCCGCTGAAGTGCTCGCCGAGCCGAGCGAGCGCGCTCGAATCGACGCCGCCCGAGAGCAGGGTGGCCGGTACGCCGGCGAGCCGCGCGTGCCGGCATGCGATGAAGGGCGCCTTGCCGTGCAGCGTCTGCGCATCGGAGCGGCCTTCGCCCGTGATGAGCCAATCGGCGCCCGCGAGCGCCGCGTCGAGCCCCACCTGCGACGCCACGACTTCTGCGCCCGGTTCGAATCGCGCACCGAGCAGATGGAGTGCGAAGCCGAGCCCGCCCGCCGCCCCCGCGCCGGGAAGGTCGCGCGCGCGCCGCCCGAGCGCCGCTTCGGCGAGTTCGGCGAAATGCGCGAGCACTGCATCGATCGCATCGATGCGATCGGCGCTCACGCCTTTTTGCGGGCCGAAGACAGCCGTCGCGCCATGTTCGCCCGTGAGCGGATTGTCGACATCGGACATGGCGACGAACGACGCCTGCGCGACACGCGGGTCGAGACCGGAGACGTCGACGCGCGCGAGCGCGCCCAGTGCTTCGGGCGTGGGTTCGAGTTCGCGCCCGGACGCGTCGTACAATTTCGCGCCGAGCCCGACGAGCAGCCCCGCGCCGCCATCGTTCGTGCTGCTGCCGCCGAGGGCGACGAAGAATCGTCGCGCGCCGGCATCGAGCAGCATGCGCACGGCCCCGCCCATGCCGCGCGTGTCGCGCGCCTGCACATCCGCGCTCATTGCGGCGGCATCGGTGATCCCGACGATCTCCGCCGTTTCGATCACCGCGCTGCCGTCGGGCAACAGGCCCACGGCTGCCTCGCGTTCTGCGTGCGCGGCGCCGCGCACGCGCAAGACGCGCCGCTCGCCGCCGCTCGCGAGCATCGCGTCGAGCGTGCCTTCGCCGCCGTCGGCCATCGGACACAAGCGCACCGTTGCTTCGGGCAGCGCCCGCCGCACGCCATCGGCGATCGCTTGCGCTACCGCTTGCGCGCTGAGCGAGCCTTTGAATGAATCGGGAGCGATGACGACGATGGGCGTGCTGCCTGACATGGTGTCTCCGTATTGGGATGCGCCGGGCGACGGAAAGCCGTGCCGCGGCGGCGGGTGAGTCGTGTATTCGACGTCGTTCGGAATGCGAGCTTATCAGTGTGCGCATGCCGTTGGATACGGGCCGCGGCATGACGAAGATCGCGCGGAAACGATGCGGCGAAGCGGGGCGCTCGAAACGGGTGCGAATAGTTTGCTAGAATAATTGATTCTTCCGATCCAACCCGTGCCGTCGGCGGCAAGACGCACGCAGCCTTGGGCGGTGATTGCGGCACCCTCGAGGCAAGGCGCAACACATGGGCACGGAGAAGATAACCCTATTCGCTTGAACAATTTAGGACGATTGAAGCCATGGCTAACGTTGTTGAAAACCTCGGCAAGCTCGAACGCCGCGTGACGATCTCCCTGCCGAAAGACAGCGTGCAGAAAGAGATCGATTCGCGTATCCGCCAACTCGCGAAGAACGTCCGCATGCCGGGCTTCCGTCCGGGCAAGGTGCCGCTCAAGATGGTGACGCAGCAGTACGCGGGGCAGGTCGAGGCGGAAGTGCTGAGCGACAAGGTCGGCAAGCAATTCTTCGACATCAGCCGCGCTGAAAATCTGCGCGTCGCGGGCCAGCCGAGCTTCAGCCCGAAGGAAGGCGCGGGTGAAGAAACGTATGCGTTCGACGCCACGTTCGAGGTCTACCCGGAAGTGAAGCTCGGCGATCTGGCGAGCGCCGAAGTCGAGCGCGCGGTGACGCAAATCTCCGAAGGCGAAGTGGATCGCACGCTCGACATTCTGCGCAAGCAGCGCGTGCACTACCACGCACGCGGCGAAGCCGGCGAGCACGGCGACGGCGGCGGTGATGTGTCGGCCAAGAGCGGCGATCGCGTCACGGTCGATTTCGTCGGCAAGCTCGACGGCGTGGCGTTCGAAGGCGGCAGCGCCGAAGATTTCGCGTTCGTGCTCGGCGAAGGCCGCATGCTGCCCGAATTCGAGCAGGCCGCGACGGGCCTCACGGTCGGCGAGGCGCGCGAGTTCGACCTCAAGTTCCCCGACGATTACCACGGCAAGGAAGTCGCCGGCAAGACGGCCCAGTTCACGATCACGATGAAGAAGATCGAATGGCCGCACCTACCCGAAGTCGACGCCGAATTCGCGAAGTCGCTTGGCATCGCCGACGGCGATTTGGCTAAGATGCGCGCGGAGATCAAGGAAAACCTCGAGCGCGAAGCCAAGCGCCGCACGCAGTCGCTGGTGAAGAACCAAGTGATGGACGCGCTGCTCAAGGTCGCCGAGCTCGAAGTGCCGAACGCGCTGATCGAACAAGATCAAGAGCGCCTCGTCGAAATGGCGCGCCAAGACCTCGTGCAACGCGGTGTGCCCAACGCGGCGAACGCGCCGATCCCCGCCGAGATGTTCAAGGAGCAGGCCGAACGTCGCGTGAAGCTGGGTCTCGTGCTGGCTGAAGTCGTGAAGGAACACGGTCTCGAGGCGAAGCCCGAGCAGATCCGTGCGGAAGTCGAGGAATTCGCTAAGAGCTACGAAGACCCGAAGGAAGTGATCCGCTGGTATTATTCGAACAAGCAACGCCTGTCGGAAATGGAAGCGTACGTCGTTGAAAGCAACGTCGTCGAATTCGTTCTCGGCAAGGCGAAGGTGACGGACAAGGAAGTCAGCTTCGAAGCATTGGCGAGCGCCTCGGCGCAAGCGTAAGGCATCGCGTCGAACGGCGTGCGGGCTGTCCGAGCGACGGCCGCACGCCGTTTTTTATGCACGAGCCGTATTGCTGCGTCGCAGCGGTGCGCTTGGTGCATGGATGCGGCATGCGCAGGTCGTCTTCCAGCCGTTTCAAGACCCATTCCGAACAAGGATCCATTGCATGATCTCTCGCGCTCAACTGTTGGACACGTTGGCCTCCCATGCATCGCGCGATTTCGAGGCGCAGGCGCTGGGGCTCGTTCCGATCGTCGTCGAAACGAGCGGCCGCGGCGAGCGTTCGTACGATATCTACTCGCGCCTGCTCAAAGAGCGGGTCGTGTTCATGGTCGGCGAAGTCAACGACCAGACGGCCAACCTCGTCGTGGCGCAGATGCTGTTCCTAGAGAGTGAGAATCCGGACAAGGACATCAGTCTCTACATCAACAGCCCGGGCGGTTCGGTCTCGGCAGGCATGGCGATCTACGACACCATGCAGTTCATCAAGCCTGACGTCTCCACGCTTTGCATGGGTCTCGCGGCCAGCATGGGCGCGTTCCTGCTCGCGTCCGGCGCGAAGGGCAAGCGCTTTGCGTTGCCCAATGCGCGGGTGATGATTCACCAGCCGCTTGGCGGCGCGCGCGGCCAAGCGTCGGACATCGAGATCCAAGCACGCGAAATCCTTTACCTGAAAGAGCGGCTCAACAACCTACTCGCGCACCATACCGGTCAGCCAGTCGAGCGCATCGCGCGCGACACCGACCGCGACAACTTCATGTCGGGCGAGGATGCGCAGGCGTACGGCCTCATCGATCAGGTCCTACATAAGCGTCCATAAGGCGTCGAAAAAGGGCGGCGTTTCGCGCCATGCGTGCGATGGCCGCCTCAAGCGATGCTATAAATGGTCGATAATAGTTCTGAGCGCCGACGGCGGACACGCCACGATACGTTTCCCGTCGCGCCGGCCAGCCAGTTTGATCCGACCCTGCGTTAGGGCGGCGGACGGCGCGCCTGTCATTCGAGTGTCCGGAGGCTCGTATATCCATGGCGGACAAGAAAGGTTCGAACAGCGAAAAGCTGTTGTATTGCTCGTTTTGCGGCAAGAGTCAGCATGAGGTCAAGAAGCTGATTGCCGGCCCGTCGGTCTTCATCTGCGATGAATGCATCGACTTGTGCAACGAGATCATTCGCGACGAAGCCGCGGGAGCCGGCACGGACGTAGGCTTGTCGAAATCCGACCTGCCAAGCCCGCAGGAGATTCGCGACATCCTCGATCAGTACGTGATCGGGCAGGAGCGCGCGAAGAAGATTCTCGCCGTGGCCGTGTACAACCACTACAAGCGTCTCAAGCATCTCGACAAGAAAGACGAAGTCGAGCTGTCCAAGAGCAATATTCTGCTGATCGGCCCCACCGGGTCGGGCAAAACATTGCTTGCGCAGACGCTTGCCCGGCTTTTGAACGTCCCGTTCGTGATCGCGGACGCGACGACGTTGACCGAAGCCGGCTACGTCGGCGAGGACGTCGAGAACATTATTCAAAAGCTGCTGCAGAACTGTAACTACGAAGTCGAAAAGGCGCAGCGCGGCATCGTCTACATCGACGAAATCGACAAGATTAGCCGTAAGTCGGACAACCCGTCGATCACGCGCGACGTGTCCGGCGAGGGCGTCCAGCAGGCGCTGCTCAAGCTCGTGGAAGGCACGATGGCGTCGGTGCCCCCGCAGGGCGGCCGTAAGCACCCCAACCAGGATTTCATCCAGGTCGACACGACGAACATCCTGTTCATCTGCGGCGGCGCGTTCGACGGGCTGGAAAAGGTCATTACCGATCGGACGGAAAAGACCGGCATCGGCTTCGGCGCGAGCGTGAAGAGCAAGCAGGAGCGCGACGCGGGCGAGGTGCTGCGCGAGGTCGAGCCCGAAGATTTGATTAAATTCGGGTTGATCCCTGAATTGATCGGTCGTCTGCCCGTCGTGGCCACGCTCGGCAAACTCGACGAAACTGCGCTGATGAAAATCCTCGTCGAGCCGAAGAACGCGCTTGTCAAGCAGTACAACAAGCTGTTCGCGATGGAGCGCGTCGAGCTCGAGATCCGTCCCACGGCGCTGCAGGCCGTGGCGCGCAAGGCCATCCGCCGCAAGACCGGGGCGCGCGGCCTGCGCTCGATCTTGGAACAGGCGTTGCTCGACGTCATGTACGAATTGCCGGCGATGAAAGGGGTCAGCAAGGTCATCATCGACGATAACGTGATCGATGGCGACGGCAAGCCTCTGCTCATCTATGAGGAAGCGCCGAAGGTCTCGGGATCGAATTGATTGGCCCCGAAGCCTAAAGCTTTCGCAGGAACGGCCGTTCATGGAGACGTGAACGGCTTTTTTCGTTTATCTTGTGGGTAACACTGACCGCTTCTCTGAATACATCGAACTTTTCCCACACGCGTAGGCTTGCAATTCGTACCGCGGGCCTCAACTACCGAACGAACTGATTCCACTCATGGGGAAATGAAATGTCAGGAACCCAACTCCTCCCTCAAGAGCGCACCACGCTCCCGCTGCTGCCGTTGCGAGACGTCGTCGTTTTCCCGCATATGGTTATCCCGCTGTTCGTGGGGCGGCCCAAATCGATCAAGGCGCTCGAAGTCGCGATGGAGGGCGGCAAGCACATCATGCTCGTCGCGCAAAAGACCGCGGCCAAGGATGAGCCGACCGATAAAGACATGTATGAAGTAGGGTGTATCGCCAACATCCTGCAAATGCTGAAACTGCCCGACGGCACGGTGAAGGTGCTCGTCGAAGGCCTGCAGCGCGCGAAAACGCTGTCGATCGAAGAGCAAGAAACGCAATTCTCGTGCGAAGTCATGCCGCTCGAGCCCGATCATGCCGACAGCGCCGAAACCGAAGCGCTGCGCCGTGCGATCGTGTCGCAGTTCGACCAGTACGTGAAGCTGAACAAGAAGATCCCGCCCGAGATCCTCACCTCGCTCGCGGGTATCGACGAAGCAGGGCGTTTGGCTGACACGATCGCCGCGCATCTGCCGCTCAAGCTCGATCAGAAGCAGCACATCCTCGAGATGTTCCCGGTCGTGGAGCGCCTCGAGCACCTGCTCGCCCAGCTCGAAGCCGAGATCGACATCCTTCAGGTCGAGAAGCGCATCCGCGGGCGCGTGAAGCGCCAGATGGAAAAGAGCCAGCGCGAGTACTACCTGAACGAGCAAGTCAAGGCGATCCAGAAAGAGCTTGGCGAAGGCGAAGAGGGCGCCGATCTCGAAGAACTCGAGAAGCGCATCGAAGCTGCCCGCATGCCGAAGGAAGCCAAGAAGAAGGCCGATTCGGAACTGAAAAAGCTCAAGCTGATGTCGCCGATGTCGGCCGAAGCCACTGTCGTGCGCAACTATATCGACACGTTGATCGCGTTGCCGTGGCGCAAGAAGAGCAAGGTCAACAACGACCTCTCGAACGCCGAGCACGTGCTGGACGAAGACCACTTCGGCCTCGAAAAGGTCAAGGAACGCATTCTCGAGTATCTCGCGGTCCAACAGCGCGTAGACAAGGTCAAGGCGCCGATCCTGTGCCTCGTCGGGCCTCCGGGTGTCGGTAAGACGTCGCTGGGGCAGTCGATTGCGCGGGCGACGAACCGCAAGTTCGTGCGGATGGCGCTGGGCGGCGTGCGTGACGAGGCTGAGATTCGCGGCCACCGTCGGACGTACATCGGATCGATGCCGGGCAAGATCTTGCAAAGTTTGACGAAGGTCGGCGTGCGCAATCCGCTCTTCTTGCTCGACGAGGTCGACAAGATGGGGATGGATTTCCGCGGCGATCCGTCGTCGGCGCTGCTCGAAGTGCTCGACCCGGAACAGAACCATACGTTCGCCGATCACTATGTCGAGGTCGATTTCGACCTGTCGGACGTGATGTTCGTGGCCACGTCGAATTCGCTGAACATTCCGCCGCCGCTGCTGGACCGGATGGAAGTTATCCGCTTGTCGGGCTACACGGAAGACGAGAAGGTCAGCATCGCGCAACGTTATCTGCTGCCCAAGCAAAAGAAGAACAACGGCTTGCGCGAGGGCGAAGTGGACGTGGCCGAATCGGCGATCCGCGACATCATTCGCTACTACACGCGTGAGGCGGGCGTGCGTTCGCTCGAGCGCGAGGTGTCGAAGATTTGCCGCAAGGTCGTGAAGATGCTTCTGCTGAAGAAGGCCGAAGGCGCGATCAAGGTCGAAGGCAGCAATCTCGACACGTTCCTGGGCGTGCGCAAGTACGACTTCGGCCTTGCCGCTAAGGAAAACCAGATCGGTCAGGTCACGGGCCTTGCTTGGACCGAAGTCGGCGGCGATTTGCTGACGATCGAGGCGGCGGTGATGCCGGGCAAGGGCAACGTCATTCGCACGGGTTCGCTTGGCGATGTAATGAAGGAATCCGTGGAAGCGGCGCGCTCGGTCGTGCGTTCGCGCTCGCGTCGTCTTGGCATCAAGGACGAGGCGTTCGACAAGCAAGACATCCATATCCACGTGCCGGAGGGTGCGACGCCGAAGGACGGCCCGTCCGCCGGCGGTGCGATGACGACGGCGCTCGTGTCGGTGTTGACGGGTATTCCCGTGCGCGCCGATGTGGCGATGACCGGCGAAATCACGCTGCGCGGCGAAGTGCTGCCGATCGGCGGGCTCAAGGAAAAACTGCTGGCGGCGCATCGCGGCGGCATCAAGCTCGTGTTGATTCCCGAGGAGAACGTCAAGGATTTGGCGGATATCCCCGACAACGTGAAGAACGCGATCGAGATCGTGCCGGTTCGCTGGATCGACAAAGTGCTTGAACTCGCGCTTGAACGTATGCCGGAGCCGTTGGTCGAGGAAGAACCGAAGACGGCGCCCGTCGGGGCCGAGGCGGGCAAGGATGCCGCGACGGAAGTTGTGAAGCATTAACCGAGCAGTCGCGGTCGAACGCAGCGTTCGGCCAATCCATAAAACCGCGAGCGGCGCGACGAGCGTCTCTCGCGGTTTTTTTCATGCGTGCGCCCCCGGCGGCCTGCGTTTCGAGGCGGACTGGCCCGCATCCGGCGCAACCCCTGTTGACACTGCTCTTTCGGCTACTTTTAATGAGCGGGCTCAGCATGGGGCTGCGCTTTTCTTTTTACTTTCGGGCGCTTAGCGGCGCTCGCGCGATTGTCCACAATAGTCATCATCGGGGATACGGATGAACAAGACGGAACTGATCGACCACATCGCACAACAAGCCGATCTATCGAAGGCGGCCGCGGGACGCGCGCTCGACGCCGTGATCGGCGGCGTCAAAGGTGCGCTCAAGAAGGGCGGCACCGTAACGCTCGTCGGCTTCGGCACGTTCGCCGTGGGCAAGCGCACGGCGCGCACCGGCCGCAATCCGCGCACGGGCGCGGCGATCAAGATCAAGGCGGCCAAGGTGCCGAAATTTAAGCCTGGCAAAGCGCTGAAAGATGCGCTAAACTAGCGGGCTCGCTGGTTGAGGAATGCCGAAGCTCCTGACATTCTAAGACGGCAAGCACAGCAAGTTGCTGTGAAGCGAAGCTTCGCGAACGGGTGCTTAGCTCAGTTGGTAGAGCGGCGCCCTTACAAGGCGTAGGTCGGGAGTTCGAGCCTCTCAGCACCCACCAGTCGATCTGGTGATCCGATTCCGAAGCAATTCGCAGCAAACGGCGAAGTATCCAAAACCCGCACAGCGCTTGGCTCTGCGGGTTTTTTGTTCTCTGCGAAGAGGAAACACTACGTTTGGGAAGCACTCCGTTTGCTGCAAATTTCGAAGACGACGGAAATGCCGCCTATCGGCCGTACGATCTTGTGAAGGGGCACGCTCACGCCGCCTTCGCGGTGACGCTCGCCTTCGTGCTGCTCTGCGTTTGCATCAGTGCCTCCCGTGCGAACAACTCCGCCACCCAATCGGCGAACACCCGCACCTTGCGGGGAAGATGTCGATTGCGCGCGTACATGATCGATATCGGTCGT
Source organism: Trinickia sp. (assembly GCA_035492395.1). Classification (GTDB taxonomy): domain Bacteria; phylum Pseudomonadota; class Gammaproteobacteria; order Burkholderiales; family Burkholderiaceae; genus Trinickia. The sequence goes on along the minus strand of DATJJH010000201.1, from coordinate 21,413 downwards.
TCGGACGAACTGTAGTCCTTCAGGACCTCGCGTAGCTCGCCGCTCTCGAGATACGGTGCGACCGGATACAGCGCGCTCTTGAGCAGGCCCAGGCCGTGCAAGCCGCAGCACAAGTACGCGTCGACATCGTTCACTGCAATGAGCCCGCGCATATCGACCGTTTGAACGGCGCCGTTCACCACATAGTCCCAGGCGCGCAAGCGGCCCGTATTGCTCGAGACATAATTGACGCCGATGTGATCGCGCAAGTCTTCGATCGTCTTGGGTTCGCCGTATTTCTCGAGGTAGGCCGGCGACGCGCATGTCACGCGCCGCATGCTCCCGATGCGTCTGGCAACAAGCCCCGAATCCTCGAGTTCGCCGGTACGTATCACGCAGTCCACCCCTTCTTCGACGATGTCGACTTGGCGATCGCTCAAGCCCATTTCGATCTCGATGTCGGGATACCGCTCGAAGAAGTCCGGCAGGGCCGGGATGATCAACATTTTGGCGATCAACGCCGGCAGATTCACTTTTAGCCGGCCCTTCGGATTGAGCTTGGCGTGCGTGAGCTCCGCCTCCATCTCGTCGACCTCGGCCAGCACGCGAATGCATCTCTGGTAATAAGCCTCGCCGTCGTCGGTAACGCTGATGCTGCGCGTCGTGCGATTAAGCAGCCGAGCGCCCAGATGCGCCTCGAGTGCCTGAACGATGCGCGAAACCTGAGGGGCCGCCATTTGCAGCGATTCCGCCGCCTTCACGAAACTGTGGGATTCCACGACGCGCGCGAATACCCGCATTGCAACGAAGCGGTCCATGGGACGCCTCCTCCGAATCGTTTTGTCATGTGCACCGCAATTGTCCGCGAACTCGCCTTTGCGTGCTCGCCAGCCGCACGCCGAAAGCCGGCGCGTGCCAGCGATTGTTATTCCCACGGAACCAATGAATTCCGAAATCCCATATTTATCAGGGAAGACCCTAGGCCTACACTGCCTTCACCTGCTGCACACAACCGTGCTCGCAGCTCCTTAAAACTAGGTTTCGGAGGTTGTCATCATGAACGCGCTTATCAAGCAAATCGCTGTCGCCGTTGCACTTATCGCGCCCGTCGCGTCGTTTGCCCAATCGAATCAGCCGTTGACGCGCGAGCAAGTCCGCGCGGAACTGGTGCGCGTCGAACGCGCCGGCTACAACCCGCGCGACTGGCAGCACTACCCGGATAATATCCAAGCCGCTGAGCGCCGCGCCAGCGCGCAAGAAGCGCTCGCACAAGGCGATACGAGCGGCTACGGGTCCAATGGCGCAACCGCGTCGCAAGCCGGCAGCCGCACCAGCGACGGCGCGGTGAGCTCGTACTCGCCGCCGGTTTATCAGCACAACTAATGATTCGATATTAAGCGGCGACCGTTTTCGGCGATGCGCATCGAGCGCATCGCCGAATCGGTATTTGAGCGAGGCGAGGAGACGCGCGCGAGCGTGGCTAAAACCTAGCGCTTGCAGTGAAGGACAGTGCGATCGAAACAATCCGCCTACCGGGGGAATTCCCTTGCACGCGCGCAATCGCGCCCGCGCCGCTGAACGTCTCCGAGCCGCTGGGGTTCCCGGTGGTGTTTGCCCAGGCCGTTGAATCTGGCCTGGGCTTTTTTTCGTGCGCTTAAACGAGCGTGAGCGTCACGTCGATGTTGCCGCGCGTCGCGTTCGAATACGGGCAGACTTGGTGCGCCTTGTCGACCAACGCTTGGGCCGCGGCGCGGTCCATGCCGGGCAACGAGATCTTCAGCTCGACTTCGATCCCGAACCCGTTGGGGATCTGACCGATACCGACGCTGCCTTCGATGGACACGTCTTGCGGCAAGGACACCTTGTCTCGGGCTGCGACGAACTTCATCGCGCCGATGAAGCAGGCGCTGTAGCCGGCGGCGAACAACTGCTCGGGGTTGGCCCCGTCGCCGCCTGCACCGCCGAGTTCGCGCGGCGTGGTCAAACGCAGGTCCAGTCCGCTGTCGGGAACGACTGCACGACCGTCGCGGCCGCCCGTGGCGCGTGCATGGGCACGGTAGAGAACTTTTTCGATCGACATAATGTGACTCCTGTTTCTTCAGTGAGTGAATGAAGCTTCGGCTTGCATCGACCTACCCGGTAGAAGATAGGCCATTCGAACAAAACTGCCCGCCATCATCATCACATTCTATCTATTAGAAGATAGATGGACGGACCATTTAATAGGGCCGCTACCGCGCGCCCCGGGTGCTTCTTTGACCGCTTTGACTTTATCTACTTTGACTTCTGCTTCGACGGCTTGAACGACGCTTCGACTTCGTCGAGCCGGCTCTTCGTTCGGAATAGCCGACTCGCCAATCCCGCCCCTTGCAACGCGGCGAAGAAGGCTCGAGCCGCTTGCTCGGGCGCTGCAGCCGTTGCCAGCGTGCCGTCGTGCGCGCCTTCGGCGAAGACCGTGGCGAGCCACGCTTCGTTCGCCTTGAAGAACGCTTGGACCGCCAGCCTAACCGGCTCGGGCAGTGTTTCGATGTCGGCCGCCAGCATGCCGCACAGGCAGATATGATCGCCGTCGCCCAGCGTGCGGCCAAACATCTTCGCGAATGTCGCGAGCTTGGCTTGTGCCGGCAAGGCCGTGTCGATCGTCCGCACGGCGGCCTGCACTTCTTGCGTGTACGCGTGTACGGCTTCGAGCACCAAATCGTCTTTCGACGGGAAGTAGTAATGAATGCTCGATGTCTTCACACCGACGAGTTCCGACAAATCTCGATAGCTGAACCCGTTGTACCCCCGCAGCATCATCAACGTAATGGCGTGGTCTAGGATCTGCTCCCGTACCGGTTTCGTCGTCGTGTCCATGGGCGGTACTTTATCTACTGGTAGATAGATTGTCAAGCCTTGCCTGCGAGGCATTCCAATCAGCCCTCGCTCGTCGCGTCCATGGCGTGATGGCGGCGCTTGTCCTCGTACATCGCCACGTCGGCTTCGCGCAGCATGTCTTCGATGCGCTCGCCCCGGTCGCAGGTGGCGCACCCCATCGAAAAGCTCAAAGCCGGCCCGGAGTAGAACTGATTGTTCAGCTCGACGATATGCCGAATGCTCTTCGCGACGACCTCCGTCTCGCGCTCGTTCGCGCCCGGAAGCAGCACGGCGAATTCGTCGCCGCCGATGCGAGCCGCGTGATAAGGCTTGTGAATCGCCTTCGCGAGCACTTCGCCCGCGCGCCGGAGCAACGCATCGCCCGCCGCGTGGCCGAGCTGGTCGTTGACCGTTTTCAGCTCGTTCAAGTCGACGATGATCGCGCTGACGGGGAACGGGCCTTTGCGCTCGAGGCGGTTCAGTTCGTCGACATAGAACGAACGGTTCTTCAGCTTCGTCAGCACGTCGTGCTTGCCGAGGTATTCCAAGTATGCCTCGGCCTTTTTGCGTGCCGTGATGTCAGTCAGTGCGAGCAGCACGAGGTCCCACTCGTCTTCATGCCCCGGAAACACGGAGAACTGCAGGTGCAAATGCACCTCGGTGCCGTCGAGCGAATAGTTCAATACCTCGCGCTGTTGAAAGAGCCGGCCTTCCCACAGGTCGATCAATTGTTCTCGAAAGTGCTGGCGCATGTCGTCGCGGAACACTTCGGGCAAACGGCCGAGCAGCGACGCTTTGTTCTCGGCTTTGAATAGATCGATCGTGTAGCGATTGACGTCGAGCACGACGATCTCGGCCATACAGCGTTCGACGAACTCGGGGTGCACGTCCGTGAACGTGCGAAAGTCGATGATCCCTTGCTCGCGCACCTCATCGATCAAACTCTTGATGCGGCGAAAGTCCTCGATCCATAGCGAAACGGGCGCATGCTCGAATAGACCTTGCGCGTATTGGTGGCTCGCCGCCGCGCGCCGGCGCGCGTCTTCCAGTGCGGTGATGTCGTCGATGGCGACGAGCACGCGGTCCCACGACGCTTCATGGCCCGGCAGCATGACGCCCTTGAGCAGGATGTCCATCCGTCGGCCGTCGAGCGTGTAGTTCACGCTCTTGCTTTCGAAGGCGCCGTTGCCGGACCACATTTGCACGAGTTCGTCGACGTGCGCCTCGAGCATGTCGTCGCGCAGCACGTCGTCCAAGCGCGCGGAAAGCTCATCGAAGTCGCGGGCGCCATACATCTGGAGCGTACGGCGATTGACCTTCAGCACGCGGATGCAAGCCGAGCACTGTGCGACGCGACGCGTGTCCGTTTCCAGAAAGGCACGCAGGTCGGTCACGCCTTGCTCGCGCCAGGTGTCGAACAGCGCACGCAGACGGCTGTAATCCTCAAGCCACAGCGAGGTCGGTGTGAGTTCGAATAGGTCGGTCGAGCCTACGCCCGCTGCGTCGAGGCCGGTTGGTTCGTTCGGTGTGCCTGGTTTCATAAATCGATATGAGCTTGCTTTGACGAGAGGCGAGCGGGGCAATACAAGGGAGCGCTCGCCCATCTTCCTTGAATTAACGGCCAAATCGGGGCCAAGTTGAGCGCGGCGAGCGCGAACTTAGGCGGGCCGCCGCTGGCGCGCGGCCCCAATCGTCATGCTCAGCGCGTTTCATGCATCGACAGCTCGTCCGCGGCCGCGCGCAGCATCGTCGTCACGTCCTCGAGCGATGGCGCGACGTAGTCGTCGATGCGCCGCATGTACGGCGTCGTGAGCGAGGCGATGGCGTGGCCCGACGGCCCCAGAATCGGAAACGTCACATCCGTCACGCCGAACGTCTGCGAGCTGTCCTTGCGCAAGTGCCCTTCGGCGCGGATCGCCGCGAACAGCGAGGCGAGGGCGGCATCGCCGAGCGCGATTTCGCCTTTGACTTTCGTGTGTTCCGCCAGCATGCGCGCACGCTCGGCTTCACTCTGATACGCCAGCATGACTTGTCCCGACGCGGTATCGACCAACCCGACGCGCGAGCCCAGGCGAATCGACAACCCCCATGTACCCGGCCCGTCGACCTGCGCGATCACAAGGAGATTGCCGCGATCGTAGACGGTCAGATGGCACGACTGCTCGGCCTGCTCGGCGAACGTTTGCATGACGGGCAGCGCCTCGGCGATGAAACGGTTGATCGGCGGGTGACGGTGAGCGAGCGCGAACAACTTAAGGCTCAACGAATAGCGGTCGCCGGCGGGCGAGCGCACGACGTATTGCCGCGCGACGAGGCGCTCGAGCATCCGGTAGATCTCGCTCGCGTTGCGCCCGAGCGCCTTCATGATCTCGGCCCGGGTGAGCCCATCCTTTTGCTCGGATAGCAACTCGAGGATGTCTAGGCCCTTGTCGAGCGCAGGGGCGCGGTAGCGTTCGGCTTCGTCGGTCGCCGCCGTCGACAAGGTCTCGTTTTCGGCGGTTGGTTTGTCTGATTTCACTGGCGTCGCGGCCTCACGGCGTGGAGGTAAGGGAAAACACCGGCAATCGTCGCGCTTGACGGACGATCATCCGTATATGAATAATACGTTCACCCATGAATAAATGAGCCGATCGGGTGAGGATAGGGACGTCCGATCGCTCGACATGGCCGAAATAGCGAAAACACGCAGCATAGCGAAGCCGCCGCAGAGCGGACCATCAGAATCGGGCCCATCGGCCCGTACCGTTGCGTCATACCGACGCATCACAGGAGACGGAGACGACTATGACATTCAGCAGCGAGCCGGCGAACGCCGGGTTTGGCGCAATTCGGGCAATAGATTTCGTGTCGCCGCCTTCGCGCGGGCGATCCTGGGCGCGCCGCGGCGCCGCATTGGCGGCCGCGTTGGGCGCGTTGCTCGCCGTGACGCCCGCCGCTCGCGCCGCGAGCGACGCCGTTGGGGCGAATCTGCCGTTGCTGACTTCGCCCTTCTGGCAGGCATACAACAACTATCTGCCGCAATACGCCAAAACGCTCGGCATCGACATGCTCGCTCCGGTCAATTCGAACGGCGATCCGGCGCAGCAGATCACCGACATCAACAATCTGCTCAACCAAGGCGTCAAGGGCATCGTGACGGGACCGCTCGATTCGGCTGCGATCAGCCGTGCGCTCGATGCCGCGGCGGCCAAGCATGTTCCTGTCGTGGCGGTCGACGTGGCGCCGACGCAAGGCAAGGTCGCCATGGTCGTGCGCGCCGATAATCGGGCCTATGGCGAAAAAGCCTGCAAATACATCGGCGATCACGTCAAGGCCGGCAAGGTCGTGCAGATCATGGGCGACCTCGCATCGGTCAACGGCCGCGATCGGTCCGAGGCGTTCCGCAGCTGCATCAAGACCCATTACCCGACGCTTCACGTTCTCGAAATCCCCGCCGCTTGGAAAGGCGACGTGGCAGCGTCCGCGCTCGACAGCCTCTTGACGGCGAACCCGGACCTCAAAGGCATCTACATGCAGGCGGGCGGCGTCTACCTGTCGCCGACGCTGCAGACGCTCAAGCGCAAGCAAATGCTGTTTCCGGTGGGCGACCCGAAACACATCGTCATCGTGAGCAACGACGGCATCCCGCAGGAGTTCGACGCGATTCGCAAGGGCGAAATCGATGCGACCGTCTCGCAGCCGGCCGACAGCTACGCGAAGTACGGGCTCTGGTACATGAAAGAGGCGCTGGCCGGCAAGACGTTCAAGCCAGGCCCGACCGATCACGACAGCACGATTATCCAGCTCGCGCCCGGCATTCTCGAAGATCAACTGCCCGCACCGCTCGTGACGAAGGCGAACGTCGACGACAAGAACCTTTGGGGCAATACGCTCAAGTGAGCGTATCCGATCATCGAATCATCGAATTGCCGTGCAACCGAGCGAGCCGACATGAGTGCCGTTCCATTTTCCGTTGAAGCGGCGGGGCCCGAGACCTTGCCCGTCGTCGACGTCCGCGGTGCGACCAAGCGCTTCGGCTCGACGACGGCGCTGGCCGACGTCTGCCTGCGCGTGATGCCGGGCGAATCGCATGCGCTCGTCGGCCGCAACGGCGCGGGCAAATCGACGCTCGTCTCGCTGCTGACGGGCTTGCGCAAACCCGATCAGGGCGAAATTCGCTTCGGCGGCGACATTGCGCCGCCGATCGCCGATCGCGACGCCTGGCGCGAGCGCGTGGCCTGCGTTTATCAGCATTCGACCGTCATTCCCGAACTCAGCGTAGCCGAGAACCTGTTCGTGAATCGGCAGCCCGTGCGGCGCGGGGTCATCGATTGGCGGGCAATGCGCCGGCAAGCACGCGCATTGCTCGATCACTGGCGCATCGACGTGCGCGAAGACGCGCGTTGCGGCGATCTGGGCGTCGAGGCGCGTCAGCTCGTGGAAATTGCCCGGGCGCTGTCGCACGGGGCGCGCTTCATCATTCTCGACGAGCCTACCGCGCAGCTCGACGGGGACGAGATCAAGCGGCTCTTTCGCCGAATCGAGGAGCTTCAGCGCGAGGGCGTCACGTTTTTGTTCATCTCGCACCATCTGCAAGAGGTGTACGAGATCTGCCAAGCCGTCACGGTACTGCGCGACGCGCGCCGCATCTTGACCTCGAGCGTCGAGCGGCTGCCGCGCGAGGCGTTGATCGAAGCGATGACGGGCGAGTCCGGCGCGCTAGCCGGCGCCGATGCGTCGAGGCGCGAGCCGTTGGGCGACGCCCCGCCCGCGCTGGAGGTCGTGTCGCTGTGCGGCGCGGACTACGACGATGTCTCGCTTCGCGTACGGCGCGGCGAGGTGGTCGGCTTGACCGGGGCCACGAGCAGCGGACGAACGAGCGTCGCCGAGGCGATCGCGGGTTTGCGCTCGCCTCGCACCGGAGCGGTCCGCGTGTTCGCGGCGGATGGCGCGGCGCCCGTCGCGCTGCCATACGGCGACGTGCCTGCGGCGCTCGATGCCGGCGTAGGGTGCGTGCCCAAGGATCGCCATAAGGAAGGGCTGGTGCTCACGCAGTCGATCGCGGAGAACGCGACGATGACGTTGGCGCGGCGGCTCGCGGCATTCGGGCTCGCGCCGCCGTCGGTCAAGGCAAGACTCGCCCGCGAAGCGATCGATGCGCTCGGGATCGTTGCGCCGGGCCCGAGCGCGCCGGTTTCAGGATTGTCGGGCGGTAATCAGCAAAAGGTCGTGATGGCCCGGGCGCTGGCGACCGACCCGCGTGTGCTCGTCCTCATCGATCCGACGGCCGGCGTGGACGTCAGATCGAAGGAGGCATTGCTCGGTATCGCGCAGCGCGCGCGCGAGGCAGGGCGCGCCGTGATCGTCGCAAGCGGCGAGCTCGACGACTTGCGCGGCTGCGACCGCGTGCTCGTCATGTTTCGCGGGCGCATCGTCGCGCAGTTCGAGGCGGGATGGGCCGATCACGAATTGATCGCATCGATCGAAGGAGTGGACCTCAATGAAGCCTAGTTTGTCGAGCCCCGGGACGCAGGCCCAAGCACCCGGTTTCGCCGTCGCCGGAGCGGCGCGCGAGCGCGGCCCGCGTATCGATCTAGCGCGCTGGCGCGACCTTGCGCTATTGCCCGCGCTGGCCTTGCTGATCGCCGTGGGCGCTTGGGTCAGCCCGAGCTTTCTGACGCGTGCCAATCTCGTCAGCGTGCTCGGCGCCTCGGCCGCGCTCGCCCTCGTCGTCCTGGCCGAGTCGCTGATCGTCATCGTCGGGAAATTCGATCTTTCGCTCGAATCGACCGTGGGGTTCGCACCCGCGCTCGGGGCCATGCTCGTCATGCCCGCCACGTCGGCCGGCTTTGGCTGGCAATGGTCTCCGCTCGCTGGACTCGTCGTCATCGTCGCCGTGGGGGCGGTGATCGGCTGGATCAACGGGTTGCTCGTCGTGCGGATGCGTTTGAACGCCTTCATCGTCACGCTGGCCATGCTGATCGTGCTGCGCGGCATGCTCGTCGGCGCGACGAAAGGCGGAACGCTGTTCGACATGCCGCCGTCGTTCTTCGCGCTCGCCACGGTCACGGTGCTTGGGCTACCGTTGTCGGTTTGGCTCGCCGCCGCGGCGTTCGCCGTTGCCGCCTTCGTGCTGCGTTATCACCGCATCGGACGGGCGCTTTATGCGATCGGCGGCAATGCGCAGGCCGCGCGCGCGGCCGGCATTCGCGTCGAGCGCGTCGTGTGGGGCGTGTTCGTGCTCGGCAGCATGCTGGCGTCGCTCGGTGGGCTCGTCGTGACGGGGTACGTCGGCGCGATCAATGCGAATCAAGGCAATGGGATGATCTTCACCGTCTTCGCGGCAGCGGTCATCGGCGGCATCTCGCTCGACGGAGGGAAGGGCACGATGTTCGGCGCGCTCACGGGGGTTTTGCTGCTCGGCGTCGTGCAGAACCTGCTGACGCTGGCGCAAGTCCCTTCGTTTTGGATTCAGGCGATCTACGGGGCGATCATCCTCGGCTCGTTGATGATCGCCCGCGTGGCCGGCAGCCAGGAGTGATCCATCATGACATTCGACGCTCGGCTCTTGCTGCTTTCTCCCGACGACAACTGCCTCATCGCCGCGACGACGCTGGACGCGGGCGTCCCGCTCGAAATCGACGGCGAGACGGTGGTGCTTCCCGTCACCGTCGCACTTGGCCACAAGGTGGCCCGTCGCGCATTGGCGGCCGGCGACAAGGTTTTGCGCTACGGTGCGCCGATCGGGCATGTCACCCGCGCCGTCGCCAAGGGCGAGCACCTGCACACGCACAACCTCGAAAGCGATTATTTGCCCACCTATACGCTCGACGCAGGGCATGCCTTCGTCGAGCACGACGATTGATTTTTTAGCGGAAACGTCCATGAACGAGCATCACACCGATTCCGCGCCGCTGCTCGGCTATGCGCGCAGCGACGGGCGAAAGGGCATCCGCAACGTCGTGGCGGTCGCGTATCTCGTCGAGTGCGCGCATCACGTCGCGCGCGAGATCGTCACGCAGTTCACGCCACGCTTGACTGACGCGGACTTCGAGGGCGACGCCTCGGCTGATGCCGATGCCGTGTTCGAGGCGGTCAACGCGCACGACGCGCCGCCCGACGTGCATCTCATCGGATTTCCGGGCTGCTACCCCAATGCGTATGCGCAAAAGATGCTGGCCCGAATCGCGACGCATCCGAACGTGGGGGCGGTGCTGTTCGTCTCGCTCGGCTGCGAGAGCATGAACAAACAACATTTGGTCGATGTGGTGCGCGAGAGCGGACGGCCCGTCGAAGTGCTGACGATTCAGGAAACGGGCGGCACGCGCAGCACGATCGCGCGCGGCGCCGACTGGGTACGGCGCACGCGGCGCGAACTCGCGCGGATGCGCCCCGTGCCGATGCGGTTCGACGAACTCATCGTCGGCACCGTGTGCGGCGGGTCCGACAGCACGAGCGGCATTACCGCCAACCCGGCCGTCGGCCGCGCCTTCGATGCGATGATCGCGGGGGGCGCTTCGTGCGTCTTCGAGGAGACGGGCGAACTCGTCGGCTGCGAATACCACATGAAGGCGCGCGCGGCGCGGCCGGAACTGGGAGACGCCATCGTCGCCTGTGTCGAGAAGGCGGCGCGCTACTACACCGTCATGGGGCACGGCAGTTTTGCCGTCGGCAACGCCGACGGCGGCCTCACGACGCAGGAGGAGAAATCGCTCGGCGCCTATGCGAAAAGCGGCGCCTCGCCGATCGTCGGCATCGTCAAACCCGGCGACATTCCGCCGGCGGGCGGCCTTTATCTGCTCGACGTCGTACCCGACGGCGAGCCGCGCTTCGGCTTTCCCAACATCAGCGACAACGCGGAAATCGGCGAGCTGATCGCCTGCGGTTGCCACGTAATCCTGTTCACGACGGGACGGGGCTCCGTCGTCGGCTCGGCCATCTCCCCGGTCGTCAAGATTTGCGCGAATCCGGCGACGTATCGTAATCTCGCCGGTGATATGGACGTCGATGCGGGACGCATTCTGGAGGGGCGGGCTTCGCTCGACGAAGTGGGCCGCGAAATCTTCGACGCGACACGGGCCGTGGGGCGCGGCGAACGCTCGAAATCGGAAATGCTCGGCCATCAGGAGTTCATCTTGACGTACAAAGCGTTCGAACCGATCGGCCCCGGATGCTTGCCGATCGTACCGGCTGCGGTTACGCCCACGCGGGTAGACGCATGAACGCCGGCGCACAGACGTCCGTCGACGTGCGGCGCCGCGTGGGACACACCTCGCTGGCGGTGACAGCACTCGGACTCGGGAGCGCCGGCCTAGGCGGGTTGTATCGCGACGTGAGCGAAGCCGATGCGCGCGCCACGATCGACGCAGCCTGGGAAGCGGGCGTTCGGCTGTTCGATACCGCGCCTTACTACGGCTATACGAAAGCCGAACATTACGTCGGCGCTGCATTACGCGAGCACGAGCGGGACGCTTACGTGCTGTCGACGAAGGCGGGGCGGCTCATGGCGCCCAACCGCGGCGATGGCGCGCGCGCGCCGCGCGACGGCTGGGCGCATCCGTTGCCGTTCCAGCCGGTCTACGACTACACGTACGACGGTATTCTGCGTTCGTTCGACGATAGCTTGCAGCGGCTCGGCGTGGCGCGCATCGATATTTTGCTCGTGCATGACATCGGCGCACTGACGCATGGCGAGCAGAGCGCGCATTATTGGCGCCAATTGAGCGAGGGCGGCTTCAAGGCGCTCGACGAATTGCGCGCGTCGGGCGCCGTGCGCGCCGTGGGGCTCGGTGTCAACGAGGCCGCCGCCGTGCTCGACGCCATGCGCGAGTGCGAGATCGACTGCGCGCTGCTTGCCGGTCGCTACACGCTGCTCGAACAGCAGACGCTCGACGCACTGTTGCCCGAATGCGAGCGGCGCGGCGTCTCGATTTTCGTCGGCGGGGCGTTCAATTCGGGCATCCTTGCGCGGGGCGTACGGCATCTGCGCGAATCGCCGGCCGCGGCGTCGAGCGCCCTGAAGTTCAACTACGGCCAGGCGCCCGAGGCGATCGTTGAGCGTGTCGCACGCATCGAAGCGGTGTGCGAGGCGCACGGCGTGGCGTTGCCCAGCGCGGCGTTGCAATTTCCGTATGCTCATGGCGCGGTGTCGAGCGTCTTGACGGGGGCGAGCAGCGCAGGCGAGTTCGCGCAGAACCTGCGAGCCTTCACGGCTCCGATTCCGGGCGCGTTCTGGGAAACGCTTCGCGCCGAGGGTTTGCTCGATCCGCGCGCGCCGGTGCCGAGCGCTTGAGCACGCAGCCCCGCGCTTGCGTACCGATGCGCCCTGCCGATGCGGGCGACACGCCGGCGCCTTCTGTCTTTGAACGTCTTCTTTCAATGGAGTGCCGCACACGATGACCGCCATCGCTACGACTTTTCCCGCGCCGCAGTCGGCCCGTCTGGCCGGCAAGACCGCGCTCGTCACGGCCGCCGCGCAAGGAATCGGCCGCGCGTGCGCCGAACGCCTGGCCGCCGAGGGCGCGCGCGTGGTCGCCACCGACATCCGCCTCGATCTGCTCGCCGATGCGCCGTTCGAGACGCGGGCCCTGGACGTGCGGGACGCCGCGGCGATCGCCGAGCTGGCGCGGGCAATCGGCGGCATCGACGTACTCGTCAACTGCGCGGGCTTCGTCCATGCGGGCACGATTCTCGAATGCGATGAAAAAGACTGGGATTTCTCGTTCGATCTGAACGTTCGGTCGATGTATCGCACAATACGAACGTTTCTGCCTACCATGCTGGAGCGCGGCGGCGGCTCGATCGTCAATCTCGCGTCGGCGGCCTCCAGCGTCAAGGGCGTGCCCAACCGCTTCGTCTATGGCACGACGAAAGCGGCCGTGATCGGCCTCACGAAGGCCGTGGCGGCCGATTTCGTCACGCGCGGCATACGCTGCAACGCGATTTGCCCCGGCACCGTGGCGTCGCCGTCGTTGTCGGCGCGCATTGCCGAGCAGGCGCAAGACCAGGGCAAGAGCGTCGCTGAAGTCGAGGCGGCATTCGTCGCGCGACAGCCGATGGGCCGGATCGGTCGGCCGGAGGAGATCGCGGCGCTGGCCGCCTATCTCGCATCGGACGAGGCGGCATTTACGACCGGGCAGATTCATTTGATCGACGGCGGCTGGTCGAACTGAGCGGCGGCCGTCGACGCGACCCATTTCGTTTTCTCAACCGAGACATCAATGAAACTTCTTCGCTACGGGCCCAAGGGCCAGGAAAAGCCGGCGCTCATCGACGCGGACGGCGTCATGCGCGACCTGTCGTCGGTCGTCGACGACATCGCGGGCGAGGTGCTGTCCGACGCCGCTCTGGCGCGGCTGCGCGCGCTCGATACCGCCTCGCTGCCGCGCGTGCCTGACGGTGCGCGCATCGGCGCCTGCGTTGGGCGGGTGGGCAAGATGGTCTGCATCGGCCTGAATTACGCCGATCACGCGGCCGAGTCGAATTTGCCCGTCCCCACCGAGCCGGTCGTGTTCAACAAGTGGACGAGCGCGATCGTCGGGCCGAACGACAACGTGGAAATCCCGCGCGGGTCGACGAAGACCGATTGGGAAGTCGAACTCGGCGTCGTCATCGGCAAGCATTGCAAAAACGTCGAGGCGGGCAACGCGCTCGACTATGTCGCGGGGTATTGCGTGGTCAACGACGTCTCCGAACGCGAGTGGCAAATCGAGCGCGGCGGACAGTGGGACAAGGGCAAGGGCTTTGACACGTTCGGCCCGATCGGCCCGTGGCTCGTGACGCGCGACGAAATGCCCGATCCGCAGCAGCTCGACTTGTGGCTGGAGGTGGACGGCCATCGCTATCAGAACGGCAACACGCGGACGATGATTTTTGGTGTTGCAGAGCTCGTCGCCTATCTGAGCCGCTGCATGAGCCTGCAGCCTGGCGACGTCATCTCCACGGGCACACCGCCCGGCGTAGGGCTCGGGATCAAGCCTGCTCCGATCTACCTTAAGGCGGGACAGACAATGCGGCTCGGCATCGCCGGACTCGGCGAGCAGCGTCAGCGAACCGTGGCCGCCGAGTAAAAGTGGCGTCTGTCGGCGGGAGCCGGAGGCCTAGGCTTCCGACATACCCGCCGCACCTCGGCTCGCCGTCAGGTCCTTTCGTCGTCGGCGAACAGCCCGTGCTCTGGTATGGCGAGATCTTCGTCGATGCATTGCACGTGCCAGTGGCCGCGTGCCTTTTTTCTGTACAAGTGCGCGCCACCGGTCTCTCCCTCGAATGGGCCGGTTTCCTCGACCAAATCGAGTCCGTCCAGCTCGCAAAGCGGCGCGCCGTCGTGCGGGGCGTTCAGCAGCGTCGTGCCCGGCAGCGCGCGGACGACGCCCCACTCAGGCAGGGCGAGGCCGAAGTGGCTTTCGCGCGACCACCGCAATGTATCGCGATCGATCCACAGGATCGCGTAGGCGCACGGGTTGGTTTCATCGAACGTGCTGAGGTGAACGGTGATACGCATTGTCGTGTCCTCGTCGTGTCGCGTGTTACGTCGATCGCCCTCATTGATCCAATACCCATTGCACGAGCGTGTGTGCGTCCTTGGCGGACAGCGGCCCGCCGCGTTCGGGCGGAGGCGGCATCGGCATGTCGCCCCAATGCGCCTTGCCACCGTGCACCAGCTTCGATTCGAGCATCGTGCTGGCCTGCGGCTGATCGCGATAGCGCTCTGCGATCTGCCGAAACGACGGCGCAAGAAACGGCCGATCCACCGTGTGGCAGAACATGCAATGCTGCTGGTCGATGAGCGCGGTGGGTTCGGGCGGTTGAGCGAAAGCGCCGCCGCCCGCCGCCCATTCGGTCACCGCGACGAGCGCCGCGATGGCGGCTCGTGCCACTGCCGCCCGGCGTGTGTGCGCTGTCATGGTCGATTCCTCCGCCCGTCGTTTCTCGTCTAGCTGAATACGAGTCTAGAGGCGCGACGCGTCGAGATGGTTGACTCAGGTCAAGCCGCCCCGCGCGCGGCTTCGACTATGCTGAACGCAACGGCGGCGCCCGTGCCGAGCCGGGTTTTTCGAGGTGGCAGTCATGCAGATCACTTTTCCGCAAGAACCGGCCGAATACTGCGGCCGGGATCTGGTCCTGGCATTTCCGGCGCTCGTCGACGGCGAGCGCGTGCAGTGCGCGATCACAGCCGAGGCGTTGGAAGATCATTTCGGCGCCGCCTCGCTACGGGAGGACGATATGGTCCGTGCATTCGAGCGGCATCGGCGCGAGATCGAGAAAGCCGCGCGCGAGCTGTTGGCCGAAATCGGCAACAAGCCCGTCCTGCTGCATAGCGGCTATTTTCGCTTTTACAACGCGTAGCGGCGGGAGATTAGGAGACGACGTCCTCGATCGGACGTCGCGGCGCGTGGGCGACCCGAGGCCCGTGCCCCATACGCAGCAGCAACTGGGGCTCGCCGTCGATCTTGATCGTGGCGCGCAACCGTTCGCGCAGCGCCTCGACCTCGATCGGCTGATTCAGATACGAGGCCGTCAAGCCTTCACCTACGCCAGTCAGCAGCAGCCGCTCGAGCGCTTGCCCGGCGGCAAGCCACGCCGGCGCATCGTCGGCGTTCGTCGCGATGCACACGAGCAGCGGCGACCCGGACGCGAGCGCCTGATGTGCGGCGGCCACGCCATGACCGATGTCGAACGTGCGAATGGCGAGCGTGACGAGCGGCGTGGCGAAATCGAGCAGAGCGCTGACGCCTTCGGCATACGCGGGCATCCCGTCGTCGCGCCGGCTCGAGTGAATCCAGCCTGCCAGCTCGCGCCGGAAGCGCGGATCGTCGAATTGCCTTCGATCGGCCTCGGCAATCCACTCGGCCAGACGGGCCCGTTCGTTATCGGCATGCACGCAGGCGATTTCAACGCCTTCCGCCTGCCCGGCGCGCGCGAGCCGTTCGCGTACGTCATCGGCAATCGGCACGTCGGAGAACGGCAGGCGGGTCGTCACGCGTTCGACGATCGCTTCGAACAGCGGCGAGAGGCTCGTGTCGACATGGCCGCCCGACACGATCCGAAGCTGCGCGAGCATGTCGGGGTCCGCGGACGACGGAAACAGCGTGATGGCATAAGCTAAGCCAAAATGGCTGAGCGCCACTCGCAGATTGAACAACGCCGCGCCGCAACTCATGATGAGTTCGCGGTCGTAGGGGTCGGCGACGGGCAGCGCGCGCAGTCGGTCCGCGTTCAGCGTGACCGTTTCGCCGTCCACGATGAATCGCCAGGGCTGCGTATTGTGGCTCGACGGGGCGAGCACGGCGTAGCGCAGGGCAAAGCGCAGCTTGTCGGCCGCGCTCGCCTGAGCGCCGAGCGTGCGTTCGTCGAGGCGCCATGCCACGTCGTGTGCGGGGGTGTCCATCGCTTGGCCTCCTTCAGGGTGGGCACGGCGAATTCGCTGCGCATCGCGCCTGGCCGATGCCGCCGCGCTGCACGGGATCGGTCGTTGCTTCGATCATCCTGCCAAGACGGTCGGCGTACTTTGCGCTGGGTCAAGACAGGACAGACGAAATGCGTTGAAATGCGTTGAAGTGCGTGAAAACGGACCGTGAACGCTGAACCAAGCGCCAGCGGATAGGCGTGTCGGCAAGGAGCGGACGGACACCCTTGGAGACGACGAAATGCGAGCGATGGTTTTCGACGGGCACTCTCCGCTGTTGCAACAGCGCGAACTCCCCGATCCGCAACCTGGTCCGGGGGAACTGCTGATCGACGTCCATGCCTGCGGCGTGTGCCGCACCGACCTGCACATCGTCGATTCAGAGTTGACGCAGCCCAAGACGCCGCTCGTGCCGGGGCACGAAATCGTCGGCGTCGTCTCCGGATTGGGTGAGGGCGTGGCCGAATTCTCTATCGGCGAGCGTGTCGGCGTGCCGTGGCTGGGTCATACCTGCGGTCGCTGCTCGTATTGCGTACGCGGAAAGGAAAACCTATGCGATACGCCGGGCTTTACGGGCTATACGATCGACGGCGGCTATGCGCAGCGCACGCTCGCCGATAGCCGCTACTGCCTTCGTTTGCCGGACCGGTACTCGGATATCGAAGCGGCGCCGCTGCTTTGCGCGGGTTTGATCGGGCATCGTGCGTTGTCGATGGCGGGCGACGCCAAGCGCATCGGTATTTATGGATTCGGCGCGGCGGCCCATATCGTCGCCCAGGTCGCGCGGCACCAGGGGCGGGAAGTCTATGCGTTCACGCGTCCGGGCGATAAGGCCGCGCAGGCGCTCGCGCGGCGGCTTGGGGCGCACTGGGCCGGCGCGAGCGATGAGGCGTCGCCGCATGAACTCGACGCTGCTCTCATTTTCGCGCCCGTGGGCGCGCTGGTGCCCGTCGCATTGCGGGCTGTAGCGAAAGGCGGTGTCGTAGTATGCGGCGGCATCCACATGAGCGATATCCCCTCGTTTCCGTATGACCTTTTATGGGGCGAACGCCGCCTCGCATCGGTCGCGAATCTGACGCGCGAGGACGGGCACGCTTTCATGAAACTCGCGGGCGAATGCGCGCTCGGCATCGAGACCACGGTCTACCCGCTGACGCAGGCGAATCGAGCATTGGCCGATTTAAGAGCGGGGCGATTAGCGGGGGCGGCGGTACTCGACGTGCGCGCTTGACGGCGTCGACGCGCGTGGCGGGCCGATCGCAGCTCATACGCGGCCCAGCGCATCGAGATTGACGATACGGATCTGCTTGCCGTGCGTTTGGACCAGCCCGTCGCGTTGAAACTTCGAGAACATGCGGCTCACGGTTTCGAGTTTCATCCCGAGAAAGTTGCCCATTTCCTCGCGCGTCATGCGCAGGTTGAACTCAGCCGCGGAATAGCCGCGCGCCTTCATCCGGCTCGACAAATTCAGCAAGAAGGCCGCCACGCGCTGCTCGGCGCTCATCGTGCCGAGCAGCATCATCAGGGACGATTCGCGCACGATCTCACCGCTCATCATGCGCAGTACTTGTTGTTGCAGCCCCTTCGATTCGGCGCACAGCGATTCGAGCAAAGCGTAGGGAATGATGCAAACGCTGCTGTCCTCGATGGCGACGGCGTCGCTGCGGTGATGGTCGGTGCAAACGCCGTCGAGCCCCAGTACTTCGCCTGCGAGATGGAAACCGGTGACTTGCTCGCGGCCGTCGCGATGCATGACAACCGTCTTGAACGAACCTGCGCGAATCGCGTAGATGCTTTGGAACGGGTCATTCGCGCGATAGAGCGAATCGCCGCGCTTGATGAGACGGGTCGCGCTGACGATCGAATCGAACCGCGCCAGGTCCTGGGCCGTCAGCGCCTGCGGCATGCAGGCCGAGCGCATCGAGCAGGTGGCGCACTGCTGCGCGGGGCGGTTGGACGCGGATGTGCGGGAGGCGCGTGCCGGGGCGTGGGCTACCGTTGCTGGCGCGACGTCGTCGGCGAAAGGTGTTTCGTTGAACATACGACCTCCGTCTGAAGATAGCGTCGCCGGGCGGCGCAGCGGGTCAATTTCCTGATTAGCAGTATTGGAGGTCGAGGGTCGAAATAAAATCGGCGCGGTATGAAAGTGCGGTAGGTCTTTTTGAAGCGTTGTAAGGTTTGTCCTACATCAACGCGTGGAAAAGTTAGGGGTAGGGCGCTTTCTCGGCGATTGATCCCTGTCAAGGCGCGCGACGCTGGGCGCTCGCACACTGAGTGCAAACCAGCCTTTAACCGCGGGCTCGCGCCCCAGGAGGACACTCATGTACAAACGGATTTTGGCTGCCGTGGACGGTAGCCGGGGCGCGCGGCTCGCGCTCGATGAAGCGCTGAAGATCGCCAAGGCCTCCGGGGCCGAAATCGTCGCACTTTTCGTGGTCGAGCACGCACCGCAGCTTGCCGACGTGGGCGCCGTTTACGTGCCCGAACAAGGGGCGGATGCAGCTCAGGTCGACGCGGCGACGGCCACGCTCGACGAAGCACGCGAACTATTGCGCGAGCAGGGCGTAGCGGGTGTGGCGCGGGCGATCGACGCTTACGGCGATGGCGTAGCGCAGGTAATTGCCCGCACCGCGGAGGAATGCGAAGCCGATCTCATCGTGATGGGCACGCAGGGTCGGCACGGCGTGCGGCGTATGCTGCTCGGCAGTGTCGCCGAGTCGTTGCTGCGGACGGCGCACATGCCGGTGCTGCTCGTTCGGCATGACCCGCGTGCCGAAAGCACAGTGGGTCGAGCACTGTGAAAAGAGGCCGGCCTCGACGCCGCGAAGGTGGCGTCGAGGTGCCGAACCGAGCTCGGCGGCTCGAATGACGCCTTTGTTGCCCTTCGTTGCTTTAAGCGGCCAAGCTTGTTTCAGGCGGCCTTGCCCGGCCTTGTGCGCCGACGTCAGCGGGCTGCGATTTGCCCTGTCGCATCGCCGGCCGGTATGAGGAGCACGGGGCACGATGCGATGCGCAGGAACCGCTCGGCCACGCTGCCGAGCATCAAGCGACGAAATCCGCGGCGTCCATGCGTGCCCATCACCACCAGATCGGCGGACCATTCGTTGGCGACGCGCAGGATCGAGTGCGCGATGTCATCGCCGAGCGCGCTCGTTTCGACGACGCGCGGCGCGCCGGACACGCCGTCGCGCTGCATCTTGGCCAGCGCATCGGCGTTCACATGGGCGCCTTCCTCGAATAGCGCATCGCGCACGATGGATGGATCGTAGCCGGGCGCATCGGCGCCGACGAGCGGCACGTCGACGACGTAGAGCGGCAGGAGCTGCGCACCAGATTCGCGCGCTACGCGCAGAGCCATCTCGAAAGCGCGGGCGGACGTTTCGCTGCCGTCGATCGGCGCAAGTATGCGTTGATACATGTTCACTTCCCCTTCGATTGATAAGAGGTAACGACGCCATCATCGGCGGCCGCGCCGGCGGCCGTGCTGATCCATGTCAAGGAAGCCTTCGCGCTAAGCGATCGCCGCCCGCCCGCTGACGAGCCGCCAAGCGGCGCGTGCGGCAATCCATGCCTCGTTGGTGAGCTCAACCACCACTTTGACGCGGCTCGTCGCGCGCGAGATCACGTGCGCGTTGCAACGGTTGGCTTCGTCATCGAGTTCGATGCCGAAAAGTCCCAGCGCGTTGCAGACGCGCGCGCGTATCGGCGCGCTGTGTTCGCCGATGCCGGCCGTGAAAACGAGCATGTCGAGCCCACCCAGGAGCGCTGCCAGCGCACCCGTTTCGCGCACGATGCGGTGGACGTACAGCGCGAGTGCATCGCGCGCACGTTCGTTCTCGCGCTCGTGCTCGAGCAGCACGCGCGGATCGCCCGATAGGCCGGAAACGCCTAGCAGGCCCGAGCGGTGATAGAGAAGCGCCCCCAACGCTTCGTGCGACAGGCCGCGCACGTCCGTCAAATGGAGCAGGACGCCGGGATCGATCGAGCCGCAGCGCGTGCTCATCATCAAGCCGTCAAGCGCGGAAAAGCCCATCGTCGTTCCGACGCTTTGCAGGCCTCGCAGCGCGCAAAGGCTGGCGCCGCTGCCCAGGTGCGCGGCTACGACACGGCCGCGCGCGGCCTCGCCGAAGGCATCGGCCAGCGCGATGGTCAAATATTCATACGACAACCCGTGGAACCCATAGCGGCGCACACCGTCGTCGAACCAAGCATGCGGCAATGGCAGCAGTTGCTCGACACGCGGCAGCGTTCGATGGAACGCGGTGTCGAAGACGGCCACCTGAGGCACGGTCGGAAATGCGGCACGCATCGTGTCGATTGCATCGATGTTGTGCGGTTGATGCAGCGGCGCGAGCGGTATCAGCGTTCGTAGTTCTCGCAGCGTTCTCTCGTCGGCGAGGACCGGCGCCGCGTAATCCCGGCCGCCGTGCACGACGCGATGCGCGACCGCGATCAACTGCACGCGTGGCCCGCGTGCATTCAGCCATTCGACGATGGGCGTCAGCGCGGCGCGATAGGGGTGGCCGTCGCTGCATGCGATCTTGCGGGACGCCCCGCCGTCGACAGAAAACGTCATGCCGTCGGCTTCGACGATGCCCGCGACTTCCCCCGCGGCGACGGCGCGCCTCGTCGGTTCCCCGTCCGAGCAATCGAATATGCCGAATTTGATACTCGACGACCCGGCATTGAGAACGAGGACGGCTTGCTGGCGGGACATCTCGAGAGCTCCGGGTCGTATTCGTCTTGTCCCCGACTGTAGCGGCCCCGGTAAGGCTTCCGGTTGATGCGGATCAACCCGGACTTCACACGTAGCCTCTAGAGTGAAGCGAATGTCGGTTCGTCCGGTTCCGGCATGACCGTCGCCATGTCGCATTCCGAACATAACGATCATGTCTCGACCTGGCTGATGCGAGAGCGCGAGGCGGGCCGGCATTTCCACGCGTACGCGCTCGACGTCGCCGATTTCGGCTCCTGCGAGCATTGCGCGCAGCGCGTGCAGGCGGAATTGGGACCGGTCGATGTGCTCGTCAACAACGCGGGGATCGTGCGCGACGCGGCGTTTTCGAAGATGACCAAGCGCGAGTGGGACGAGGTGATGCACACCGACCTCGACGCGCTGTTCAACGTGACGAAGCAATATTTCGGCGGCATGCTCGAGCGCCGCTTCGGCCGCATCGTCAACATCGGCTCGGTG
>DATJJH010000200.1:0-5415 GCA_035492395.1 Trinickia sp. | reverse complement strand
CGCTCGAACAGCGCATGGACGGTATCGCCAGCCGGATAAGCGACTGCGGTAGCGTTGAACGTTTCAAACAACTGGCGCCGTTCACGCGTGGGCATAATGGTCAGCGAATGCATCGGCGTATGCGGCGCGTGTTCCAGCGCGTCGACCACGCTTTCGAGCCCTTGCAACACATAGCCCGCCACGCGCTGAGCGTCGATCCCGTCTATCGCCTGCACCGTCATCGAGAATTCGCCGCCGAAATCGTCGACCGACAGCACGAGCGGGTAGTTCGTACGCTCGTGGGAGCCGATCATTTCCACGCCGCTCCACGTCTCGCGTGTGCCTGCGGCCGTCATCGAGGCATCGCTGTGACGGTAATTGAGCAGCGCGCCGAACAGCGGCGCCGGCGCCGGCACGCCGCTGCATCGTTGCGCGAGCGCCAGCGAGGCGTGCTCGTGCTTCAGCAACGCCGCGAGCCGCGCGGCCGTCGCCTTGATCGTCGCGGACACGTCGAGCGCGCCGACGCTCACGCGCACCGGCAGCGTGTTGATGAACAGCCCGACGGTGCGGCTCGCTTCCTCGGCTAGCTCGAACCGGCCCAGCAGGACGGTGCCGAATACGACCTCCTCCTGTCCGCCGGTCAGGGCGGACAACACGGCGCCCCACACGGTGTGCAGCACCCCGGCGGCGCTGACGTCGAGCGCACGTGCCTGGGCGATCAGGCGCGCGCTCAACGATGGCGACATCGCTTCGGTGTACTCATGGACTGTGCCGCCGTCGCCCTGCACCTCGCCTCGGCCGTAAGGCAGCGTCGGCTCGTCGATGTCGCGCAGCATGTCGGAGAAAAAGGCTTCATGCGCCGCCTGGCTCACCCCCTGCCGACTCCGGGCAACGTAGTCGCGATACGGTATCGGCTCGGGCAAAACCGCATCCGGGTCCAGCAGGAAGGCTTGCACCTCGTGCCGAACGATATCGAGCGCGGCGTGGTCGAGCGCGAGGTGGTGGAACAAGAGCATGCCGAGCCAACGCTCTCCGCCTGCATCGTAAGCGAAGATGAACCGCATCAATGGGGGCCGGCGCATGTCGAGCCGCGTTCGGCGGGTGTCGAAGCGGGTGCGCAGGGCGCGAGCCGCATCGTCCTCGCCCGTATCGAGCATCACTTCCTCGACCTCCAGCTTCGCCTCGCGCCACACCACTTGCACGGGCTCGTCGAGTCCCTCCCAGACGATGCTCGTGCGAAGCGCGTCGTGCCGCGCGATGACGCACGCGAACGCCGCTAGAAAGGCGTCCACCCTTTCTCTGCGGTCGAAACCAAACATGCCGTGAAGGACGTAAGGGTCGCCGTGCGCGCTCGACAGATGATGGTAGAGAATCCCTTGCTGAAGGGGCGCCAGCGGATAGATGTCCTGCACGTTCTCGGCTCCGCCCCGCACCGTGCTCACGATCGTATCGATCGCACGCTGATCGAGATGGACCAACGTCAGCATGGGCGGCGTGATTTGCCGTGCCGCCGGTGGAATCAAGTTCGGGGGAATGGCGAGAACGCCTTCGCTGCGTTCGGCCCGTGCCGCGAGCTCGGCGAGCGTAGGCGCGGAAAACAGCAGGCGAATATCGGCGCGCAGCTCGACGCGGCGCATCCGTTCGATCAACCCCATCATCAGTAGCGAGTGGCCGCCTAGCTCGAAGAAATTGTCGTGACGGCTCACCCGTTCGACTTTGAGCAGCGAAGCCCAAATCGCCGCGAGCGTTTGCTCCGTGCCTTCGCGCGGGCTCTCGTATCGGTTTCGCCTATAGGCTGTGCGCTCGGGCACAGGCAATGCCTTGCGGTCGAGCTTGCCGTTCGGCGTCAGCGGCAACGCAGCGAGCGGCACGTAGGCTGCGGGCGCCATATAGTCGGGCAGTTGCGCGGCGGCGTGCCGACGAAGCGCGTCGATATCCACGGCTTCCCCGGTGACATAGGCCACGAGCCGCTTGTCGCCGGGCTCGTCTTCACGCGCAAGCACGATGGCTTCACGCACGCCGTCGACCTCCGATAGTTTCGCCTCGATTTCCCCGAGTTCGATGCGAAAGCCGCGCAGCTTGATCTGATCGTCGTTGCGGCCCAAGTAGTCGATGTTGCCGTCGGGCAGCCAGCGCCCCAGGTCGCCGGTGCGATACATTCGCGCGGCGGGCGCTGACGAAAACGGATCGTCGACGAATTTTTCTGCCGTCAGCGCCGGGCGATTAAGGTAGCCTCGCGCCACCTGCACCCCGCCGATATGAATTTCGCCGGGCACACCGATCGGCACAAGTTGGCCGTTGCCATCGAGGATATAGATGCGCGTGTTTGCAATGGGCTTGCCAATGGGAGGATTGTCGGTCGCGGCATCGAGCGCGGCGCCTGAGCATGCCCAGGCCGTGACGTCGACGGCCGCCTCGGTCGGGCCGTAGAGGTTGTACAGGGTGCTGGCGTGGAATGCCTCGTTGAATCGTCGCAGCAAGTGGCCGGGCAAGGCCTCGCCGCTGCACACGACGCGCGTAAGGCTCGCGCACTGCGCGCGCCGCGCGTGGTCGACGAAAGCCTGCAGCATCGACGGCACGAAATGCGCCGTGGTGACCCGCTCGCGTTCGATCAAATCGCTTAGATAGACCGGATCTTTGTGGCCTCCGGCGCGGGCGAGCACCAACCGAGCCCCCGTCGTCAAAGGCAAGAAGAACTCCCACACCGACACGTCGAAGCTGAAGGGCGTCTTCTGCAAAATAGCATCGTGCTCCGTCACTGCCAACGCATCGCGCATCCACAGCAGGCGGTTGACGACGGCATGATGCTCGTTCATGACGCCTTTCGGCTGGCCGGTCGAGCCCGAGGTGTAGATGACGTAAGCCAGATGATTCGGCTCGGCGCGCGGCAAGGCCGGCGCGGCTCCGGCGACTGCATGTGGTGCGGCATGCGCGTCCGCGTTCGCGAATGGGCCGATATCGATCGTTTGTACGCCGTCGAGATCGTCGCCGCGGAAAAGGCCTGCCGTGGATTCGTGAACCAAGAGGACGATCGGCGCGCTATCGGCCAGCATGTACCGCAGGCGTTCGGCCGGGTAGCCCGGATCGAGCGGCACGTAAGCACCGCCCGCTTTCAAAATCGCAAGTAGACCGATGACCATCTCGGGGCTGCGCTCGACGCAGATCGCCACGCGCGTGTCGGGCGATACGCCCCGTTCGACCAGCCGATGCGCGAGCGCCGCGGCGCGCGCATCGAGTTCGCCATATCGGTAGGACCTCCCCTCGTAGATCAAGGCTAGCGCCTCCGGCGTGCGCGCCGCTTGCTGCTCGAACAAACCATGCACAGTCTCGCCGGCCGGGTACGCCGTGGCGGTCGCGTTGAACCTTTCCAGCACTTCATGGCGCTCGGCCTCGGGCAGGAACGTCAATGCATTCACGGATTCATGCGGCGCTTGTTCGAGTGCGTCGACGACGCCCTCGATGGCGTGCGCGACGTATCGGGTCACGCGGCCTGCGTCGATCCCTGCGATCGCTTGAACCGTCAACGAAAACGCCTCTCCGGTGTCGTCCACCGCAAGCATGAGCGGGTAGTTCGTTCTCTCCACGAAATCGAGGACGTCGATCCCGTCCCAGTCCAGCCGTGTCCCGGGCTGTTGGGCATCTGCATCGCTGTGACGGAAATTCAGCAAGGCGTTAAAGAGCGGCAAAGGCGCGGCAACGCCACTGCATCGCTGAGCCAGCACGAGCGTTGCATGCTCGTGCGAGAGCAACGCGCTGAGCCTTCGATGCGTGGCCATGACCGCATCGCGCACGGACAACGCGCCCACGTCGATCCGCACGGGCAGCGTATTGATGAACATGCCCATCGCCCGGTCGACGTCGCCGCCTGAAAGCAGCCGGCCCATCAGCACCGTGCCGAAGACCACGTCGTCTCGTCCGGATAGCCCGCCCACCACCCGCGCCCAGGCGAGGTGATAAAGCGTGGCGACGCTGACGCCCAGGCGCTGCGCGCGCCCGCGTATACGCGTGCTCAGCTCTGGCGATACATCGTGCTTGGCCTCGGCGATGCCGCGGCCGTCGCCGTGCACGTCGGCGATACCGTAAGCTAGCGTGGGCTCCGTCACGCTCCCGAGCATCTCGCGGAAGAACGATTCGTGGCCTTCATCGCTCGAATCGCGCCGACTGGCGAGCGTCTGCGCGACGTAGCGACGATAGGCCAACTGCTCCGGCAACCGATGCCCCTCCCCGCGCATGATCCGCGCCACCTCGCGGCGCAGCAGCCTGAGCGAGGTGGCGTCGTCCACGAGATGGTGGAACAGCAGCACAGCCACCCACCGACCTTCGTCATGCGAGGGTGCGTACGCGATTTTCATCAACGGTGCACGCTTCAAGTCGAGCCGAATGCACCGCGGATCGAATCGCGCTTGCAGGTGCGCCGCGACATCGGCGATGTCGGTGTCGAGGGCCACCTCTTGCGTATGGAGTCGCGCCTCGCGCAACACGACCTGAACAGGCTCGTCGAGTCCTTCCCAGAGGACGATGGTCCGAAACACATCGTGCCGCTCGACCACCGTCTGCAAGGCGCCGTTCAGCGCATCCAAGCGTGCGCGGCTATCGACGCCGAGCAACACCTGCATGATGTAGGGATCGCCTTCGGATGCGGATACATGGTGGTAGAGAATCCCCTGCTGCAACGGGGCGAGCGGGTAGATGTCCTGGATGTTGCCGATGCCGCCGGGAGCCTGCGAAACGATGCGATCGATCGCGGCCTGATCCAGCGCGACGAGCGGCAGCATGTCGGGCGTAATGCGCGCGCAGCCTTCGGGGATCCGGTTCTCCGGGGCATCGGCGGGTGGCGTCGAACCGGCCGCAGCCGCGGCCAGCGCCTCGAGCGTCGGCTGATTGAACAGCACCTTGACGTCGGCCTGCATGCCAAGACGACGCATGCGCTCGATCACCTTGACCGCCAGCAGCGAGTGGCCGCCCAATTCGAAAAAGTGATCGTGGCGGCCGACACGGTCGACATCGAGCACCTCCGCCCAAATCCGCGCTAGCTGGGCTTCGACGGGCCCTTGAGGCGCTTCGTAGGCCCGTCCGTGCTGTTCCTGCCCGCCCGGCGCGGGCAGTGCGCGGCGATCGAGCTTGCCGTTCGGCGTGAGCGGAAACCGGTCGAGCCGGACATACGCGCTAGGGAGCATGTACTCCGGCATGCGTGCGAGCAGATGCGCGCGCAGCGTCGCGGCGTCCCGCGGCGCGCCCATGTAGTAGGCGACGAGCCGTTTGTCGCCCTGGCCGTCCTGCCGTGCGATGACCACAGCTTCGGCGATACCGTCCGCATCGGTCAACGCAGCTTCGATTTCGCCAAGCTCGATGCGAAAGCCGCGCACCTTGACTTGCTCGTCGTTGCGCCCGAGATATTCGAGCTCGCCGTTCGGCAACCAGCGGCCCACATCGCCA
>DATJJH010000199.1:0-23257 GCA_035492395.1 Trinickia sp. | reverse complement strand
AACTCGGCCGTGTTCCCGGGCCTGCAGGGCGGCCCCCTCATGCATGTGATCGCGGGCAAGGCGGTCGCATTCGGCGAGGCGCTCGACGACGGCTTCAAGCGCTATATCGACCGCGTGCTGGCCAATGCCCAGGCGCTCGGCGCCGTACTGCGCGAAGGCGGCGTCGATCTCGTGACCGGCGGCACCGACAATCACCTGCTGCTCGTCGATCTGCGGCCGAAGGGCCTGAAAGGCACGCAGGTGGAAACCGCGCTGGAGCGCGCGGGCATCACGTGCAACAAGAACGGCATTCCGTTCGATACGGAAAAGCCGACGGTGACCTCGGGCATTCGCCTTGGCACGCCGGCCGGCACGACGCGCGGCTTCGGCGTCGAACAATTCGAGCAGATCGGGCGCTTGATCCTCGAGGTGTTCGATGCATTGACGCATCACCCGGAGGGCCATGCCGAGACCGAACAGCGCGTGCGCAAAGAGATCTTCGCGCTCTGCGAGCGATTCCCGATCTATTGAATACGATGCGGCCGGCTGTCGAAGCAAGATCGAAGCCGGCCGATGCACACCCGATAGCGCACAGCCATAGACCACAGCCTACGCCCGGAGCATCCCATGTCCACTTTGCACGACAACAGCATCATCATCGACGGTCTGAACATCTCCAAGTTCGAAAAACCGGTGTTCGAGGACATGCGCAAGGGCGGCATCACGGCCGCCAACTGCACAGTCTCGGTCTGGGAAAATTTCGCGAAGACCGTGGACAACATCGGCGAAATGAAAAAGCGGATTCGCGACAACAGCGAACTGCTGACGCTCGTGCGAACCACGGACGACATCTTCCGTGCGAAAAAGGAAGGCAAAACCGGGATCGTCCTGGGCTTTCAAAATGCCCATGCGTTCGAGGACAACCTCGGCTACATCGAAGCGTTCGCCGACATGGGCGTGCGCGTCGTTCAGCTTTGCTACAACACGCAAAACCTAGTGGGAACGGGCTGCTACGAACGTGACGGCGGCCTGTCGGATTTCGGCCGCGAAGTCATCACCGAGATGAACCGTGTCGGGATCATGGTCGACCTGTCCCACGTCGGCGGCAATACGTCGTCGGAGGCGATCGCATTCTCGAAGAAGCCGGTCTGCTACTCGCATTGCCTGCCCTCGGGCCTCAAGGAGCACCCGCGCAACAAGAGCGACGCGCAGCTCAAGGAGATCGCCGATGCAGGCGGTTTCGTCGGCGTGACGATGTTCGCCCCGTTCTTGAAGCGCGGGATCGAAGCGACGATCGACGACTACATCGAAGCGATCGACTACGTCGTGAACTTGATCGGCGAAGACGCCGTCGGCATCGGAACCGACTTCACGCAGGACTACACGAAAGAGTTCTTCGACATGCTGACGCACGACAAAGGCCGTTATCGCCAGCTGACGAACTTCGGCAAGATCATCAATCCGGAAGGCATTCGCACGATCGGCGAGTTTCCGAACCTGACGGCCGCGATGCAACGCGCCGGATGGAGCGAAACGCGCATTCGCAAGATCATGGGCGAAAACTGGGTACGCGTATTCAAGGACGTGTGGGGCGCGTGACGCGCCGCCCATCGAACCCCACGAGTCAACGACGCTTCAACGAGGACGAATTCATGCAACCCCAACTTCCGATCGACGTCGATGCCGAAACCGGCGTATGGACGACCGACGCGCTGGCCATGCTCTACGTGCCGCGCCATTTCTTCACGAACAATCACGTCGCGGTCGAAGAAGCGCTTGGCCGCGAGGCGTATGCCGACATTCTCTACAAGGCCGGCTACAAGTCGGCTTATCACTGGTGCGACAAGGAAGCGAAGCAGCATGGCCTCACGGGCATGGCTGTGTTCGAGCACTACCTGAAGCGCTTGTCGCAACGCGGATGGGGGCTGTTCAAGATCGCCGAGGCAGACCCGTCCACGGCGCACGCGCGCATCGAACTGCGTCATTCGTCGTTCGTGCTGGCGCAGCCGGGCAAGCAAGGCAAGCTTTGCTACATGTTCGCCGGATGGTTCGCCGGGGCGATGGACTGGGTCAACGACACCGACACGAGCGGAAAGCGGGGCCCGCGCTCGCAATCGAAGGAGGCGCAGTGCGCGGGCGAAGGCCATGAGCATTGCGTGTTCGAAGTGTCGCCGCTTGCGCAGTAAGCCTTAAAGCAATACAGCTGTAACGCCAACCCGCCTTAACACCATTACACAAAGACTCGTCAGAGAATTCGCTCGAGGTCGATCGACATGCGCTACCCCCATCTGTTCAAACCGATGACGCTGAACAAGCTGACGCTGCGCAATCGCATCGTTAGTACGGCGCACGCGGAAGTCTATGCGGAGCCGGGCGGGTTGCCCGGAGATCGGTATATCCGCTACTACGAGGAAAAGGCGAAGGGCGGCGTGGGTCTCGCCGTCTGCGGCGGCTCGAGCCCCGTGTCGATCGATAGCCCCCAAGGCTGGTGGAAATCGGTCAACCTGGCCACCGATCGGATCATCGATCCGTTGAACCGGCTGGCCGAGACGATGCACCGGCACGGCGCGAAGATCATGATTCAAGCCACGCACATGGGCCGGCGCTCGGCGTTCCATGGCGAGCACTGGCCGCATCTGCTGACGCCCTCGGGCGTGCGCGAGCCCGTGCACCGCGGCAATGCGAAGACGATCGAGGTCGAGGAGATTCGGCGCATCATCGGCGATTTCGCCGCCGCGGCCAAGCGCGTGCAGCTAGCCGGCATGGACGGCATCGAAATCTCCGCGGCGCACCAGCATTTGATCGACCAGTTCTGGAGCCCGCGCACGAACTTTCGCAACGACGAGTGGGGCGGCAGCCTCGCCAATCGCCTGCGTTTCGGCGTCGAAGTGTTGACGGCCGTGCGCGAGGCCGTCGGGCCGGATTTCGTCGTCGGCCTGCGCATGTGCGGCGACGAGTTCCACGAGGACGGGCTCGATCACGAGCAGCTCAAGGAGATCGCGCATGCGATGGCCGAGACTGGGCTGATCGATTATCTCGGCGTGATCGGCT
The DNA here is from genome assembly GCA_035492395.1 of Trinickia sp. Lineage (GTDB taxonomy): Bacteria > Pseudomonadota > Gammaproteobacteria > Burkholderiales > Burkholderiaceae > Trinickia. The sequence continues at coordinate 20,227 of DATJJH010000199.1, read as the reverse complement.
CGGGCGCCGACACGCACAACACCTTGGCCAACTGCATGCCGCCGATGGCGTTGCCGCCGGAGCCGTTCGTGCATTTGGCGGCCGGCATCAAATCGGTCGTGAATCTCCCCGTCATGCACGCCCAGAGCATTCGCGACGCAGGCCAAGCCGAACGGTTGCTGGCGTCGGGCATGATCGACCTCGTCGGCATGACGCGTGCGCAGATCGCCGATCCGCACATGGTCATCAAGATTCGCGACGGCCGCGAAGACGAGATCAAGCAGTGTGTCGGCGCGAACTATTGCATCGACCGCCAGTACAACGGCCTCGACGTGCTCTGCGTGCAGAACGCGGCGACCTCGCGCGAAGCGACCATGCCGCACGTGATCGAAAAATCGCGCGGGCCGAAGCGCAAGGTGGTCGTGGTCGGCGCGGGCCCCGCGGGTTTGGAAGCGGCGCGCGTGGCGCGTTCGCGCGGCCATGACGTAGTGCTGTTCGAAAAGAACACCGAGGTGGGCGGCCAGATCCTGCTGGCTTCGAAAGCGCCGCAACGCGAACAAATGGCGGGCATCGTGCGCTGGTTCGACATGGAGACGAAGCGTCTTGGCGTCGACCGGCGGCTGGGCGTGGAAGCCGACATGAAAGCCATCATGGCGGAAAAACCGGACATCATCGTGCTCGCCACGGGAGGTCGCGCGTTTTCCGATCAGGTGCCGGCATGGGGCGTGGCCGATGGCCTCGCGGTCAGCTCGTGGGACATTCTGTCGGGCCGCGTCGAGCCCAAGCAGAACGTCCTCGTCTATGACGGCGTCAGCACGCATGCGGGCGCAGGCGTCGCCGATTTCATCTCGAGCCGAGGCGGAAAGGTCGAAATCGTCACGCCCGACGTCAAGGTCGCGGACGATTGCGGGGGCACGACGTTCCCGATCTTCTATCGTCGCCTTTATGCGCAAGGCGTCGTGCACACGCCGAACTATTGGCTCGATCGCGTGTACGAGGAAGACGGCAAGAAGATCGCCGTGCTGCGCAACGAATACACCGAAGAACAGGAAGAACGCGCCGTCGATCAAGTCGTGATCGAAAACGGCAGTACGCCTAACGATTCGATCTACTGGCAACTGAAGGCCGAATCGCTGAACCGCGGCCAAATCGACGTGCAGAAACTGTTCGCGTCGGAACCGCAGCCATGTCTGGCCGAGGAACTCGGCAACGGCCGGTTCTTGCTGTTCCGCGTGGGCGATTGCATCTCGATGCACAACATCCACGGTGCGATTTACGACTCGTTGCGGCTTTGTAAGGACTTCTAACCATGAGCCCGGCATTTCTCATCACCGTGCTGCTGTGGCTGTCGGTCGCGGGGCTCGCGTTCGCCGTCGTCAAACGCTCGTCGTACTGGCGGCTCGGGCGCGCTAGCGCGCCGGGTGCGTTCGGCGTGGGCAATCTGTTCACCATTCCCAAGCGATACTTCGTCGATCTGCATCACGTGGTCGCCCGCGATCCGTACATCGCCAAGACGCACGTGGCGACGGCCGGCGGCGCCATTGCGGCGCTCGCGCTCGTGTTCGTCAATTATGGGCTGGCGATCTATTCGCCCTGGCTCGACAAGCTGATCTTTCTCGCGTCGCTGGCGATGCTGATCGGCGCGGTATTCGTCTGGCGGCGGCGCCATGCGAAGAATGTGCCCGCGCGCCTGTCTCGCGGCCCTTGGAACGCGCTGCCGTGGCTGCTGGGCTCGTTCGCGCTGGGCCTCGTTTTGTTCACGCTCGTGCCGGCTGCGATGATGTCGCGCGCCTTCGCGGTCATCTGCGCCGTCTTGATCGGGATCGGCGCGTTTGCGATGACGATGGGCGCGGCGAAGGGCGGGCCGATGAAGCATGCGATCGCGGGGCTGCTGCATCTCGCGTTTCATCCGCGTCAGGAACGCTTTGCGGCAAGCCGTGAAGCGTACACGGGCAACGGCGACGCCACGCCTCCCACGGCCCTCAAGATGCCCGACATCGAGCACCGCGATTACGGCGTCGCCAAGCCGGTGGAATTTCGCTGGAACCAGCTGCTGAGCTTCGACGCGTGCGTGCAATGCGGGAAGTGCGAAGCGGCATGTCCGGCATTTGCCGCGGGCCAGCCGCTCAACCCGAAGAAGCTGATTCAAGACCTGGTAACCGGCATGGTCGGGGGCACCGACGCCGCCTACGCCGGTAGCCCGACACCGGGCATCGAGATCGGGCGGCATGCCGGCCAGCCGAACGGGCCGATCGTCTCGGGCTTGATCGAATCGGACACGATTTGGTCGTGCACGACTTGCCGTGCCTGCGTACAAGAATGCCCGATGCTGATCGAACACGTCGACGCGATCGTCGACATGCGACGCCATCGCACGCTGACCGAGGGCGACGTGCCCGGCAAGGCGCCCGAAGTGCTCGCGAATCTGCGCGAAACGGGAAGCGCCGGCGGGTACGACATCGCCGCGCGCTACGACTGGGCGGTGGATTTGAATGCGCGCGTCGCGCAGCCGGGCGTGGCGGTGGATGTCTTGCTGATCGCGGGAGAGGGTGCGTTCGACATGCGCTATCAGCGCTCGCTTCGTGCCCTCGTCAAAGTGCTGAACAAGGCTGGCGTCGATTTCGCCGTGCTAGGCGGAGCCGAAGCCGATACGGGCGACGTTGCCCGCCGCCTCGGCGACGAAGCCACGTTCCAGCGCATGGCGAAGCGAATGATCGCCACGCTCGGCGCGTTGCGTTTCAAACGCATCGTCACCGCCGACCCGCACGTCATGCATAGCCTGCGCAACGAATATCGCGCGTTCGGCATGCGTTACGACGTTCAGCACCATACGAGCCTGCTCGCGGAACTTGTCGATTCGGGCAAGCTTTCGCCGAAGGCGTCAGCCGCGCTTTCCGACAAACGCATCACCTATCACGATCCTTGCTATCTGGGACGCTACAACGGTGAAACCGAAGCCCCGCGCCGCGCGCTCAAGTCCATCGGCATCAAGGTCGTGGAAATGGAGCGCCACGGCATGCGCGGACGCTGCTGCGGCGGCGGAGGCGGCGCCCCGCTCACGGACATTCCGGGTAAGGCGCGCATTCCCGACATTCGCATGGCCGACGCCCGGGCGATCGGCGCGGACGTGATCGCCGTGGGCTGCCCGAATTGCACGGCGATGCTCGAGGGCGTGGTGGGGCCCCGCCCCGAGGTGCTCGATATCGCCGAGCTCGTTGCCGCCGCGCTGGAGTGATAACGCATGAACGCCATCAAAAGAATCGATCCGCGCCGGCCGTTCGTCATCGCCGCGTCGGGACTCAAACGCATCACGCTCGGCGAGGAGGCCGTCGCGGGTACGACGAGCGATGACGCGCTCGCGAGCCTGCATCGCGGCCACGGTCAGGCGCCTAAGCCGCGGCGCGTCGTCGAATCGAACAGCCGCACCTTGCTGGTGGCCGCGCATACGGATCGCGGCGCACTGGACGAGCACGCTCGGCAGGTCGTGGCGGCAGCCGCCATCGTGGCCGACAAAAACACCGAGGTCGTACTGCTCGTTTTCGGCGAATTGACCGATGACGCGGCCGCGCTAGGCGCGGACAAGGTGGTCGAAGTTCCGGAATTGGCGCGGCCGGCGTTTGCGCCGGATCGCGCGCTGGCCGCCTTGCGCGATTGCGCGGCGGCGTTCAAGCCCGCGCATGTGCTCATGCCCGACAACGCGACGGGCGACGGCGATCTCGGGCGTCGATATGCCGCCCGCGCGAAGGCGAGCGCGGCGACGCACGTCGTCGAGATCGATGCGGCACACGTGGGCTGCATGGCGGACGCCGGGCGATCGTTTGCGACGCGCGCATGGCCCGAGGTGATTTTGCTCGATGCGGAGGCCGTTTCGTCGAAGTTGCCCTTCGTCGGGGCTGGGGAGCGCATCGCATTGCCGAGTGCAGGCGGGGAAGGCGGCTCGTCGGCCGCATCGACGTCGCTTGACTATGCCGATCGCGGAACGACCCAACTGGACGCGACGCAGGTCGCGCTCGAAGAGGCCGACTTCATCATTTCCGCCGGCAATGGCGTGACCGACATCGCGGCCTTCGAGGCGCTCGCTCGAACATTGGGTGCGGCGGTCGGGGCGAGCCGCGTGGCCGTCGACAACGGCCATTTCACGCGCGACAAGCAGGTCGGGGCGACGGGCAAGACCGTCAACGCGAGCGTCTACATCGCATTCGGGATTTCGGGCGCCGTTCAGCACTTGCAAGGGATCAAGGACTGCCGGCATGTCATCGCGGTCAATCTCGACGCAAGCGCGCCGATCGTCAAGCGCGCGAATCTTACCGTGATCGCCGATACGCAGCCGACGATCGCCGCGCTGGCCGACGCCGTCGGCCAAGCCAAGCAGGGCCGTCAAGCCACGCTCCCGCCTTCAGCGGCGACGGGCGCCAACGTTCGTGAGGATGTCGCGGCATGAAATCAACAGACAAGCTGAATCGAATCGCGGTGCTCGTTTCGGTCGGACGTCATCGCGTGAGCGGCGCCTCGTGCTACAGCCGCAACGATGCCGCCGCGCTCGAGATCGCCCGCACGCTCGCGCGGCAGCACGGCGCGGCGCTGGACGTGCTGCACGCAGGCGACGCATCGGACCTGGCGTTGACCGACTACTTGGGGCTCGGCGCCCCGCGCGTGGACGTACTGCCATGCGGCGAAGGCGACGATGCCGCGGCGCTGCTGGCCGAGCGTTTGCGCGGCGTGCCGCTCGTATTGACGGGCACACGGGCGGAAGGCGCGTATGACAGCGGCACGCTGCCGTATCTCGTGGCCGAAGCCCTGGGCTACGCGCTGGTCGATTCCGCGCTCGATGTGACCATGGAAAGCGACGGCATCGCGGTCACGCAATTTTTGCCGAAGGGCTTCCGTCGCAGTGTCGCGGGTACGCTGCCGGCGGTCGTGGCGGTCCACCCGCAGGCGCCGGTTAGCCCGCGCTACGCCTACGCCCGCTCCGTGGAGGGCTCGATTGCGCCGCAGCGTGCCGCCGCGCCGCGCGACGTCCAAGCCGATGCGTGGCGCGTCGCCCCTGCGGCGCGCAAACCGATCAAGCTCGTCGCGGCCGAAAAGCGCTCGGGACATGCCCGGATGCTGACGGCGACCACGACCGAAAGCCGCGGCGGGAACGTCGTAATTGAGGGGACTTCAGTCGAAAAAGCACAAGCCATTCTCGGATATTTGCGAGAGCATCGACTCGTCGATTACTGAAGTCCCGAAAACATTGTGGTGATGGCGAGTGTCTTCGACCGAGCGCTCGCACCGCACCCAGCACAACACGCAAGTCAAGCAAGTACAGCATTCGGAGCAGACATGACCGTATCCGTAGACATTCGCGCGCTCATCGAACGGCGCAAACAAGGCCACAGCCTCGAAGCGCCGTTTTACCGCAGCGAAGACATCTTCGCGCTCGACATGGAAGCGATTTTCCGCAAGCACTGGATTCACGTGGCGGTCGAACCCGATATTCCCGAACCCGGCGATTACGTGACCGTGGAGCTGGCCGGCGAATCGGTGCTCATCGTGCGCGACGACGATATGTCCGTGCGCGCTTTCCACAACGTGTGCCGCCATCGGGGCGCGCGCCTGTGCAACGAAGAGCGCGGCACGGTCGGCAACATCGTCTGCCCGTACCACAGCTGGACCTATAACCTGAGCGGCGCGCTGATGTTCGCCGAACACATGGGCGAAAAGTTCGACCGCTGCAAGCACAGCCTGAAGTCGGTCCACGTCGAGAACTTGGCGGGCCTGATCTTCGTGTGCCTGGCGGAGGAGCCGCCCGTCGATTTCGCGGTGATGCGCGCGGCGATGGAGCCCTATCTGCTGCCTCACGATCTGCCGAGCTGCAAGATCGCGGCGCAGGTCGACATCATCGAGGAAGGCAACTGGAAGCTGACGATGGAGAACAATCGCGAGTGCTATCACTGCGTCGCGAATCATCCGGAGCTGACGGTTTCGCTCTACGAATACGGTTTCGGGTATCAGCCGTCGCCGGCCAATGCCGAAGGCATGGCCGCGTTCGAACGCACGTGCGTCGAGCGCGCCGCGCAGTGGGAAGCGATGAGCCTGCCGTCGGTCGAAATCGAGCGCTTGAGCGACGTGACGGGTTTCCGCACGCAGCGTTTGCCGCTCGATCGCGACGGCGAATCGCAAACGCTCGACGCCAAGGTGGCTTCGAAAAAATTGCTGGGCGAGTTCAAGCGCGCAGACCTGGGCGGGCTCTCCTTCTGGACGCAGCCTAATTCGTGGCATCACTTCATGAGCGACCACATCGTCACGTTCTCGGTCATTCCGTTGTCGGCCGGCAAGACGCTCGTGCGCACGAAGTGGCTTGTGCACAAAGATGCGGTCGAAGGCGTCGATTACGACGTCGAGAACCTGACGGCGGTCTGGAACGCGACGAACGCGCAAGATCGCGCCCTTGTCGAATTTTCCCAACGAGGCACAGGTAGCAGCGCTTACGAACCGGGCCCTTACTCGCCGTTCACGGAAGGGCTGGTGGAGAAATTCTGCGATTGGTACATCCGTCGCCTAGGCGCCCACGCAGGCGCGTAGCAACGGAAGCAGGCAAGTCGGAAACACAACGAGGCAGAGCATGATGCGAGACGCGCAAACCTTCGAGCCGCAAGACGGACGCCTCACGCGACCCGCATTCTGGAGCGCGCTCGGCGCGGCGTGGACGAGCGACGAGGAAGAGACGCTCGTTTGCTGCCAGGTACGGCAGGAAACGCACGACGTGAAGAGTTTCTTCTTCATGTCGCGGGAGGGCCGGACATTTTCGTTCGAACCCGGGCAATTCATCACACTCGAGCTCGAGATCGACGGCGAGACGATCAACCGCTGCTACACGATTTCGTCGGCCCCCACGCGGCCGCACACCATCTCGATCACGGTGAAGCGGGTGCCGGGCGGGAAGGTGTCGAATTGGCTGCACGACAACCTGCGCCCGGGCGACGCCGTTCGGGTGCTGGGTCCGGCCGGGGAATTCACCTGCGCGCGCCACGCGGCCGGCAAGTACCTGTTCTTGTCGGCGGGCTCGGGCATCACGCCGCTGATGTCGATGAGCCGCTCGCATCACGAGCTGGGAGAAGATCGCGACATCGTCTTCGTCCATAGCGCGCGGACGCCCGACGACATCATTTTCGCTCGCGAACTCGATCTCATCGCTTCGAATCAACAGCGCTTCAGAACATCGTTCGTCTGCGAGCGCCTCGGGCAACGCACGAACTGGCCCGGCGTCACCGGTTTCTTGACGTTGCCGCTGCTTCGCCTGATCGCTCCGGATTTCATGGAGCGCGAGATCTTTACATGCGGTCCCGCGCCCTACATGAAGGCCGTGCGCGATTTGCTGGCGGAAGCGGGTTTCGATCGCGCGCATTATCACGAGGAAAGCTTCTCGTTCGATGCGCTGCCGGCCGCCGAGCAGGCAGCGGCGACGGAAGGATCGAGCGTGCATGAAGACGGCGTGCAGGCCGAAGGCGAAACCCGCTTTGCCGTGTCGTTCGCGAAGCTGCGCCGCGATATCGAGTGCGGGGCGAACGAGCACGTGCTCGATGCGGCCAAGCGCGCGGGCGTGCGTTTGCCGGCGTCTTGCACGCAGGGCATGTGCGGAACCTGCAAGGTCAAGCTCGTGTCGGGGCAAGTCGATATGCGCCACAACGGCGGCATCCGTCAACGCGAGATCGATCAAGGGATGGTGCTGCTTTGCTGCAGCAAGCCGCTCAGCGATCTCGTCGTAGATAAATAGCGTCACGCTGTCGTCGTTTCCGGACAAGCGCATGTCGGAAACCGCACTTACCCATCATTAATGGCTGCTCATGCTAGGGCCTGAAAGTAGTAGTACCCCGCGCCGCGGATCGACGACCAGGAGAGACCACCATGAAGTTATTGAAGCAATTGTTGCTGACGGCCGCCTTCGGCGCGGCGCTTGCGAGCGCAGCGTCCGCGTTTGCCGACGGAAAGCCGACGATCAAGATCGGCTACGTCGAAGGTTGGGACGATAGCGTTGCCACGTCGAACGTGGCCGCGCAAGTCATCGAAACCAAGCTCGGCTACCCCGTCAAGCTCGTGCCCGTCGCCGCCGGCGTGATGTGGGGCGGTGTGGCGCGCGGCGATTTGGACGCCACGCTGTCCGCATGGCTGCCCGCCACGCACGCCGCGTATTGGGAGCAGTACAAGTCGAAGGTCGTCGACCTCGGGGCCAACTTCAACGACGCGAAGATCGGCCTCGTCGTCCCGGCCGACGCCAAGGCGACCTCGATCGCCGATCTGGAATCGCAGAAGGACGCATTTGGCGGCCGTATCGTCGGTATCGACGCGGGCGCCGGCGTGATGAAGAAGGCCGACGACGCAATCAAGGCCTACAACCTTAGCCTTCAGTTGATGCCGAGTTCGGGCAGCGCGATGACGGCCGAGCTCGCACGCGACATTCATGCGAACAAGCCGATCGTCGTGACGGGCTGGGCCCCGCATTGGATGTTCGGGAAGTGGAAGCTGAAATTCCTCGACGATCCGAAGAAGGTGTTCGGCGGCGCCGAGCACGTGGACAACGTGATCAATCCGGAACTCGAAAAGAAGGCCCCGCAAGTGGTGGCGTTTTTGAAGAAGTTCCAATGGAAGCCGGGTGAGATCGAAGGCGTGATGCTCGCGGCGCAAAGCGGCACGAAGCCGGACGACGCGGCGAAAGCTTGGGTGTCCGCGCATGGCGATCGCGTAGCGGCATGGACGGCTGACGCCAAGTAACGCGAATCGATCGAATCAAGTTGCTCGCGGCAAAGAACGGACAAGACGACGAAGCCGTCGCGCGGTGAGCAACGCTAAACGCTAAGCAATCGAAAGTACTGAGTGTCCCTGTACGGGGCGTGCGGATGGCAAGTCCGCCCGCTCCGTTTTTTTTCGTTTGAGTGGTGGGAAGCGGCTCGGCGGCGAGAGGAGGGGGCGCGCCGTCTACCGCATCGGTGCGCCGAGTTGGATCGGCGCACGCGACGTGGCCATCGATGAAGCGCGGCCCGCGCTATTGCAGTACGACGGTCCGTTCGCCGTTGATGAACACGCGGCGTTCGATGAAGGCCTTGACCGCCCGCGCGAGCGTGATGCATTCGACGTCGCGGCCCACGGCGAGCAGTTGCTCGGGCCTGTGAGAATGATCGACGCGTTCGACCGTCTGCTCGATGATGGGGCCTTCATCCAGATCGTCGGTCACGAAATGCGCCGTTGCGCCGATGAGCTTCACGCCACGCGTATGGGCCTGATGATAGGGCTTCGCGCCTTTGAAGCCGGGCAGGAACGAATGGTGGATGTTGATCGCGCGCCCCGCCAGCTTGCGGCTCGTGGCTTCCGAAAGAATTTGCATGTAGCGCGCGAGCACCATCAGCTCGGCGCCGGTCGTCTCGAACAAGTCGAGCAGGCGCGCTTCTTGGCGCGCTTTCGTCTCCGCGGTCACAGGCAGGTAGTGAAACGGCAAGCCGTGCTGTACGGCCATTGGCTCGAGCGTCGTGTGGTTGGAGGCGATCCCCACGATGTCCATCTTCAGTTCGCCCATGCGCCAGCGGAACAGCAAGTCGGCCAGGCAATGCTCGAGCTTGGACACCATGAGCAGCACCTTCGGCCGCACGTCGGCATCGTGAATGCCCCACGTCATACCGAAGCCGACTGCGATCGGCGCGAACTCGGCCTTCAGTGCGCCGACGTCGAGCGGCCTATCGTGCTCGCGCGCGCCGTGAAAGACGCATCGCATGAAGAAACGCTCGCTGAGGTCGTCGTCGAACACGGTCAGTTCGTCGATATAGCCGCCGTGTTTGTCGAGCAGCGCGACGACGGCCGCGACTTGCCCGGCGGCGCTCGGGCACGCAAGCGTCAGCACGAATTGATGTGAACGTTCAGGTGTTGACATAAAAGTAGCCCCGGTCTCCGTGTAAACACGCGCGAGATCGAGGTGCAACGCACCGCTCGCGCGACGTTATCAGTAGAGCAGGGCCTACCTGAAACCGATAGAACCGAATCGCCGCGCCGATGGTATCGGAGCGTCAGCGCGTGGCCGACGGCAATTGGAAGCGGGCGACGGCCTCGTCCAGGCGCCGGCTTTGATCTTCGAGGGAGATGGCGGCGGCCGATGCCTCCTCCGCCAGCGCCGCATTGCGCTGCATGGCTTGCTCCATGTGCGACACGGACGCGTTGACTTGGTCGATGCCGATCGACTGCTGCTCCGAGGCCAGGCTGATTTCGGCGATGATCGTGCGCACACGCTCGACGGCTTGCGCGAGTTCCGTCATCGTCGCGCCGGCGTCGCCCACGAGCGCGCTGCCGCCGTCGACGCGCTGCGTCGAATCGCCGATCAGCGTTTTGATCTCCTTGGCGGCGGATGCCGAGCGCTGGGCCAAATTGCGCACTTCGGATGCGACGACGGCGAAGCCTCGCCCGTTTTCGCCGGCGCGCGCCGCTTCCACCGCCGCGTTCAGGGCCAAGATGTTGGTCTGGAACGCAATGCCTTCGATGACGCCGACGATCCCGGCGATCTGCGTCGAACTCGTCGAGATCGCCTCCATGGTCGCGACGACGCGCGCCATTGCGTCCCCGCCTTTCGTTGCAATCTCGGCCGCACTCCCGGCGAACGTGCGGGCGCTGCGCGCGTTGTCCGCCGTTTGACGCACGGTAGCGGTCAACTGTTCGATGCTGGCGGCCGCCTCTTCGAGCGAGGCGGCTTGCTGTTCTGTACGGTTCGATAGCTCGGCATTCCCGTGCGCGATCGTGCGGACATCCGCGACGATCGCCTGCGTGCTTGCGCGAACCTGGCTTACCGTGTGCGCCAAGCCCGACTGCATTTGACCTAGCCGCGTCAGCAGATGGCCCATTTCGTTCGCGCGGCCGACCGCGACGCTGTGCGTCAGGTCGCCCTGTGCGATGCGATCGAAATGATCGACCGCCGCGCTGACGGGCGTGACGATCGCGCCGGCCAGCCGTCGTTGCATCAGGAAACCCACCACGAGTGCGAGCGCGGCGGCGCCCCCGAGCATCCAAAGTGCGCGGCGAAAGCGGGCGTCCGCCGTGTCGAAGCGCGTTTTTTCGCGGGCGATCTGAAAATTTTCGAGCGCGGTGATCGCATCCTGGTAGGCCGCGAAAACGGCGGGCGACGCCTCGCGTTGGGTCGAGAGAAAGTCGACCATATTGTCGCTGTCCAATTGCGCGAGGGCTTTCTGGAGCGTTTGGTCGAACAATGCTTGGCGGCGAGCGAGCAGCGTGTCGAGCAACGCCTTTTCATCGGCATCGGGCGTGTGCAGGCTGCGATAGGCCGCCAGTTCGTCGTTACTCTGCGTCACCAATTGATGTAGACGCGCGATTTCTTTTTGCGCCGGTTTGCCGGCGCTGATCAATTGCTCGACTTCGCTCAATCCCCCGCGCATGACGAGCAGCCTCTCCGAACTCGTCTTCAGGTGGAGCAGCGAGGCCGTATCGTCGCGATACATGGCCGCGAGCGCCGCGTTGCCGGCGGACAGCACGGCCACGGCGCCGACGATCACGACGATGAGCAGGGCGGTGTAGCCGGCGATGGTGGCGGCAAGGCCGCCTCGGATCGAGAGCGATTTGGGCATGGCGATACTCGGTGCGGCGTTGAAGGAAGCGCGACGGACGCGCGCTTGCGCCTCTGCTATATCGACAAACCCGGCAGCCGGCTATTGTCAATACGCGACAATGGCCTGACCAATTGCGACAGCGATGCGCGGCGGAAATGGTGAAGGAAGGTGGCGCGTGCGCGCGCCGAAGGAAAAAACGTGGCGCAGCGGCGACCGCCGGCGGCTACGAAAATCCGTAGTTTTCGCCGGGCAAGCTAAATCGTGTTACGTGCTAGTCCTCGACGGCGTGATGAAATGCGTCGACCGAAATCATCGCAGCCGCATTGGCGGGCGCCGGGCGTTCCGCCGGCCGGAATACCGCATCTCCACGGCGAATCGCCCGCCGCGAAACGACGCACGTGCCCGATGCATTAGCCGAGCGGCGGCGCCAGCGCTGCTCCCCGTAATGGCAGCGGCCAGGTTCGACCCAGCGAATGATCAGCGTCGTATCGGACTGTTCGAGAATTTCGATTTGGACGCGGCTTACGTCAACTGCGCGAGACTTTTTTGTCCTCATAGCGGCTCCTAGAATCGAGCCCCCTAAATGTATTCGGGTATGCCCCAGGCCGCTATCGTTATATCCGTAGAAACACAATTCTCCAAACTGAAATAATGCTGGGGAAGTTACGCTAATTCGTGCACTTTATTTCGTGTGCGCGTGGCAATCGATTTGCACATTGGCGCCTTGGACGGTTTGGCGCGCCCCGTGACGGAGGGCCGGTCGCGTGTCGCGGCCCGCCCAGCGTCGCATCTGAGCGCCGAAGCAGGCGAAACCCGGGGAAGTCCGGCGAATAGCGTCAAAGCCGTCAAAAGCGCGCCGGACTGTAGGGCCTGGGATCGGTGAAGGGCGCCTCGCCCGTCATCATTTCTGCGAGCAAGCGCCCGGTAACCGGCCCGAGCGTCAGCCCGTGATGGGCGTGGCCGAAGGCGAACCAGAGCCCGCGATGGCGTTGGGCTTGGCCGATGACGGGCCGCATATCGGGCGTGCAGGGTCTCAGGCCGAGCCAGGGCTGCGCGTCCAGACGCGCCCCGAGGGCGAACGCGGGTCGCGCATGGGCTTCCGCGCGGGCGAGTTGCACGCCCGTCGGCGGCGCCTCGCGGGCGGCGATTTCCACGCCCGTCGTCAGGCGCAGGCCGCGCTGCATCGGCGCGACGACATAGCCTTGTTCCCTATCGAGGATGGGCCGGGCGAGCGGCTCGCGGGTCGTCGCTTCGTAGTGCATGTGGTAGCCGCGCTTGGCGCGCAGCGGGATTCGATAGCCGAGCGGTGCGAACACCGTGTCCGACCAGGGGCCCAGCGCAACGACGACTTCGCGCGCGCCGATCGGGCCTTCGCTCGTCTGCATGAGCCACGCGTGGCTTTCGGCACGAACGGTCGAAGCGTCGCCGACGATCACTTTGCCCCCGGCGCGCTCGAAGAGCGCGGCATAGGCTTTCGTAAGCGATGCCGGATTCGTCACGCTTTGCGGATCGATCCAGTGCAGCCCTCCGCAAAACGCGTCGGAAAGGGCGGGCTCGCGTGCGCGCAGGGCCGCTGCGTCCAGTGTGTCCACGCGCAGATCCTGGGCGCTCGCCAACTGTCGCGCCCGTTTTGCGGCGGCGTCGAATTCGCCGGGCGTTCGATAGGCTTCGATCCATCCGGTCTCGTGTACGAGCGCCGTGGCTTGCGGGCCGGCGCGCGCGGCCAGCGCCGCGTGTTCGTCGACGCAACGCAAGATGAGCGGCAGCATGTCGTGCGCGGCCGCCGCCAGCCGCCGCGGCGACGACTCGTACCAATAGCGCGCGAGCCACGGGATAAACGACGGCAGCGCCTTGTAGTCCCAATAGAGATCCGTCGATTGATTGCGCGCATAGCGCGCGAGTGCGCTCAGGCTGCGCGGGAAGGCATACGGCACGACGGCCGAGCGCTCGATGAGGCCCGCATTGCCGAAACTCGTGCCTTCGCCCGGAAGGCCGCGATCCACCAGCGCGACGCGCCGCCCGCGATCCTGCAAATGAATGGCGCACGACACGCCGACGATACCTGCCCCGAGAACGACGACGTCGAAATCCATGAAGTGGCGACCGTAGTGGTGAGTAGTTGTCGAGAATGCTGCTTGATGGGAATCAAAAACGACGGGTACCGCCGTGTCGATACTGGTCTTGCGCCAATGCGCGCTCCGCCGCCGGCGCTTCGATGACGAGATCGGTATCGGCCGTGGCGACGCAAGGCAAGATCCAACCCTCGGTCTTTTCCTCGCGGCTCACGCCCGGCCATTCGATGCGATAGCTGACATGTCCGGAAACGAGCTTGCACATGCAGGTTCGGCAGACGCCGTTGCGACACGATCGAGGCAGCCGTACTTGGGCGGCCGCCGCCGCGTCGAGCAACGTGAGCGAGGCGGGCGATTCGAACGCGAAGCCGTGGGGTTCGATGCGCACGATTGGCGTGTGGAGCGGTGCGGTCATGACGAGGTAATGGGGGGCGCCCGAAAGGGCGCAACGACAACGGGGTGCACCGACATGGCGCACATTTCAGCGAGCTTACCGTAAGCACCGGGCGTGCCGATAGTCCCCAGGGTGCCGCCGCGGGGGCGCGGATAATCCGCGGCGTGGCCGTTCTACTCAACGCGTGGCCGAAAGATATGCCCCAGTCGTCCGAAGCTGGGCAACGGACGCGGCAATCTGGAGACGAGTCGAAAAGGGTTCGTACTCCTATCTATCGGCCGGCGCAAAACGCGCCTGTTTCGTCGGACCAAAGGCGCTGTTTTACGCCGCATGCAAGGAAAACTTGCTCAGCCGATCGCAAACATCCTAAAGTTTAGGCAATCGGCGTGGAGGCGACCCTTTCGCGCCGGCGGCCCGCGCTTCCAGCAAGAAGGAAGCACTCCCACCCGGCGCGGTTATGGCGTGTTTTCGTCACGGCAAAGGCGAATCCCATGCAGATTCTTTTCCCTAATGAAGCACCGGAGTACTCGGGGCGCGAATTGATCGTCGCGTTTCCGGCGCTCGTCAACGGCGAGCGCGTGTGGTGCAGCATCACCGCGGAGGCCCTCGAGGATCATTTCGGCGCGGCTTCGACGCGGCTCGAGGACATGGTCGGGGCGTTCGATGCGCACCGGCCGCGTATCGAAGCGGCGACGCGCCGGCTGCTGTCCGAAACGAGCGGCCAGTGCTCGATGCTGCGCAGCGGCTACGTCAGATTCTACGAAGCGAACGCGGGCGCGTAAGCGCTGCGCTCGACGCTGCCGGCGCGGCCCGCTTGCACGGCTCGTCCTCCGTCGTTGCGCTCGTAGCGCTCGTTGAATGCGACGCCTTCCCACCGCGCCCGCGGCGTGCCGGCGCGTAGCGCCGTGCGCGCTTCAATCCCCGCCCAGATAGAAGAAGCGGAACAGGAAGATGGCTGCGATGATCCAGACGATCGGCTTGACCTGCCGCGCACGCCCCGTCAGCAGCTTGAGCCCGGCATAAGTGACGAAACCGAACGCCACGCCGTTGGCGATCGAATAGGTGAAGGGCATCATCAAGGCGGTCAGCGCGGCCGGCACGACTTCAGTCGCATCGTCCCAAGGCAAGTCCGCCAGCTCGCGCAGCATCAGGCACGAAACATAGAGCAATGCGGGCGCGGTCGCATAGCCGGGCACGACGCCGGCCAGCGGCGCAATGAACAGACACGCGAGGAACAGCACGGCCACGGTGATCGCCGTCACGCCCGTGCGCCCGCCGGCCTGCACGCCCGAAGCGCTTTCGATATAGGCCGTGGTCGAGGACGTGCCGAGCAGCGAACCGGCGACGATGGCCGTGCTGTCGGCGAGCAGCGCCTTGTTCAAACGGTCCATCTTGCCTTCGACGAGCAGCCCGGCGCGGTTGGCCACGCCCATCAGCGTGCCTGTTGCGTCGAACAGTTCCACGAGGAAGAACACGAGTACGACGTTGATGATCCCCGTGGACAGCGCGGCGCGGACGTCGAGGTGGAACAGCGTGGGGGCGATGGAAGGCGGTGCGGAAATCAGGCCGTGGAATTGGTTGCCGCCGAAGAAGAACGACAGCACGGTCACGCCCAGAATGCCGATCAGGATCGCACCTCGCACGCGCAGATAATCGAGCGTGACGATGGCGAAGAAGCCGATGGTCGCCAGCACCACCTGGGGTTTGTGCAGATCGCCGAGCGTCATGAGCGTGGCGGGATTGCCGACGACGATGCCGGCCGTTTTGAGCGAAATGATGGCCAGAAAGAGCCCGATGCCGCCCGTGATGGCGACGCGAATCGACCGCGGTATGCCGTTCACGATCATTTCGCGCACGCGAAACAGCGTGACGATCAAGAATAGACAGCCTGAAATGAGCACGGCGCCGAGCGCGGCTTGCCAGGTAAAGCCCATGCCCTTGACCACGGTGTAGGCGAAGTATGCGTTCAGTCCCATGCCGGGCGCGCAGGCGATCGGATAGTTGGCGTAAAGGCCCATGATCAGCGTTGCGATAGCCGCGACTAGGCACGTCGCCACGAACACGGCGTCCTTCGGCATGCCCGCATCGCCGAGAATCGCGGGATTGACGAAGATGATGTAAGCCATCGTCAGAAACGTCGTGACGCCGGCCAATATCTCCGTGCGTAAATCGGTGCCGGCTTCTTCAAAGCCGAAATAGCGCTTTACCGATTCCATGAACGGAACGTTTTTGGTTTGTTCCATGAGTGCGTTGTCTCCGGTCCCATGCTTGGCGGTCGCCCCGAATCGGCGCTCGGACGCGCGCGGCGGGCCGAGCCGATCGGGAAGACCGTTCGATTTTGTTGCGAATGAAATGACTTCGGTCGAATGCGGCCGCGCCCTAATGTACGCAGCCCGCGCCCGAAAACCAGCCGCACAGTGTAATAGCGACTATTTGCGGGCGCCAGCTTCCCCTGCACGGGCCGTGCCTCGCCGGCCCTGCGTCTGGCGGCTCAGTGGCGATTGAGTACGAGGTTGAGGATGTCGATCGGCAGCGGAAAGACGATCGTCGAATTCTTGTCGGCGGCGATCGTCGTGAGCGTCTGCAGGTAGCGCAATTGCATCGCTTGGGGCTCGTGCGCCAGCGTTTGCGCGGCTTGCAGCAGTTTCTCCGAAGCCTGCAGCTCGCCGTCGGCGTGGATGATCTTGGCGCGGCGCTCGCGCTCCGCTTCGGCCTGGCGGGCGATGGCGCGAATCATCGATTCATTGATGTCGACATGCTTGATTTCGACGTTCGACACCTTGATGCCCCATGCGTCCGTTTGAGTGTCGAGCGTTTTCTGAATGTCGGCGTTCAACTGCTCCCGCTCGGCCAGCAACTCGTCGAGCTCGTGCTTGCCGAGCACGGCGCGCAACGTCGTCTGCGATAGCTGGCTCGTCGCCTCCATGAAGCGGGCCACTTGAATCACGGCCTTCTCCGGATCGACGACGCGAAAGTAGACGACCGCATTGACCTTGACCGAGACGTTGTCGCGTGTGATGACATCTTGCGGCGGTACGTCGAACACGATCGTGCGCAGGTCGATGCGCACCGCTTGCTGCACGACCGGGATGATGAGCACGAGACCGGGGCCCTTCACCTTCCAAAAGCGGCCGAGCATGAAGACGACACCGCGCTCGTATTCGCGGAAGATGCGGATGGACGAGGCGATGATGACGAGCGCGATCAGCAACAAAAGCGTGCCGAAGCTGTAGGTGAATCCGATCATGGGGAGGCTCCTCCTCGTGGGGGTTCTTGCGCCGGTTCGACGTCGAGCGTCAGGCCGTGGCGGCCCGTCACGCGCACGCGCGCGCCTTCGGCCAGGGGCGCCGCGGCGCGTACGCGCCAGCGCTCGCCGTGCACGCGGGCCCAGCCGACGATCGCTTGGCTGTCTGCGTCGTCGCCGGGCGCGAGCGCCGCATCGATGATTTCGCCCTGGCTGCCGACGAGCGCTTCGCCGCCGGTGACGACCGGCCGTCGCCGCGCGCGGTAGGCAAAGCTCGAAACGAAGAAGACGAAGACCGCGCCGGCGGCCGAGATGGCGGCGATCATGGGCAGCGGCACGCCGTAACCGGGGGCATCCGTGTCGATCAGCATCAGCGCCCCCGCGGCGAACGCGATGATGCCGCCGAAGCCGAGCGTGCCGAACGTCGGTAGAAACGCTTCGGCGATGAGAAAGGCGATGCCGAGGAAGATGAGCGCGAGCCCCGTGTAGTTGATCGGCAGCAACTGAAGTGCGAACAGCCCGATCAAGAGACAGATGGCTCCGGCCACGCCCGGCAGCACGAAGCCGGGGTTCGCGAATTCGAAAAAGAGGCCGTACATGCCGATCGTCAGCAGGATCAGTGCGACATTGGGGTCCGTGACGACCGCCAGCACGTGGCTGCGCCAATCGGGCTCGAGCGTGACGACCGGCGCGTGCTCGGTGGCGAGCTTGTGCGTGCCGGTCGACGTTTCCACCGTTCGGCCGTCCAATTTGCTCAACAGATCGGGCAGATCGCGGGCCGTTAGATCGATCACGTTCTGAGCGAGCGCTTCGCCGGCCGATAAGCTGACGGCTTCCCTCACGGCGCGCTCGGCCCATTGCGCGTTGCGCCCCCGTAGTTGGGCGAGCCCGCGGATGTAGGCGGCCGCATCGTCGATCTGCTTGCGCGTTTCGGTCGATTGCGTATCGGTCGGCAGAGGCGACGATGCCGCTTTGCCATGTTCGTCGGGCGGCTTCGGGGCGGGCGAGCCGGCGCCCGGTGCGCCGATCTGAATTGGCGTGGCCGCGCCTAGATTGGTGCCCGGAGCCATCGCCGCGACGTGGCAGGCATAGACGATATAGGTGCCGGCGCTGGCCGCGCGCGCGCCGCCGGGCGCGATGAACGCGGCGACGGGCACGGGAGAGCCCAGAATCGCCTTGATGATTTGCCGCATGGAGGTATCGAGCCCGCCGGGGGTGTCGAGTTCGATGACGGCGAGCTGGGCATGCTCGGCCGCGGCGCGTGCCAGCGAGCGCGTGATGAAATCGGCGCTTGCGGGGCCGATGGCCCCCGATACGGGGATCGCGACGACTTCTCCGTCATGGGGAGCGTTGGTCGAGGCGGCATGCACGGCAGGGGAAGCGGCGAGCGCCGCCAGTGCAATGAGCGTTGCGGCGCAGCGCGCGCTAAACGACCGCCGCCGCGTAGGCGGGGGCGCTTGGCGAGTCGATGCGATTCGCCGCAACGGATGGATTTTCATCGTCTTAGCCGACGCACCGGATGCGCCGCCGCTGGCGGAAAGGCCGCCCTGACGCTTAAAGATTAGGATGATTCGCGTGGGTCCGCCAAATGGGGCGTGGGCAAGCGCACGCGGCTCGGGTGCGGACTGCCTTGCGCCGCGCACGGGCTCGTTGCCAGGCGCCGGTAGGCGGCCGAGCCATGAAAACAGGAAGGGGCGCCGTGGCGCTTCAAAAAATCGACCGCCCCGACAGGGTCGTCAGCCATTCCAGCGCCAGCGTGCCGGCGAGCGAGTTGCCGTTCGCGTCAAGCCCAGGCGACCAGACACAGACGGCCATTTCGCCGGGGAGCACTGCGACGATGCCGCCTCCCACGCCGCTCTTCGCCGGCAGCCCCACGCGGTAAACGAAATCGCCGGCTGCGTCGTAGGTGCCGCACGTGAGCATGAGCGCCGACAAGCGCTTGGCGGAACTCGAATCGAGGACGTGTTCTTGCGTGGCGGGCGAAACCCCGCCGTTGGCTAGAAACAGGGCGGCGCGCGCCAGCTCGACGCAGTTCATTTCAATGGCGCATTGCCGGCAGTAGGCGTCGACGACGGATTCGGGCGGCATGTGCAAATTGCCGAAGCTCGCGATGAAGTGCGCCATCGCGCGATTGCGCTGTGCGTGCTGCAGTTCCGATTGCGCGACGCGGGAGTCGTAGTCGAGGTCCGTTGCCCCCGACAGCCGTCGCACGAATTGGACGAGCGCGGTTTCCGCGCCGACGAAGCGCCGGCATAGGACGTCGGTCACGACGAGCGCCCCGGCGTTGATGAAGGGGTTGCGCGGCAGGCCGCGTTCGGTTTCGAGCTGGACGAGCGAATTGAATGCGGTGCCCGACGGCTCGCGTCCAACCCGCGTCCAAAGCTCGTCCCCGAGCAATTGAAAGGCGAGCGTGCAGGCGAACAGCTTCGAGATGCTTTGTATAGAGAAGCGCTCGTGCGCGTCGCCGACGGTAAACACTTCGCCGCTCAGTGCGACCACGGCCATGCCGAAGCGCTCGGCCGGCACCTTGGCCAGTTCGGGTATGTAGTTGGCGACGCGTCCCTTCGTGCGCCAAGGCGCGATGTCGCGGAAGATCTGCTCGAGGATGAGCGGGTAGTTCGGCTGTTCGTTCATTGCAGTTGTTCTGTGGACCGATAGGCATGCGAGAGGCCTTTGCGCCGCGTCTCGTCGTGCGAATGCGGGCGAGCCCGTATGGAACCCGCAAGCGCATGCCGCCGTCAAGCGCCGCTGAACATGTGTTGTCCTTGCACCGCCTGTGCGGCCTTTCGCGCGTCTGCAAATTTGTGCTTGCGGTGCGAAACGAACGCGCCTAGAATCACGCCCTTCGCGCAGTCAAACGGACAGCGCGAAGGAAGCGGGAGTCCTTGGAGCAGGCGGTTTGCCCAGGATTTGCGCGGGCCCTCGTAGCGGGTTTTTGTTCAACGGTTCGATAGCA
>DATJJH010000198.1:0-8293 GCA_035492395.1 Trinickia sp. | reverse complement strand
TGCTATCGAACCGTTGAACAAAAACCCGCTACGAGGGCCCGCGCAAATCCTGGGCAAACCGCCTGCTCCAAGGACTCCCGCTTCCTTCGCGCTGTCCGTTTGACTGCGCGAAGGGCGTGATTCTAGG
Source organism: Trinickia sp. (assembly GCA_035492395.1). GTDB lineage: Bacteria > Pseudomonadota > Gammaproteobacteria > Burkholderiales > Burkholderiaceae > Trinickia. The sequence continues at coordinate 8,166 of DATJJH010000198.1, read as the reverse complement.
CGCGTTCGTTTCGCGCCGCAAGCGAAACTTTGAGCCGGCCGTTCAACGATGCTTGAACACCGGTTTACGCTTCTCTAGGAACGCTGCCATACCTTCCTTCTGATCTTCCGTGGCGAACAAGGAATGGAACAAGCGGCGCTCGAAGCGGATGCCCTCGGCAAGCGTCGTCTCGTAGGCGCTATTCACCGACTCCTTCACCATCATCACGGCCGGCAATGGGAATTCGGCAATCGTGGCAGCGGCGGCCAGCGCTTCGTCCAAGAGCGACGCGGCCGGAACGACGCGAGATACGAGCCCCGCCCGCTCGGCCTCGGCGGCGTCCATGAAGCGAGCCGTCAGGCACATATCCATCGCCTTCGCCTTGGACACCGCGCGAGGCAGACGCTGCGTGCCGCCCGCACCCGGCATCACGCCGAGCTTGATTTCGGGCTGCCCGAACTTCGCCGTATCGGCCGCAATGACGATGTCGCACATCATGGCAAGTTCGCAGCCGCCACCGAGCGCGAAGCCGCCCACCGCGGCAATGATCGGCTTGCGGATCGAGCGTACCGTCTCCCAATTGCGCGTGATGTAGTCGCCCTTGTACACGTCCATATAGGTATAGGTCGCCATCATGCCGATGTCGGCGCCGGCCGCGAACGCCTTCTCGCTGCCCGTCACGACAATCGCGCCGATCGCTTCGTCGGCATCGAACAGCCGCAGCGCGGCGCCAAGCTCGTCCATCAGCGCGTCGTTCAGCGCGTTGAGCGCCTTCGGCCGGTTCAGCGTCACGAGTCCAACGCGCCCGCGCGTTTCGACCAGAATGTTTTCGAAGCTCATGCATCCTCCATTTTGAAGTGTGGATTGGGCGCGAAAAGCGTTCGCGCCCACCCTGAAACAATGCTAACATTCGCAAACCAACCGGCCGGTCGGTTAATTAATACGATCCATCGTTCAATTACCGGCCTGCTCCCCCAACGCCTGGCCTGCCCCCTGTCTCGCTATGACCCATCCTCTATTTGCGAAGCACGAAGACACGCTGAAGAACGCCCTCGATGCCATCAGCTCGCGCGGCTATTGGAGTCCCTTCGCGGAGATGCCGAGCCCCAAAGTGTACGGGGAAACCGGCAACGCGGACGGAGAAGCGGCTTTCAAGGCGCATCTCGACCATCCATTCGTCCTCGACCAACCCAGCACGGGCGAATGGGTGGGGACAGAGCAGTCACCATTCGGATTCGCGCTCGGCGTGCGCTATCCGAAGGCCGATGTCTCGGCGCTGCTCGCAGCGGCCGCTGCCGCTGAAAAAAGCTGGCGCAAGGCCGGCCCGCAAGCATGGGTCGGCGTCAGCCTCGAAATCCTGAGCCGACTTAACCGCGCCAGCTTCGAAATCGCCTACAGCGTCATGCACACGACCGGCCAAGCCTTCATGATGGCTTTCCAGGCCGGCGGCCCGCACGCGCAAGACCGCGCACTCGAAGCCGTGGCCTACGCATGGAACGAGTTGAGCCGCGTGCCCGCGGACGCGCACTGGGAAAAGCCCCAGGGCAAGAACCCTCCGCTCGCGATGCACAAGCGCTTCACGGTCGTGCCCCGCGGCATCGGCCTTGTGCTCGGCTGCTGCACGTTCCCCACGTGGAACGGCTATCCGGGCCTGTTCGCCGATCTCGCCACGGGCAATGCCGTGATCGTGAAACCGCACCCCGGCGCGATCCTGCCGCTCGCCGTGACGGTGCGAATCGCTCGGGATGTGCTGCGCGAAGCCGGCTTCGATCCGAACGTCGTCACCCTGCTCGCGACTGAACCCAACGACGGCCCGCTCGTGCAGGACCTGGCTCAGCGTCCCGAAATCAAGCTGATCGACTTCACGGGCAGTACGCAAAACGGCACTTGGCTCGAGCGCAACGCGCACCAAGCGCAGGTGTTCACCGAGAAAGCCGGCGTCAACCAGATCGTCGTGGACTCGGTCGACGACTTGAAAGCGGCCGTGCGCAACATCGCCTTCTCGCTCGCGCTGTACTCGGGCCAGATGTGCACCGCGCCGCAAAACATCTACGTGCCGCGCGACGGCATTCGCACGGCCGAGGGCCGCGCAAGCTTCGATGAAGTAGCGGGGGCATTGGCCGGCGCCGTGCAGAAGCTCGTCGCCGACCCGGCTCGCGCCGTCGAACTCATCGGCGCCATTCAAAACGAAGGCGTCTTGCGTCGCATCGACGAAGCGCGCTCGCTCGGTCGCGTGCTCGTCGATAGCCAGAGCCTCGAGCACCCTGCGTTTCCGCAGGCTCGCGTGCGCACCCCACTCATGCTGCAACTCGACGCCGCGAAAGACGCGGCCAAGTTCAGCGGCGAATGGTTCGGCCCGATCTCGTTCGTCATCGCGACCGACTCCACGCGGCAATCGCTCGAACTGGCGTCCTCGCTGGCCGCCCAGCACGGGGCGCTGACGTTGTCGGTCTACAGCACCGATGAGGCAACCATCGAAGCCGCGCACGAAGCGGCCATCGACGGTGGCGTGGCGCTCTCGATCAACCTCACCGGCGGTGTGTTCGTCAACCAATCGGCCGCGTTTTCGGACTTCCACGGCACCGGCGCCAACCCCGCCGCCAATGCCGCCCTGACCGATGCCGCCTTCGTGGCCAACCGCTTCCGCGTGGTGCAAAGCCGAGTGCATGTTGCCCCTCGCGAAACGCCCGCGGAAGTCGTCCGAACGGCATAGCCCGTCTGGACGAATGGAGTCGGTGCGCCGGCTCCCCTAATATCAAGTCGAAAGCCCGCACCCCATGGCGGGCTCACTCTCGCGGGAAAGGATCCGATGACCGAAGCCTACATTTGCGATGCGATTCGCACCCCGATCGGCCGCTACGGCGGCGTACTGAAGGATATTCGTCCCGACGACCTGGCGGCCGTTCCCATCAAAGCACTCGTGGAACGCAACGCAGGGGTGGATTGGCGCGCGCTCGACGACATCGTCTATGGGTGCGCGAATCAGGCAGGCGAGGATAACCGCAACGTCGCGCGCATGGCGGCCCTGTTGGCCGGCCTGCCGACCGATGCGCCGGGCGCCACGATCAACCGCCTCTGCGGTTCGGGCATGGATGCCGTCGGCTCGGCGGCGCGCGCGATCAAAGCCGGCGAGGCTCGCCTGATGATCGCCGGTGGCGTGGAAAGCATGACGCGCGCGCCTTTCGTGATGGGTAAGGCGGCCAGCGCGTTCTCGCGGCAGGCCGACATCTTCGACACGACGATCGGCTGGCGCTTCATCAACGCACGCCTGAAGGCGCAATACGGCGTCGATTCGATGCCCGAGACCGGCGAAAACGTCGCCGAGCAATTTTCGGTCAATCGCGCCGACCAAGACGCCTTTGCCCTGCGCAGCCAGCAGAAGGCGGCCCGAGCGCAGCAAGACGGCACGCTCGCGCAAGAAATCGTGCCCGTCGAAGTTCCCCAAAAGAAGGGCGAGCCGCTCATCGTTTCACGCGACGAGCATCCGCGCGAAACGTCGCTCGAAGCGTTAGGCAAGCTCAAGGGTGTCGTACGTCCGGACGGCACCGTCACGGCGGGCAATGCATCAGGCGTTAACGACGGAGCGTGCGCGCTGCTGCTCGCCAACGAAAGCGCCGCTTCGCAATATGGGCTTCGCCGCCGGGCGCGCGTTCTCGGCATGGCCACGGCCGGCGTGGAGCCACGCATCATGGGTATCGGTCCCGCGCCCGCCACGCAGAAACTGCTACAACGGCTCGGGATGTCTCTCTCGCAATTCGATGTCATCGAATTGAACGAGGCGTTCGCATCGCAGGGCCTCGCCGTGCTGCGCATGCTGGGCGTTGCGGACGACGATCCACGCGTCAATCCGAACGGCGGAGCGATCGCGCTCGGCCATCCGCTCGGCGCGTCGGGCGCGCGGCTCATCACGACGGCGCTGTATCAACTGGAGCGAATCGGCGGCCGCTACGCGCTGTGCACGATGTGCATCGGCGTAGGCCAGGGCATCGCCATCGCCATCGAGCGAGTCTGATCGGCGGCAACTTGTCGAAAATGAGCGGAGCCGGAGCGAAGTCGCCGCATGCCGCATACCGAAATTCACCAGCGTGAGTGAGGAGACAATCGATGCAATATGAAGCGATTCGCGTTGAGATCGACGCGACGACCCACGTCGCCACCGTGACGCTCAACCGCCCCGAGAAGCTGAACAGCTTCACGCGCGCGATGCACAAGGAACTTGGCGCCGCGCTCGACGAAGCCGTTGGCTCCGGCGCGCGAGCGCTGGTCCTGACCGGCGCGGGACGCGGGTTTTGCGCGGGCCAGGATCTCGCGGACCTGAACTTCGAGCCCGGTGCAATGACGGATCTGGGCGCATTGATCGACGAGCACTTCAATCCGCTGGTGCGTCGCCTGCAGGCGCTGCCCTTGCCGGTGATCGCAGCCGTGAACGGTATCGCAGCCGGCGCCGGCGCCAATCTCGCTCTGGCGTGCGATATCGCCATCGCCGGGCGATCGAGCAGTTTCGTACAGTCGTTCGTCAAGATCGGGCTCGTACCCGACTCGGGCGGCACGGCATTTCTGCCGCAGCGCGTCGGCATGGCACGCGCGCTTGGCCTTGCCATCACCGGCGACAAAATCAGCGCCGAGCAAGCCGAACGCTGGGGATTGATCTGGCAAGTGGTCGACGACGCCCAATTGCAGGCCGCGGCCGCGCAGCTTGCCGCGCAGCTCGCCCAGCAGCCCACCCGCGCGATCGTCGCCATCAAGCGCGCGATGCGCGCAAGCACGACCCAGTCGCTCGACCAGCAGCTCGACCTAGAACGCGACTTGCAGCGCGAACTCGGCAATTCATACGACTACGCGGAAGGCGTGCAGGCATTCATCCAAAAACGCGCTCCGCGCTTCGAGGGGCGTTGAGATATGTCGCCGACAGACGCGCAACCAACACATACCAGCTCTGCGTCGGAACAACCGACGCCCGACGAACTGGCGAGCGCCGTGGGACAAGCCATGTACGCGGCGGACGCGGCTAGCCGCGCGCTCGGCTTCGAATTGGCCGAAGTGCGAGCGGGCTACGCGCGTATGCGTGCCGCCGTGCGCCCCGACTTCCTCAACGGCCACGGCATCTGCCACGGAGGACTCATCTTCACGCTGGCCGATTCGACCTTCGCGTTCGCCTGCAACTCGTACAACGTCAACACGGTCGCGTCCGGCTGCTCGATCGAATTCTTGCGTCCGGTTCGCGGCGGCGAGGTCCTTACCGCCGAGGCGGTCGAGCAAACGGTGAGCGGGCGAACCGGTATTTACGATATACGTGTCACGAACGGCGCCGGGGAGACCGTCGCGATGTTTCGCGGCAAGTCCACCCATATCAAAGGACACGTGATTCCGCCCGCGTAATGGCTGCCGCCGCTTGCACCGCCTCACCGGTGGCCAGTGAGCGTACGTTTTTGTAGTACGCGACGGGCAGCTCGCACGCTCGTCGGCCATGATTTTTTAGATGAAACAGGAGACATGAGATGACCCCCGCGCTGCCGCTCGATCCGATCGAGACCGCGAGCCGCGACGAGCTCGCTGCGCTTCAGCTGGAACGGCTGAAGTGGACGCTCAAACACGCCTACGAGAACTCGATCGTCTACCGGCGCAAGTTCGACGAGGCGGGCGTGCACCCGGAAGACCTCAAGACACTCGCCGACCTCTCGCGTTTCCCATTCACGACGAAGAGCGACTTGCGCGAAAACTACCCGTTCGGCATGTTCGCGGTACCGCAGGACAAGCTCTCGCGCATTCACGCCTCATCGGGCACGACCGGCAAGCCGACGGTCGTCGGTTATACGGCCCGCGACATCGATACCTGGGCCGATCTCGTCGCGCGCTCGATTCGCGCGGCTGGCGCGCGACGCGGCGACAAAGTGCATGTCAGCTACGGTTATGGGCTCTTCACGGGCGGCCTCGGCGCGCACTACGGCGCGGAGCGCGCGGGCCTGACCGTCATTCCGTTCGGCGGCGGGCAAACGGAAAAGCAGGTGCAGCTGATCCAAGATTTCAAACCGGACATCATCATGGTGACGCCGAGCTACATGCTTTCGATCGCCGACGAGCTCGAGCGGCAAGGCGTCGACCCGGCGCATTGCTCGTTGCGAATCGGTATCTTCGGCGCCGAGCCCTGGACGAACGACATGCGTCGCGCGATCGAAGCGCGCATGGGCATCGACGCGGTCGACATCTACGGGCTGTCGGAAGTGATGGGGCCGGGCGTGGCGTCCGAATGCGTCGAGACCAAAGACGGCCCAACGATCTGGGAAGATCATTTTTATCCCGAGATCATCGATCCGGTCACCGGCGAAGTGCTGCCCGACGGCCAATTCGGAGAGCTCGTCTTCACGTCGCTCACGAAGGAAGCGCTGCCGATCATTCGCTACCGAACCCGCGACCTGACGCGGCTGCTGCCAGGCACCGCGCGCACGATGCGGCGGATGGAAAAAATCACCGGGCGCTCGGACGACATGATGATCATCCGCGGCGTGAACGTCTTCCCGACGCAGATCGAAGAATTGCTGCTCAAGCAGCCTTCGCTCTCGCCGCACTACCAAATCGTCCTGACGAAAGAAGGGCCGCTCGACGTCATGACGCTCAATGTCGAGCCGTGCCCCGACCCCCGGGCCGACGATAGTGCGCTCGCCGCCGCGAAATCGGCCCTGGCTTACGATATCAAGGCGCTGATCGGCGTGTCGGCCATCGTCAACGTGCTGCCGGTCAATGGCATCGAGCGCTCGGTCGGGAAAGCGCGGCGCGTGGTCGACAAGCGTTCGGCCTGAACTTGGCGCACATGCCGGAGGGGGAACGGCGCAGGCGATGCAATGCGCGACCTGCCGCCCTCCCCGCCGGCCATTCAATCATTTAGCTGCTCAACCACTCAGCCGGTCAGGAATTCGGCAACAGCAGCCACATCCGGCCGGCTTGCTTCATCTTGCCGGCGAGATCGCCCGCGTCGTCGCCGAGTCCCCAGAAATAATCCGCGCGCACCCCACCGCGAATCGCACTGCCCGTATCTTGAGCAAACACGAGCCGATTCATCGGCGTATTCGTGAACGGACGCGTCGTTTCCAAAAACACGGCCGTACCGAGCGGGATCGAGGCGGGATCGACGGCAATCGACCGTTCCGGCGTCAGCGGCACGCCGAGCGCGCCGATCGGCCCGTCCCCGCCGGCCGAGGCGCTCTGCTGCGTCGCCGGCATCTCGCGGAAGAATACGAAGCGCGGGTTCGTATCGAGCAAGCTCGCGACGCGCGCGGGATTGGCGCGCGCCCAGGCTTTGATGCCTTGCATGGTCGCCTGGGCCGGGGTGATTTCGCCATGATCGAGCAGCCATCGGCCGATCGACTTATAGGGCTGGTTGTTGGAGCCGCCGAACCCGACGCGCATGACGCCGCCATCCTCGAGCATGATGCGTCCCGAGCCCTGCACTTGCAGAAAGAACGCTTCGATCGGATCGTCAACCCAGACGAGTTCGTTACCGTCTAGCACGCCGGAACGCTCGAGCTGGGCGCGAGGCGGCAGAGCGGCGCCCGCGCGATATCCGGACGGCCAACGATAAAGCGGATATTGATATGTTCCGCGCCGCGTCCGAGAGCCACGGAGTAGCGGTTCGTAGTATCCCGTGACGAGACCGTCGACCGATCCGTCGCCGTTGGCGAGCTGGAATGGCGTGAAATACCGCTCGAAGAACGAGCGTGTTCCTGCCGCATCGAGATCGTCGAGCTGAGAAGCCGCCGCGCAAGCGCGCCGCCAAGTGCTTTGTTGTCCGACCCGGATGCAGTTCTCTCGCAACGCGGCCGCCGCGCCGATCAGCGAATCGTCTTGCCAGCCCGGCACCTGTTGCCAGGCAACAGGTGTCAGGCGCGCCGGCGACAACGCGCCCGTGATAGCCGTGACGGAGCCTGGCCCCGCCCCGCCGACGGGAGACACCGGCCGAATCGCGGGACCACCGCCGCATGCAGCGAGCAATACGGCCGCGGCGAGAGCGGCCGCGCGGCCAAGGAGGGACGGATGAATACGCATACAATGTTCGTTCTTAATGGAAATCGCCATGTCCGCTCTATTCGACGAATACCCCATGCTGATCTTCGCGCTCGAGGCGCTTGCGGCGCTGGCGCTGCTGGTGTTCATCGTCGTATGGACGATGTCGGGCAGAAAGAAGGATGGCCG
>DATJJH010000197.1:0-11823 GCA_035492395.1 Trinickia sp. | reverse complement strand
GTGCCCCTACCGACCGCGGGGCGCGTAAGCCGGTCGAGCCACCCACCCACCGGCATCTTGTTCGTGAACAGCTTCGAGTTTTCGCCGACGAGCAGCTTCTGAGCCCAGCTGGACGCATGCAGATAGCCGTTGTTGGCGGCGCCCCAAACGATGTAAGCGCCGAACGACCGATTCAGAATCACGGGAACGGGGTTTTGCCCCTTGACGAACGGCGTCTTCAGCAAGTCCCAGGCGCCCACGACATAGAGCGCGCTACCGAGGCCCGTCATGACCTTGCCTTCGGGCGTCGCAGGGGAATAGCCGCCGCGCGCCTTGATGGGATTCATGCCGTTGTCGGTGATGGCCTTTTCGGCCTGCTCGACATCGATGGCTTGCGCGCTCAAGCTTTTTCCGCGCAGCGCCTTTTCGATCTTGCCCATGTCCGACTCGCCGAAAAGCTGCTGTCGATCGGCGGGAGACAAGCGCGAAATATTGGCCAGCGCCGCGTCCAGCTTGGCGCCCGGCTGCGAGGGAATCTTCACGCCGGCGATCTCGGCCACGATGCCGCGCGCGATACGCGAGGCCCAGAGCAGATTCGGCGGCGCCGAATGGAGCTTGTAGCTCGGATTCTGCTCCGCGGCCAGCCGCACCTCGGCATCGGTAATCGCAGACTGCGCCGTGGCGCTCACCGAAATCGCCGCCGCCGTCTCCTTGTCCTTCTGCAGATTCGATGCGGCGCCGTTCAACTTGCCGAAGCCGTTCACGTGCTGAATGCTCGGGCCCGCCGCGCGCAAATCGAGCAGGACATCGGCGACGTCGCCGGCACTTTCGTCGACGGTCGCGGCCTTCTGCTCGAGCGGCTTCTTCAATGAAGGCGTTTTGTCGATCGTCTTGGCCAACGCGGCCTGCACCTTCTCGAGCCCACCCGGACCGTCGCCGGCCAAGCCGCCCCAACGCATGACGAGTTCGGCCATTTCGGGCGTCGGCGTCGTGAAGTCCTTCACGGCCTTGTCGTTGCGCGTCTGCAGCGTCTTGACCCCGGCGGCGATCGCATCGAACAGCTTGTTCGACTCCAGTTTCGGCGGCGGCCCGAACATGCCGTACGGATCGGCCGCTGTCTTCGACGATGACTTCGCCGAGGGCTTCTCCGAAGGCTTCGGCGTCTGCCCCGCGCGCTTGGCGAGGGCGAGCGACAGCGCCGCGCCGTCGCCGTGCGCGACGGCGTCAGTGACCGCGCTCGACATCAGTTCGTTGGGATGGGGATCCATTGGCGAGGGCAACAGCGAATGCAATTGCGGCTTGGTCGGCATGGCGCCGACGATGCCCTCGGCCACCTGCTTGGCCGCCGCCTCCGGGTCCGGGCCGCGACTCGCCAATTCGACCGCCGCCGACAAATCGCCGTACGCGGATTTGTATTCCTGCTGCGACGAAATCGCCCAAAGATTCGTCGGGTAGCTTTGCGCAATCCCGTCTCGCTTTCGTTGGCGAAGGTCGGTCAGATACGAGTCGGCCGCGACGGGGAGCGTATCCGTCGAATTGTGCGCGGTCACTTGCCCCAGATCCTTCGACACTGCGTCGACGGTCGGTTTCGCCGCCTTGAAAATACGCTCGGCGATTTCGGGCGGGGCTCCCTTAAGCGCGTCATGCAAACTCGCGGCGGCGGCCACCGAACCGCCGGTTTTATAGGCATGCGCGATGTTGTCGACCGCCGGCTTGACGATGCGCGCGTTGAACGCGTCTTCGATCGCCTTCTCTTCTTTTGGCGAATGCTGAGCCTGCTCCGCCATTTGCCGCGCTTTCGCATAGACGGCTTTGGCATCGTGCAGCTTTCGAAATTGCGCGAGTATCTCGGCTTCGGTCAATTCATGATGGCTCGACGACGAACCACCCACCGGGGCAAGGGACATGTTGGCACCTTTCGCGCGATTTCACGCGCCTGTCACGATAAACGTGCAGGAGGCTATCACGCGCTTCGTGGCGCAATCGCACTCATTTTTCGTAGTCCCTGCGTGCGCACGCGCGATGCGGCGGTGCGAAACAACGCGGTTTCGTCGTCCCTCGGCGCCGTGCCCCTCGGCGCCCGTTAGCGCGAGCGCCGACGGCGCACGGCCTGCGCCAGCGTATCGAGCACGGGCTCGGTTTGCGCCCAACTCAAGCAGGCATCGGTAATGGACACGCCGTAGCGCAAAGGTACACCGGGCTTGAGATCCTGACGCCCCGCTTCAAGATGGCTTTCGATCATCACGCCGACGATACGCCTCTCGCCGTTGCTCAACTGCTCGCCGACGTCGTTGCCGACGTCGATCTGCTTCTCGTGCGCCTTGCCCGAATTCGCATGCGAACAATCCACCATGACCTGCTCGCGCAAGCCAGCGGCCCGCAATACGGCGCAGCATTCGTCGACGCTCGCGCGATCGTAGTTGGGCCCCTTCTTGCCCCCGCGCAGGATCACGTGCGCGTCCTGGTTGCCGCGCGTTTCGAAGATCGCGGCCATGCCCATTTTCGTCATGCCCATGAACGCGTGGCTCGCGCGCGCGGCGACGATCGCATCGGCCGCGATCTGCACCCCGCCGTCCGTGCCATTCTTGAAACCGATCGGGCAGCTTAAGCCCGAGGCAAGCTGCCGATGGCTCTGGCTCTCGGTGGTGCGCGCGCCGATCGCGCCCCAGGCGATCAGATCGGCAATGTATTGCGGGCCGAGGAGATCGAGAAACTCGGTGCCCGCGGGCAGCCCCAGACCGTTGATGTCGAGCAGCAAGCGCCGCGCGGCGCGCAGGCCCTCGTTGATGCGAAAACTTCCGTCGAGCCGCGGGTCGTTGATATAGCCCTTCCACCCTACCGTGGTGCGCGGCTTTTCGAAGTACACGCGCATGACGATCAACAGATCGTCGCGCAGTTCGTCGGCCACGGCCTTTAGCCGCTGCGCATACTCGAGCGCCTGATCGTGATCGTGAATCGAACACGGGCCGACCACGGCCACGAGCCGATCGTCGCGGCCATGCAGGATTTCGCCGATGTCCGCGCGCGTGTTTTCAACCAGGGTTTGGACCGCCGGCGGCACGGGCAGCTCGTCTTGCAGCAGCGCGGGAGAGATGAGCGGACGCACCGCCCCGATGCGGACGTCGTCGATACGCGTCGTGTCCTGCGTTGCATCGGCAACGCCGACTTCTTGATCGTGGGTAGGATTGTCGATACTTCTCATCACCGTTTCTCCGGGCTTGTGCGAAGCCACGATTATGGCACCGGCGGTACGGCGGCGAGCGGCCGATGGGCCGAAGCGGTCGAACATGCGCATGCGGCCGCCGACCGCACGCGCCCTCGCTCGGCCGCACGATTGCGCGGCCGGAATGCCGAGCGGCTTACTCGCCGTCGTTCTTGATCTGCGGCAGCGCCGAGCTCTCGCCCGGCGTCAGCAGACCGACTTGCGAGTAGATACGCAGCTTCTCGCGCGTGTCGGTAATGTCGAGGTTGCGCATCGTCAGTTGGCCGATGCGGTCGCGCGGGGAGAACGTCGACTGTACCTTCTCCATCGACAGACGCTCCGGCTGGTACGTGAGATTCGGCGACTTCGTGCTGAGGATCGAATAGTCGTTGCCGCGGCGCAGCTCGATCTTCACTTCGCCCGTGATCGCGCGGGCGACCCAGCGTTGCGCCGTCTCGCGCAGCATGATTGCCTGCGGGTCGAACCAGCGGCCTTGATACAGCAGGCGTCCCAAGCGGCGGCCGTTGTCGCGGTACTGCTCGATCGTGTCTTCGTTGTGAATGCCCGTGACGAGGCGCTCGTAGGCGATGAACAACAGCGCGAGCCCGGGGGCTTCGTAGATGCCGCGGCTCTTCGCCTCGATGATGCGATTCTCGATCTGGTCGCTCATGCCCAGGCCGTGACGGCCGCCGATGCGATTGGCTTCGAGCATCAATTCGACGGCATCGGCGTATTCGACGCCGTTCAGCGCGACCGGCCGCCCTTCCTCGAAGCGAATCGTCACTTCTTCCTTGGCGATCTGCACGTCGTCGCGCCAGAAGGCGACGCCCATGATCGGATTGACGATCTTGATGCCGGATTCCAGGCTCTCCAGATCCTTGGCCTCGTGCGTCGCGCCGAGCAGGTTCGAATCGGTCGAGTAGGCCTTTTCTGCCGACATCTTGTAGGCAAAGCCCGCTTGGCGCATGAACTCCGACATTTCGGCGCGGCCGCCCAGTTCGTCGATGAACTGCTGATCGAGCCAGGGCTTGTAGATCTTCAGGTTCGGATTGACGAGCAAGCCGTAGCGATAGAAACGCTCGATGTCGTTGCCCTTGTACGTGCTGCCGTCGCCCCAAATGTTGACGCCGTCTTCCTTCATCGCGGCGACGAGCATGGTGCCCGTCACGGCGCGGCCGATCGGCGTCGTGTTGAAGTACGTGATGCCGGCCGTGGACACGTGGAATGCGCCGCATTGGAGCGCCGCGATGCCTTCGGCCACGAGCTGGGCGCGGCAGTCGATCAATCGAGCGCCGGCTGCGCCGTATTCCAGGGCGCGGCGCGGGATCGAATCGTAGTCGTCTTCGTCGGGCTGGCCCAGATTGGCCGTGTAAGCGTAGGGAACCGCGCCCTTGAGCTTCATCCAGTGCAGCGCGGCGCTCGTATCGAGGCCGCCGGAGAAGGCGATGCCGACCTTCTGGCCAGTCGGGAGGCTTTCAAGAATTGTACTCATGAGGAAAACCGTTCAATCGAGGGATAGAGGTCGAACCGAGCAAACCGGCCGTCTGGAGCCCGCGCCGATGCCGCCCGGGCGGGGCGATTGCTACGCGCAAACCGATATTGTAGCCCGTGCGGCCGGGGCCGCCCAGTTGGGCGCTTGCGGGCGGCCGGGGCGCCGTACGGGGCAGCCGGCCGCACACGAGCAGGCGTGGCGCTTCTAGGCGGCTGCCGCCGCCTCCTTCACCGGGCGAAGATAGGCGTGAATTTGCGCGATGACGGCGGCTCCGTCGCCGACCGCAGCCGCCACGCGCTTAGCCGATTCCGAGCGCACGTCGCCGATCGCGAACATGCCCGCCACGCTCGTTTCCAACGGATACGTGGGGGCCGGCTCGGTTGCTGAGCGATCCTTGCGCGTGAACCCAGTCAAGACGAAGCCGTGGCGATCGAGTTCGACGCCGCTCTCGGCGAGCCAGTCGGTTTTCGGATCGGCGCCGATGAAAAGAAACAAATGCCGCGACGCGATGATCTCTTGCTCGCCGTCATGCCGAATCACCACGCGCGCAAGGCCGGCTTCGTCCGCTTCGAGCGCCTGCAGCGTACAGCCCGTGCAAACCGAGACGTTCGGCAAGGCGCCGATACGGTCGATCAAATACTTCGACATGCTCGACTCGAGCGAGGCGCCGCGAATCAACACACGAATGCTGCGCGCGAAGTTCGCGAGAAAGACGATCGCCTGGCCCGCCGAGTTGCCGCCGCCGATCAAAACGATGTCTTGCCCTTTCGCCAATTTGGCTTCGATGGGCGACGCCCAATAGTAGACGCCGCAGCCGTCGAATCGATCGAAGCCGGGCACGGCCGGCTTGCGATAGGCCGCGCCGCTTGCAATGACGATAGTCCGCGCGCGCACGCGCTGCCCGTCCGCGAGTTCGAGCACGAAGCGATCGCCTTCTCGCTGCGCCTTGGCCACTTTCACCGGAATGGCGAGATGCGCGCCGAATTTCAACGCTTGCTGATAGGCTCTCGCCGCCAAGGCCTGGCCCGAGATGCCTGTCGGAAAGCCGAGGTAGTTCTCGATCCGCGAGCTGGCGCCGGCCTGGCCGCCGGGTGCGCGCTGATCGAAGACCGCCACCGACAGCCCCTCGGTGGCCGCGTACACTGCCGCAGCGAGCCCCGCCGGCCCGGCGCCGACGATCGCGACATCGTAGACGCCGGCCGATTGGAACGTGGGCACGAGACCGAGGCAGGTGGCCAGTTGCACCTCGTCGGGCGCGCGCAATACCGAACCGTCTGGACAAAACACCAGCGGAAAATCGTCGGCGCCGACGGTCATGCCCGCGAGCAGCGCCGCCGCCTCCTGGTCTTGCCGCGCGTCGAGCACCTGGGACGGATGTCCATTGCGCCGAAGGAAGCCTTGCAGGGCGATGACTCGCCCATCGGCCCCGTCACCGACGATCACGGGCCCGAGGCCCTGTTCGATGAGCCCCAAGCGCCGCAAGATCAGCGCGCGCATGATGTGCTCGCCTAATTGAGCGTCGGCGACGATCAAGGCCCGCAGTTTGTCCGGTTCGACGAGCAGCGTGTCGCAATCGGTCTCGGCGATCCCGTCGACGAGCGCGGGCCGCCCCGCGAGCTGAGCGATTTCGGCCATGAAGCTGCCGTCCGTGTGTTCAGCGATGAGCGTCGACCGGCCGGCCCTGTCGCGCGTGAAAATGCGTACCCGTCCATGCAGCAACACGAACAGACCGAGCGCAACGCGGCCGGCTTCGAAGATAGGGTCGCCGGCCTTGAACGACATCGGCCGGGCGAAGCGCCGCAGGCTGGCGATTTCGCTTGCCGACAGCGTTGGGAACAATTGGTGTCGCCGGTGTTCGAGCGACGAGAAAGGGGCTTCGTCTTCCGTCGCGGCTAGCGCGGCGGGACGGGCAAGCTCGGGAGTGCTCATGAAATCACCTCGGCCATGTCGGTGGGAACGCGAATCGACCGGGCCGACACGCGTTCGCCGCCATCATAGCGGGGTATCGGGCTTTTTATAAGCGACGCAATCCACTTCCACCTTACAGTCGATGACCATGCTCGACACCACGCAAGCGCGCGCGGGCGGGTGTTCGCCGAAATACTCGCGAAACACCTTGTTGAACGAAGCGAAATCGCGCGGGTCGTCCAACCAGACGCCGCAGCGCACGACGTGCTCCGCCGAATACCCCGCTTCGGTCAGAATCGCGAACACGTTTTGCAGCGTTTTGCGCGACTGCTCCACGATGCCGCCGCTCACGACTTCGCCGTTTTCCATCGGCGTCTGACCCGATACATACAGCCATCCGTCGGCCTCGACCGCGCGTGCAAACGGCATGTGCTGACCGCCCGTGCCTTTTCCGCCTTCCACGCCGTAACGCTTCATCGATTCGCTCCTTTGAGTACGGTTTCGTCTTCCGCCCGAAAGCGCCGAGCATTCGATCGCTCGGCCCTCGAGCCCATTACCTGTCCGACAACGCCTTCGCCGATTGCAAGAGGTCCTCGAGCATGGCGGCGCGCCGCTCCGGGTTCGTGTCGCGCGCGGTCATGAAACACAGCGCCGCCATGGGGAAACCGGCGCGATCGCGAATCGGCGCGGCCATGCAAAGCCGGAACGCGTTGGACAGCCCTTCCGTGCAGCAATAGCCGTGCTCCTTGGCCAGGTGCACGTCCCGCATGAATTCGTCGAACTCGATACGCACGCCGTTGTCGAGCACGAAATCCTCGTCGGGAATGAGCGCGTGAATATCGTCGGCGCTCATGTGGCCAAGCAGCAAGCGCCCCGTAGCCGTCCATGGAATCGGCACTCTCACGCCGATGTCGGACGTGATGTTGAACGGCCGAGCGCTGTTCTCCGACAGCACGACCGTGTACTTGTTGCCCTCGAGCATGCACAACTGCGTAGTCTCGTCGTACTTTCTCACCAGCGCCAGAATCGCTTGATGCGCCCGGCTGATGAGATCGTTGTGCGTCGAGTAGTCCGAACCGTAATAGTGCATTTCACGGCCGAAAAAAACGCTTCCGTCCGCGCTCGTCTCGAGCAAACCGGCCTCCGAAAGAATCGTGACCAATTCGTAGATGCTCGAGCGCGGCGCACCCGTCGCCTCGATCAATTCGCGCATGCTCATCGGGCGCTGCGCAATGTGCAATTGACGAAACATCGCAATGACGCGATCCACGCCTCTTGCCCGCGACGATTCTGCTCCAGCCATTCATCCGCTCCGTGTCGTGCCGTCGTTCATTGAGTTTGCCAAGCGGTCGAAGTGTACTGTGCGAGGCCACCGCTCGCTAGGAGGGGACGGCGCGCTCAATGATCGAGCACGCGATGCAGAAACTGCCGCGTGCGCTCGTTGGCGGGGTTGACGAAAAGTTGCTCGGGCTCGCCCTGCTCCGCGATCACACCCTTGTCCATGAATACGACGCGGTCGGCCGTTTGTCGCGCGAAGCCCATTTCGTGCGTGACGACCACCATCGTCATGCCGTCGCGCGCCAGCGAACGCATTACCTGCGTGACCTCGCCGACCAGTTCCGGATCGAGCGCGGACGTCGCTTCGTCGAAGAACATGATGCCCGGCTCCACCGCGAGCGCTCTTGCGATCGCCACGCGCTGCTGTTGCCCGCCCGACAATTGGCTCGGATAGTGCTGCGCGCGGTCCGCCAGACCGACGCGCTCCAGCGCCTGCATCGCACGGTCGCGCGCCTCGGCCGGGCTCATGCGCCGCGCCTTGATCAGCGCGAGCGTGACATTGCCGAGCGCGCTCTTGTGCGGAAACAGGTTGAATTGCTGAAACACCATCCCGACATGGCCGCGAATTTCCTTTGCGCGCCGCGCTTCATGCAGTGGAACCTCATTGACCCACACCTGCCCCGAATCCGTCGTCTCGAGACCGGCCATGATCCGCAGGACCGTGCTTTTGCCCGACCCGGACGCGCCGATGAGCACGACGACTTCGCCCGGATTCACGTCGAGATTGATCTCCTTCAAGACGTGCGTTGCGCCGAACGACTTGCTGACGCCCGAGAGCGAGATGATGGGCTTGACTTGAATTGGATCGGTCATGACAGTCTCCTGCGATCATGGTGGCGCACCCATTGCGAGACTGGGAAGCACACGACGAAGTAAATCAACGCGACGAGCCCGTAGATCTCGACGGGCCTGCCGATCCGGTCCACGATGGCTTGTCCTCCGTGCATCAATTCGGACATGCCGATCATGCTGACGATCGAGGTGTCCTTGATCAGCGACAAATACTGACCGACGAGCGGCGGCAGGACGATCTTTCCCGTCTGCGGCAACACCACAAAAGCGAATGTCTGCGGCCGCGAAAGGCCGAGGATCTGCGACACCTCCCACTGGCCCTTGGGCACGGCTTCGATGCCCGATCGGAAGATTTCCGCGATATACGCGCCTTGATAGATGCTCAAGCCGATCGCACCGGCCGCGAAGACATCGATCGCGTAGCCGAAGTAGGACACGCCGAAGTAGATGAACATCAGCGTGATGAGGACCGGCGTACCGCGGAACAATTCGATGTAGACCTTGGCGACCCGCGACGTGCCCCACGGCCCGAACGAGCGCAGCACGGCGGCAACGAGACCGACGAGCGTGCCGCCCGCGATCGCGGCCACCGAGAGCAAGACCGTCGTCACGAGACCCTGGAGCAGAATCGCGAGGCTACTCGTCAGCAATTGGACAGACATGACCCGACTCCCTTGCGAACATCACGCTCGGTTGACCCGGCGCATCGTGAGTTTCCCGAAACCGGTGCGCCGCCGGGCCGCCACGGGCGGATGGAAGATCCGCGCGCCCAGTTGATCTGCAAGCCAGGACAACAGATTGCTCAGCACCAGATACACCACCATCGTGACCGCGAACGTTTGGATGTACAGCAGCGTGCGGGCATTGATGACAGTTGCCGTTCCGGTCAATTCGGGCAAGGCGATGGCGGAGAGCAGCGACGTGCCGAGCAACAACTGGATCAGATAGTTGACGATTGCTGGGTAGACGGCCCGGGCCGCCTGGGGCAACACCACGCTCACGAAAATTTGCGCGGGGCTCAGCCCCAGAATGCCCGCCGCTTCGATCTGGCCGCGTGGAACCGACGCCATCCCCGCGCGGAACACTTCCGACAAGTAGGCGCCGACGTTCAGTCCCAATGCGATGACGCCGGCCCAATAGGCATTGAGCGAAATCCCCGCGGACGGAAAGCCGAAAAACACGATGAAGATCTGCAGCAGCACCGGCGTGTTGCGAATGACCTCGACATAAGCGCGGGCGACGAACCGGAGCGGGCGCAGGGGCGAGACGCCGGCGACCGCCGTCGCCAGACCCAGCGCGATCGCCAGCGCAAACGACAGCATCGTCACCTGCAGGGTCAGCCACGCTGCCTTCATAAAGTCCGGGGCATAGCCCCACAACGTCAGCCACTGGTAACTCATCTCAGCCTCCACATCGTCCGCGCTCGTCGCCGCCCGCCCCGTTCCCTAGAACTGCGGATTGAGCGGAAAGCGAGGATCGGCGCCGAACCACTTCTTATAAAGCTGCGCGTTCAGCTTCGACGCGTTGATGTTGAACAGGAACAGATTGAGGTAGTTCAGCCACGCTTGATCGCCGGCCTTGACGCCGAACGCGTTGTACTCGAGCGGCACGAGCGCTTCGTTCGTGACGACGAGGTCGGGGTCGAGCTTGGCCTGATAGGCGAGGAAGTTGTTGTCCTCGATCATGGCGTCGGCCTGCCCTTGCTTCACAGCCAAAATCGCGGCCTGCGAGCTGTCGTATTCCTGGATCTTGATCGGGAAGCCGAGCGAGCGAACTTCGTCGCCGTTGGTCGAGCCTTTCACGGTCGCGATCGTGCGGTTGGCCATGTCCTTGACCGACGCAATGCCGCTGCTCTTCTTGACGAGCAGCGCTTCGCTGGCCACGACATAGGGCGTCGTGAAGTCGATGACCTTCGCCCGCTCCAAGTTGCGCGTGAAATTGCAGAACACGACGTCGACCTTGCTCGTCTGCAGATTCGGGATGCGGTTCGCACTCGTCGTATTCACGATTTCGAGCTTCACTCCCATTTCCTTCGCCAGTTCCTTCGCGAGGTCGACGTCATAGCCGTCCGGCTGGCCGCTTGCGTCGTAGAAGCCGAACGGGGCGAACGTCAAACAATCGCCCACGCGCAACGTGCCGCGCTGCAGGACCGCTTGGAGCGTCGATGAGGACGATGCCGCCGCTTGGTCGGGCGTCGACACCTTCGTGCACGCCGCCATCGCCAGCAGAGCGGCGAGGGCGAATAAATAGGCGGCCTTGGCGCCCCGTTTGGCGAGTTTCATGTTGTCAGTCCTTGCGGAAAATGAATCAGGAACAGGCAAATCGGCCGGAGCGCCGACCAACGGGTTCAAAATATTTCGCCGAGGGTCTCGCATCGGATTGTCCGATATACCAGACTCGTATCTGCTGCATCGGACTAAGACTGAGTGTTAGAGGAGAAAATGGCAGCCGCAATTGATGGCATCACCGATTGCGTTCATTTTTTTGTCGGTGCAAGCGGGATAGCGTCCATGGCGGTCGTTTTGCAGTCCGACACGAACGAGGCCCACGCTTGCTCCGATTAGCGTTGCCGATCGGAACAAGCGCGGGCCCGGTGACTCAAAAACGCGCGGAATATGGGCGACCCGGACGTATCAATTCTGCGTCAACGCGTTCAACGATGAGCACGACACGCCGGCGCAATGCGCCGCGGAGAAGTAGAAGTTGTTGATTGCGCCTGCGCCGAACACTAGGCTCGCGAGCCACGCGGCGCTTTGCGCGCCCTGCGCGTTGGCCTGCGCGACGAACGCGGCCGACGTCGTCGGAGACGCCTGCGCCGTATAGGTGAACGTCGGCGATTGCAAGGCATCCTTCACGTAGGCGACGACGATGTCCGAACCGAACGCAAATCCACCCTTGTACCGGTAGCCACGCGCGCCCTCGCCGTTCGCCTGCGAAACGAAATCGCCGTTGGTCGCGGGCATCGCCAAGGTGTCGTAGGTATAGGAGGAAGCCGACGACGTGTCTTTCATGAACAGCGACTTGCCGGCCGAATCGAGCATCACCGGGCCGTAGTACCAATAGCCGCTTTGACCTTGCGAATTGGCCGAAGCGAGAAACGCGGAAGCGCTGG
>DATJJH010000196.1:0-4279 GCA_035492395.1 Trinickia sp. | reverse complement strand
GGTCGGCAGCTGTATGGCGCCGACATCGTGCTGCCGGGCATGCGAAACGCGGTGATCAGGGCGTGCCCCGTGTTCGACGGCAAAGTGCGTCGCGTCGATTCGGCAGCCGCGGCACGGATGCCCGGCGTCGAGAAGGTTCTGCGCGTTGGAGATTCCGCGGTCGCAGTCGTTGCCGATACCTGGTGGCACGCGAAGAGCGCGCTCGATGCGGTAATCATCGATTGGGAAACGGGCGAGAGCGCCAGCGTGTCGAGCAGGTCGATCGACGCGATGCTGACGGAGGGACTGACCGCGCAGGAGACATTCCTCCACGCCAGGACCGGCAACTCGGCCGTCGCCATCGCGGGCGCGGCGAAGCGGATCGAGTCGATCTACGACTATCCGTTCCAGACACACGCGTGCATGGAGCCGATGAATGCGACGGCGCTCTACACGCCTGCTCGCTGCGATGTGTGGTGCGGGTCGCAACATCCCGATGGCGCGCTGGACGCAACCGCCCGGGCGGCGGGCCTCCCCGTCGAGCAATGCGACGTGCATAGGGTCGCGCTTGGCGGGGGCTTCGGCAGGCGACTTTTCACCGAGCACGTCACGCAGGCGGTTCTGATTGCCAAGGAGATGCCCGGCACGCCCGTGAAATTGCTGTGGTCGCGCGAGGAGGACATGACACGCGGCGCATACCATCCGGTGATGAAGGCGAGGCTCACCGGCGGGCTGACGGCTGGCGGAGACGTCGCAGGCCTGGAAATCCGGCTTTCGGGACCGTCGATCATGACGACCTACCTGCCGAGCGAGCTCGATAACGGACGGGACATGGAGGTGTTCAGAGGCTTCTACCTGCAGGGGCGGGAGGGACTCGAGTACTGGGCGCAAAACCTCACGATCGATCATGCGATGCGCAACACGCACGTGCCGCCGGGCTTCTGGCGCAGCGTGAACCTCAATCACAACGCGATCTTTCTGGAGTGCTTCATCGACGAGCTGGCGCATGCGGCCGGCCGCAACGCGCTGGCGTTTCGCCACGACCTGATGCTCTTCGATCCCAAGGCGCATGCAGTGCTCGATGCAGTCGCCACGAAGGGTGGTTGGGGCAGCAAGGTGCCCGCCGGCCGTTTTCGCGGCCTCGCGCAATCACGGGTGACGGCCAGCTACATTGCGGCGCTGGCCGAGATTTCCGTCGACGGCGACCGGGTGAAAGTCCATCGCATCGTCGTCGCGATCGATCCGGGATACGCCGTCAACCCCGCGCAGATCGAACGCCAGATCGCGAGCGGGGTCGTCTTCGGGCTTTCTGCGCTCTTCCTGCAACAGTGCACCGTCAAGGACGGATGCATCGAGCAGGACAATTTCGATAGCTATGACATGATGCGCATCGCCCAGATGCCGAAGATCGAGTCGATCATCATGCCTTCAGGCGGATTTTGGGGCGGCGTTGGCGAGCCGACTGCCTGCGTGGCGGCCCCGGCCGTCCTCAACGCCTATTTCGCGGCGACCGGAAAGCGGGTCCGTTCGATACCGCTTCGCAAGCATGGAATCACGCTGATCTGACGGGCTCTCCCGCGATCGGGGAAGGCAGGCTGAAGGCGCCGGGCAGCAAGTCGGCAAGCGTGAACTCGAGCACCTGCGGACCATCGCAGATGCAGCGCACGCTCGCGGTTCGCCCGAACTCGGCCAGCACCTGGCGGCACGCGCCGCACGGCGTCACGGGGTCGGGCGTGGGCGTGTAGACGATCAGCGCGGTGATCTCCCGTGCGCCATCGGTCACGGCGCGGAAGATCGCGTTGCGCTCGGCGCATACGGTCAGCCCGTAGGACGCATTCTCGACGTTGCAACCGCTCGCGACGGCGCCCGCGTCGCTGATGACCGCTGCGCCCACGCGAAAGCCGCTGTACCGGGCGTAGGCGTTGCCGCTCGCGGCTTTGGCCGCCCGTGCAAGCGCCGCCCATTGCGCCTCGTTCATATTCGGCTTTCCTGCCCTCGCAAATTCGGATTGCCCCGCTTCTCGGCGAGCCGGTAGAGTATGCACGATGACGACGACCTGCTCGCCGACGTCGGCGGCTTCTGGGCGGCCGCCGCGCGCGGCCACGACATCATCGGGGTCAGAGCAAAAAGCCGGCTTTTTGCTCTGACCCCGAAGTCAAGTCAAGGCAAGCGCCCCGGGCAGGAGTTCGGCCGCCGTGAATTCGAGCGTGCGCGGGCCGTCGCAAAGGCAGCGCACGTCGCGGTCACCTTCGATGGCGAAAATCGGCATTGACCGCGCTGGGCGCGCGAAGACCGCTCGCCGAGCTACGACTTGGTCAGGTGCTCGAACGATCCGTCCCACCCTTCGGGAGGCGGGGCTTGCCGATAGAGCCGGCAACGCTCGGCCATGAGGTGCGACGCGACGTCCGCTGGGCGCATGGCGCGGCACTCGGTGAACATCGCCAGCGCGTCGTCGAAGCGGCGGGCGTGGTAGGCATCGAGCGCACCCGAGTATATCTTGAGCAACTCGTCTAGGCCCTCGGGCAGTGCCGTCCCCGATTCGGCGATGAGCTCGTAGATGCCGAGCGCCCGCTTCCGCCCCACGACGCGCACGACATCGAGCCGTCGGAGAACGAACGACGGCGACACGAGCCGGGCCGTTTCCTCGCTGATGATGATCTCCGTTCCGTAGACCTTGTTGATCTGCTCGAGGCGCGATGCGAGATTCACCGGATCGCCGAGGACGCTGTACGTGAAGCGGTACTTCGAGCCGATGTTGCCGACGAGCATGGTGCCGGTGTTGATGCCGGTACGGGCGCGCAGGCGGGGGCGCCCCATCTTCACCCATTCATCGCCGAGTTCGTTGCGCTGCTTGAGCATTGCGAGCGCGGCCGAGCACGCTCGCTTCGCCTGGTCGGGCTGCTCGACGGGCGCCCCGAACAGCGCCATCAATTCGTCGCCGATGTAGCCGACGAGCGTACCCTGGTACTCGAAGAGCCGCTCGGTCATGCGGTCGTGGTACTCGCTCAGGATGTCGATCACCTGGCTCGGGGTACTGTGTTCCGAAAATGCGGTGAAGCCTGCGAGGTCGCTGAACAGCACCGTCAGCATCTTCTCCTGCCCGCCGACGCGCAGGTGCTCGGGATCCTTCAGCACCTCCTCGATGACGTCGGCCGCGACGTATTGCTTGAACGTGTTCTTGATCCGAATGCGCTCGCGCTCCTCCACCACGTAGCGATAGACGGTGAGCACCGTGTACGTGGCGGCAATCGCGAAAAGCGGATAGACCATGTTGAGCCAGACACGATCCTTCACGAAGAGGTAATGCGTGATGGAAACGTAGGTCCCGAACGCGACGATGATGAAGATGAACCCCTTGATCGCGCTCATCCGCGGCAGCACGCCGCCGACCAGCGCTCCGAGCACGACGATCGCGGCGAGGTCGAAGATGCCGGACCAGTGCGGCCGCTCGATGAAGTCGCCCGCCAGCATGTTGTCGATGACGTTCGCGTGCACCTCCGGTCCCGGAAAGACGTGCCCGAAAGGCGTGCTGCGCAGGTCGCCGATGCCGATCGCCGTCGCTCCGACGATGACGATCTTGTTGAGGAAGGTCCCCCTCGGAAGGTTGCCGAGCAGGATGTCGCTGATCGAGTAATGCGGAAACGTCTTCGGCGGGCCGCGATAGTTGATCAGCATCTGCCCGCTTTCGTCGGTCGGCATGAAACGGTCGCCGATCTGCACGCCGTTCACGCCCGTCTCGCCGACCTTGACCGCGAGCTGCGGGGCGCCGAGGTGCTCCCAGGTGCACAGCACCGACAGCGAGGGGAAGAGCTCGTCGCCGCCCTGGATCATGAGTGGCATCCAGCGCACGGTGCCGTCGACGTCGGTGGCCACGCTGAAATAGCCGGACGCCGCCGCCGCCTTCGTCAGCAAGGGGAGGTTCGTCTGCGGCGCGTAGGCCTTGATGAAGGGAGCGGGGAGGTTCGGATCCTTGTAGTAGACGAGGGGATATTTCGAGCCCGCGATCTGCTGAAACCGGTCCGCGACCTGTTCCGTCGTGAGTTCGAGGCCGCTTTCCTTCTGGCGCATGTGGAAGAAGTAACCGAGCACGACGGGCGACCTGGACTGCTTCAGCGCCTTCGCGAGTATCTCGTCGTTGTTCGCCCCGGTCTGCTGTTGCGACAGGAATTGCGTCAGGCGCGCGTCCTTGATGTCCAGCGAATCGACCTGGCGCGCGAGCGCGTCGACGAACTTCAGGTTGGCGTTGTCGTCGGGCTCGGAGAACTGGACGTCGAAGCAGACCGCGTGCGCGCCGTCCTGG
>DATJJH010000195.1:0-3179 GCA_035492395.1 Trinickia sp. | reverse complement strand
TGCGCTCAGCACCGAGTCGCTCGCCGACGCGCTTGCCGAGCAAGCGGAATTGCCGCGCGTGAGCCTATCGAACATCGTATCGGGACGGTTCAAGGCCGCGCTGGCGACCGAGCTGCAACTCGCCTATCGCGCCGTGCCGTTCTCGACAGCGGATGACGGCACGCTGAACGTCGCCGTCGGCAGCCCGCTCACGGAAGACGAGCGACAGACCGTCAAACGCGCCGCCGGCTGCAATGTTGCCTATTTCGTGGCCAGCGACGCCGAGATCACCGCCGAGCTCGCGCGCCACGCGCGCTTTTCCGAGGGCGAACGAGGCGCCGGCGGGGCGTACGCGCTCCGTGTCGCGCAGGCGGTAAAACCGGGGGAATAACAATGAAACGCGGATCAACCAAGCGAGCGAGGCGCCTGCGCGCGCTGGTTCGCACGGGGGGCATCGCGGCCGTCGCCGCGCTCACGCTGCATACGAACACGTCTTGGGCGCAGCCCCTCACGCCACGCGCCTATCGTCTTGCCGATGCGGCTTATAAAGCGATCGCCGCGGGAGATTTGCCGCTTGCGGAGGATTACGCATCGAAAGCGTTGCGCGTGCAACCTTCGAGCCGGCAGTTGGGCTTGCTGATGCTCGACGTCTACCTTCGCGAAGGAAAGATCGAGCAGGCCAATACCCACGCCGACATGCTGCTGCAGCGGTACCCCGACGACGGCGGCGTGCTCGCGCAACACGGCTTTTTGCAGCAAAAGCAGCAACGCTACGACATGGCCGTGAACGACTTTTCGGCAGCGATCGCGAAGGGCGCTTGGGACGATGCGCAGCAACGCAATCTTCGTCTCGCATGGGCCGACAGCGCGCTCATGGCGCATGAGCCGGATGAGGCGGCCCAGGCGCTGGCGCCGATCGAAAGCGACCCTGACGTATCGGTTCAGCTTCGCGTCGCGCAACTGCGTTTGCGCAACGGCGATCGAAAAGGCGCACTCGCTGCGGCGCAAATCGCTCAGGCGCACGCGGTAACCGACGACGACAAGCAAAGCGCCGCCTCGTTGATCGGCTACGCTCAACAAAGCGAGCCCGACCCGCGCAGCGAACAAGCGCAAAAGACGTTGCAGAAGGCGTACGACCTGCTGCGCGAAAATAAGGACAACGAAGCATTGTCGCAATTTCAGCAAGGGTTCGCGCTGGGCGGCGGGAAAGCGGGAACATATGCCGACGCGGGCTACGCGGCCAAGCGTATCGGCGACAACGACGAGGCCGTCAAGCTGTTCGAGGCAAGCCTCGACGCCGACGACCACGAGCATGCATTCGACGATCAGCGCCGCTTCGGGTATCGCCGCGAAGTGGAGCAGCTCGAGCGCACCTGGGGCGTCGTCGTCAGCTTGCCCTATCAGGTGTCCGCGTTCTCGTATCAAGGCACGGTCAGCGTCTTGCAGCCAGGCATCGAAGCGTATTGGCAGCCGCCGAATATCGGCTACCGAAACGGCCGTATCTTGCAGTTTTTCGTGCGCGGCTATGGCACGGCCTATGACGGCTCGGGGAACGTGACGGGCTTGCCGACGTTGCAAGGCTCGGTGGGCGCACGCTATAAACCGCTCGTCGATCAGAACCTCGTGCTGAGCGCCGAACGTCTCGTGCGTTTGGGTAGCCTATCGCAAAACGATTGGCTTGCTCGATTGGGCTACTCGTCGGAAGCGGGCAGCGATTTACGCGTCACCGAACCGAGCTGGCGAGCGTGGCAAGTGTACGCGGAAGCCGACTATTTCTTCCATCAAGGCCGTTACATTTTGTATTCCCAGTTACGATATGGACACACGTGGGCGATCACGTCGATCAGCGATCACCTGACGGTGTACCCGCACGTGGCGCTGATTTTCGATCACGACAACAAGGAGCGCAATCAAACCGCGCTTGGCGTGGGGCCCGGCGTGCAGTTTCGCTTTTGGTTCCGCGAGAACCGCTACAGCGCGCCGGCGAGTTGGGCCGACATCACGGTGCAATACCGGATTCCGCTCACCTCGGCGGCGCGGGCGCGCGGCCTCGCGGTGCAAGCGACCCTCTGGTACTAGTCCTTGGCGGGAGACGATCATGCTTCGATGGGGGCAGCCCCGGTGCGCGGAAGAAGGGCGAGGCCCGCGCCTCGCGCGCGCCGGCGCGCGCCTGGCGCTCTTGAGCGTCGCGTATGCGGCTGCGGCCCTGACAGCCGCGTGCGCCGACATGCCCAAGGACAGCCGCGCCCAGGGCATCGTGTGGCAGCTCGACAATGCCACGGCGAATCCCGTCGGCGATTGGCAGCTGCTCGGCGTGCATCAATTGCTGATTCAGTGGATCGCGGTGGACGACACGGCGTTCGTGCTCGGCACCGGATTGCAGACAGCGGCGAACCTGCCCGATTGGGCCCGGATAGGAAGGGAGCCTTGGGCCAAGGACGTCATCCTCGGCCTAGCGGGCTATGCAGACGAAAACCGGGCTCGCGCCAATGTGGACAAACTCGCGCGGATGTCGGCGCAGGTGGCGCGCGCGGCGTCCGGGCTGCCGTTGCACGTCACGGGCTACTACTTTCCGGTCGAGATCGACCCCTCCTGGGCCGATGCGCCGAAGCTGGCGTCGCTGATTAGCGCATTGCCGCGGCCCTTGTGGATATCCGTGTATGACCGGTCGAATGTGGGAGGGAAGGCGCTTGCCGATTGGCTGGCCTCATGGCTTCCGGCGGACGTCGGCGTGTTCTTTCAGGATGGATGCGGCGTGTACGCGCGTGTGCCGTCGGTCACGCGCGAGTATTTGGATGCGCTTTCGGCGAAGCTAGGCGCGGGCCGCGTACGCGTGATCGCTGAAGCGTTTCGCCCTAGTGAGCAAGGCGGATTCCGCTCCGCTACCGCCGACGAGTTGCGCGTGCAACTAGCGGCGTATCGCGGATACTCGGCGTACTTGTTCGACGGGCCGCACTACATGTCGAACGAACTCACCCGGGCGTTGGCGCCCCGCGCCGCTCGACGGCACGGGGCAGCCCCTTGACGATGCCGTCACTCAAGACGGCGCTTTCAAGTTGATGATGGTGTTGCGAAGCAACTGGAAGTACTTGCTCTTCGAATAGGGGAGCATCTGCTCGACGTAGTTCCACCAGAAGTAGCCGCCGATGAACTTCGGATCGTTGAGGGTGCCGACCATCGGGTAGTACGACGAGATCATG
>DATJJH010000194.1:0-27408 GCA_035492395.1 Trinickia sp. | reverse complement strand
GGAGCCTTCGTCGCCGTAACTCGGGCCGATGCGAAAGAGCTGCCACGCCTCGCGCTTGGAGCGAAAGAACGGCTCCGTGCGATAGATCTCGGGGTAGCGCGCCCACGACGCCCGGCCCCGCTCCACCGCATCGCTGACATAAACGTCATAGCCCGCCCTGAGGAAGAACATCTGCCAGCCGGGGCGGCCGTCGGGCGTGCTCTCCCAAGTCGCCCCCGTGAGGCCGCCCCCATGCCAGAGCAGCACCGGCCAGCGCTCGCGCGGATGGGCCAACTTGACGTACTGCACGTACATCTGCCCCGCTTCGAACGTGCCGTTGGGGTTCACCTTGGTCGGTTTTTCCCCCGGCGAAAATACGATGGTTCGCGCAGGCAAGCCCGACAGTTCAACTTGATGACCACCGATGTAGAAGCTGCCTATCGACGCGACATCGAGCCCATCGCGGCCCGCACCGCCGTTCTGCTCGGCCGCGGCCTCGCCCGCCTGCGCGTACCCGCCGGTGAGCAGCGCGCAGGCAGCGATCAGCATGCCGGCCCAACGTATGCGCAAGCGCGGTTTCATAGCTTCCTTCCCCTTCGGAATGGATGATGTGCGCGCCACGGCTCACTGCGCCGGCTCGGAAGACGCGTTGGACGGACGGTTGCCGAAGAAGAGCGCGCCCAACGCCAGCAGGTAGAGCACGCCCAACGACATCATCAGCACTTGGAATCCTTCGTTAGCCAGCAGATAGGCGCCCAGCGCGAGCAGTGCGCCATTGGCGATGCCGAAATTGCGCTCCATGCGCGAGAACAGCGCGACGCGCTCGAGCGGCCCAAGCGCCGATAGGTCCAGATTGGCCATCGTCGCCGGGCGCACGCCGCCCGATCCGAGCCCGAGCAGCGTAATGCCGATGAGCCCGGAGACGAAGTAGTCGACGCCCTGCCCCGCGAGCCATTCGCTGCACCCAAGCACGAGCATCGCGCCGAACATGCAGCACAGCGTGGCGACCATCAGCACGCGCACGCCGAAACGCTTGATGAAGCCGTTGACCGCCAGCGACGTCGCGAACGCAGAGAGCGTGAACAGCCCGAGCACCGCGCCGAACAGCAGCGGATCGACGTTGACCATGATGAAGTAGAACGGCAGAAAACCCACGAACGGCGCGAGCGTAAACGCGCGCGACAGCGAGTAAAAGCCCATCCAAAACCGCTGCCCCGAATCGATCGACAATGCTTTCGCCGTGGCGCCGGGCGCACTGCGCGCGGCGGCCGGTTCGCGAATCATCATCACGAGCACGGTCGAGCTGACGCTCGCCAGCAGCGAAGCGTAGAACGGCCAGAACGGCTGATAGTCGAACAAGATGCTGCCGCTCGTGCCCGCCACCAGCGTGGCGATGAACATCTGGCTTTGCGAGCGCGTCTGCGCCCGCATGAACAGCGTACTGTCGCCGCCCGCGCTCGCGAGCGAGCGCAGCAAGCTCGAATCGGTCGACAGCGCGATGCTGAAACCCGTGCCGCCGATGATTTGCGACAACACGAGCAAATGCATGTCGACATCGGCGAGCCGCGTGCCGGCAAGCAGGAGCACGATCCCGCAGGCCTTCATCGTCTCGCCCACGGCCA
Source organism: Trinickia sp. (assembly GCA_035492395.1). Taxonomy (GTDB): domain Bacteria; phylum Pseudomonadota; class Gammaproteobacteria; order Burkholderiales; family Burkholderiaceae; genus Trinickia. The sequence goes on along the minus strand of DATJJH010000194.1, from coordinate 25,807 downwards.
CCACCTGCTTTTCCGAGAGCTTCGTCAGCAGCTTGCCGCCGAGGCTCGCCGTCACCGTCGTCACGAGTCCGTAAATCGCCAACAAAGCGATCACGCGATACAAGCCGAGTTCGACGAGATACAGGTGCAAGAACAGCACCGGCAAATGAAAGTACAGCCGCGACACCACGCGATACAGCACGAACAAGCGGACGTTACGGTCCGTGTCCTGCGCTGCGTCGGTGACGGCGGCGGAGAGGCTCATCGTGTGCTGGCTCGCGCTAGGCCGGCGTATCGCCGGCGCTAAGCCAGCACGACATCGCCTTGGCGCAGCACCTTCATCGTCCCGTCGAGCAGCGAAACGATCGTGCTGGAGCGCGTCGTCTGCGGCTTCACGCCACCGGGCGGCACGATATAGTCCACGGCATCGGGAAACGTGCGGCTCGCGAGTTCATAGTCGATCAAGCAATCGTGTTCGACGCCCGACATGTTCGCGGACGTCATCGCGAGCGGCCGGCCGAACCGGTCGATCAATGCGTTCAAAATCGGATTACGGTTGCACACCACCGAGATCGACTCTTCCTTGAGATACGGATGGTTCGGCGCATCGGCGGATTTACGCAACACGAAATTGAGCGGCCCCGGCCAGTGGCGCGCCATCAGGGAGTTCACCGCTTCGGCTTGATCGAGCGGCACTTGGGCGTACAGCCAGACATCCTCGGGACGGGAAACGAACAACGTCAGCGGCTTCTTCACGTCGCGCTTCTTGATTTCGTAGAGGCGCGCGCAAGCCTCGACATTCCAAGGGTCGGCGGCGAACGCATAGTTCGTGTCGGTCGGCACCATCAGCACGCCTCCGTCTTCGAGAATGGCCGCGGCGTGTTCGATCGGCTGCATGGGCATGTCTCCTTCCTGGGTTTTGACGACGGTCGTCAGATGGTCACTTCAACACTGCGCCCAGCGAAGCAGTACTGCCCCGGCTGAAGCGCACCTTTCCAGTCCACTCGCACGCGCACCGTGACCACTTTCACAGGCAACTGCCGGCGCGCGATCTCGGGCGGCGGGGCGGCCACGTATTGGCCGACGGTCACGCGTCCCGTGCCCGAGCGGATCGTTTCGATCACGCCGGTCCAGCGGCGCGAATCCTGCGAGAGCCGGACCTGGGCGTGCGCGCCGACTTTGAGATCGCGCACGTCCGATTCGTCGAAGAACGCGTCCACCCAAACATCGTTGCAATCGATCAACTGCATGATCGGCGAGCCGGCGGTGAGCGCTTCGCCGCTCTGAGCGTCGAGCGACCACACGACGCTTTGTCTATCGGCCGCGACGCTCGCCAACCGTTGGTGCTCGAGTTCGGCTTCGACGCGTGCGAGTTCCTGCTGCGTTGCCGCGCCGAGCGTCGCCGCTTCCGCACGCTGCTGCTTCAAATCGACGAGTTCGAGCTCCAACTGACGATTGCGCTGCTCGGGTTCGCTCAAGGCACGCGGCCCATCGAGTTGCAGTCCAGCACGCGCTGCCGCGTAGCTCACCTTGGTCTGATCGACGAGCGCACGCTGCGCGTCGGCTTGCGCGAGATTCGCGCGCGCCGTTGCGAGACTGCGTTCGTAGCCGGCGCGGCTCAAATAGCCTTTTTCGAACAGCGTCGAAGCACGGCGCATATCGGACTCGGCCAGCGCCGAAAGCGCATCGAGCCGAGCCTGCTCCGCGTGCGCCTGTTGAATTTGCGCGCCGGCGTAGCGCGACTGAAGCGATTGCTGGTCTCGGCTCTCGCCGCGATAGAGCGCTTGTTGCCGCTCGCGATCGGCGATGCGCAAATCCAGGCTTTGCCCGCGCTGGGCGATATCCGCGCTTTGCACTTTCAACTGCTGCTCGAGGACGCGCAGTTCGGATACGCGTGGGTTCGACAAATCGCCCGACACCTGCCCGAGCACCTGGCCGTTCTTAACGGCATCGCCCACGTTCACGCCCGATGCGAACGACAGTGTCCCTGCAATCGGCGCGCGCAGCACGATCACGCTCGCATTGACGAATGCCTGCTTGCTCGTGGGGCGCTTGAGCCACAACCATGCGCCGAGCACCACCACGACGATGCCGACGACGACGAGCGCCGCCCGCTTCCAATCGGTGCGCATCGTGTCCGCGCGCACCGTCGCCAACTTTTCGCGCAGCATCGCTCTGGTCTCCCCGTTCACGCTCGTTGGCCCCCTTAGCGTCGAATGCGATCAGCGCTCGTAGCGCGCCGTGAGCGTTGCACTGCCGATGCTATGGGCGTGAATCAGAAACCGCGAGATCGCATTGGGCGTCGCCGCATCGACGCCGAGTGTGTCGACCGACAGCGCATGCACCGTAAACACATAGCGATGCGCGCCCGCGCCGGGCGGAGGGCATGCGCCGCCGAAGCCTTGAAAGCCGTAGTCGTTCGCGCTTTGGATCGCACCGGCCGGCAGTTCGGCGCCGCCGACCACGCCGGCGTTGCGTTGCAGCGCGTGCGTGTCGGGCGAGATGTCGAAGACGACCCAATGCCAAAAACCGCTGCCGGTGGGCGCATCCGGGTCGTAGAGCGTGACTGCGAAGCTGCGCGTGCCTTCCGGCGCACCGCTCCACGCCAGCTCCGGCGAACGGTTCGCACCGTTGCCGCCGAAATCGTTGTACTCGTGTGCTTTGGAGAGTTCGCCCTGGTCGGTGAATTCCGGCGACGTCAGCGTGAAGGTGGCCATGCGCGTTTCCCGTTCGTTCGATCGTGTTCGTGACCCAGCCGCAGCCATAGCCCAAATCACGCTATTCGACGCGGCCCGCTGTGTTGCTTCATGGGAGAGGACGATAGCATGGCGACCCTTTATTCATGGACAATGCTTTCGATATCGCATTATTGTTTCCACGGGAGAACAACTGTACGCCGATGGAGTCAACGCGCCAAAGCGCTTTTGCGGCGGTCCTTCTGCGCTACATTCGGCATCGCGTGCAGGCCGCACGTGCGCTATAGAGGATGCCGGATCCATGACAAGAAGAAGCTCCAAGGCAACGCTCACGCAAATCGCGCTGATCGCCGCCAGCCTGTTCGGCGGCACGGCCGGGGCGACCGATTTGCTCGGCGCATGGCAGGACGCCCAAGGCTCCGATCCGGGCTTCGCCGCCGCTCGCGCACAGCAACGGGCCAGCGACGAAGCGATGCCGCAGGCGCGCGCCGCGCTGCTGCCGCATGTGCAAGCGGCGGTCGGCGCCGCATCGAACTGGGGCCGCGGCTTCTCCGATCTGGGTCCGCAGCAGTACACGAGCAACGGCTACGCCGCCTCGCTCGTGCTGCCCGTGTTCCATTGGGGCGATTGGGAAAATCTCGACATCGGCAAACTGAAGGTCGCGCGCGGCGACGTCGCCTTCGAAAAAGCGCGGCAAGACCTGATGCTCGACGTGGCCCGCGCCTACTTCGACGTGCTCGAAGCACAAGACACGCTGCGGTTCGCCAACGCCCACGAGGCGTCCCTCGACGAACAGCTGAAAAACGCCCAGGCCGCGTTCGATGCGGGAACGCAGACCGTGGTCGACGTCGACCAGGCCCGCGCGGCGCACGACCTCGCCCGCGCCGATCAGGCGTCCGCTAGATCCGACTATCAGATCCGCCTCGCGCGGCTGAACAAACTCGTGGGTCATCCGGCCGACGCGCTGGCCGCGCTGCCCGACGGCGCGCAACTGCCGCCCGTGACCGACATCGATCAATGGGTCTCGCTGGCCGAGCAGCAAAACCTCGACGTAGCGAGCGGCCGAATCGACGGCGAAATCGCCCGCAAGCAAACGCGCCAGGCCCGTGCCGCGAGTTTGCCGACCGTCGACCTCGTGGCGAATTTCAATCACAGCAGTCAAGCCAGCTCGCGCTACATGTACGCCCCTTCGATCGACAGCGGAAGCGGCCTCGGCGTGACGGGCGGCGCGGGCAACTCATGGGTGGTGGGCGTGCAAATCACGATCCCGATCTCGACAGGCGGTGCGGTGCAAAGCCGCAAACGCGAGACGCTCGCACTCGAGGACAAGGCAGCGAGCGAATTGCAGAACGCCCGCGAAAACGCCGTGCTGGACGTGCGTCAGAAGTATCTCGCGCTGCTCAACGGAATGGACCGCATTCATGCGCTGCAATCGGCGGTGAGCTCGAGCCGCACTTCCACCGGATCGGCGCGCACCGCCTACGACATCGGCGACCGCACCAGCACCGACGTGGTGATCGCCGAGGATCGGCAATATGCGTCGCAATCGGCGTTGAGCCGCGCCCGCTACGACTACCTGATTCAACGCTTGGAGCTTGCGCGGATTGCCGGGCAGTTGAACGAAGACGAACTTGCTCAAGTGAACGCGCTGCTGCGCGCCCCGCAGGGGAACGAGAAGCGGGACGAGAAAACGAGCGAGACGAAGAAGGGAAAGGGAACGCTTTAACGCTTTGACGTTGCATGCAAAAGCGCACGGGCCGCTTGAGCGGCCCGCGTTCAAAGCCTACGATCGACGACTGCTCAAGCCTCCGCCGTCTCGCGCGCCGGAATCTTCCCTACCGCACGCGCGTAAGCGAACAACCCGCCGGCTTCGACGATGTTGGCCAACTCGCCCACCGGCTCGATCGCCGCATCGGGCACGCCGTTTTCGCATCGCACGACTTGCTCGTCCACCGCGATCTCCACGATATCGCCGGTCTTGACCTGATCGCACAGCCGCACGTTGGAGACGACCGGCAGCAATTGCCCGGTCGACACGCAATTGCGGAAGAAAATCCGCGCATACGACTGCGCAACGACCGCGCGCACGCCGGCGGCGCCGAGCGTCACGACGGCATGCTCGCGCGACGAGCCGCAGCCGAAATTCTGTCCGGCGACAACGATCGTATAGGGCGACTTGCCGAGCGCCGGATCGATGAACGGCAGCGAACCTTCGGGCAGACCGCACATCGCAAGCGTCGCGAGCTGGGCATAGCCTTCCGGGCTGGACGGGTTGATCTTCAGGTATTCGGCCGTGAGAATCTGATCGGTATCGATGTTGTCGCCGAGCACGTAGGCGACACCGCGAATGGTCTTTGCGCTCATAGAATCAGCTCACAAGTAGACGTTGGGATTGACGAGACGGCCGGCGACCGCGGCGGCGGCCACGGTGTAGGGCGAGCCCAGATAGATGTTGGCGCGCTTGTTGCCCATGCGGCCCACGAAGTTGCGGTTGGTCGTCGACGCAACCGAGATCGGCTCGTTCACGCGGCCGAACGTATCGGCGGGACCGCCGCAGCAGGCGGCGCAGCTCGGCTCCGACGACAGCGCGACGCCGGCATCGGTGAAGATCGAGTACACCGATGCGCCGTCGACCTCGGTCGTCACGATCCCGTGAAAAACTTCCTTCGTGGCCGGGACGGCGAACGTCGGCACCGTCACCTTGCGGCCTTTGAGAATCTTCGCCGCGGCAACGAAATCCTCGAGCTTGCCGCCCGTGCACGAACCGATGTAGGCCTGCTCGATGCGCGTGTCCGCCACACTATCCACCCCGTCGACGTTGTCCGGCGAATGCGGCTTCGCGACGAGCGGCTGCATCTTCGACACGTCGATGTCGAGCACGCGCACATATTCCGCGTCGGCGTCGGGCGTCATCACCTCGTAGGGGATGTCGGTGCGCGTGGCGAGGTAGTCGATCGTCGCCTGGTTGGGCACCATGATGCCGTTCTTCGCGCCGCATTCGACCACCATGTTGCACAGGGTCATGCGTTCCTCGACCGAAAGCGCGTCGACCACCGCACCGCCGAATTCGATCGCCTGATACGTCGCGCCGTCGATCGTCAATTCGCCGAGCACCGCGAGAATGAGATCCTTCGCGAGCACGTGCGGCGGCAATTCGCCGTGGAAGTTCACGCGAATGGTCGAGGGCGCCTTGAGCGGGATCTCGCCCGTGCCGAGCGCGAACGCCGCGTCGGTGATGCCGAGGCCGACCGAGAACGTACCGAACGCACCCGAGGTGACGGTATGCGAATCGGTGCCGAGCAGCACCTCGCCCGGACGGTTGTGCCCGCCTTCGGCCAGGCCGATGTGGCAGACGCCCTTGTAGCGCGGCGTGCCCACGTCGTAGAAGTACTTGATCTGCTGCTCGCGGGCGAACTCGCGCATCACGCGCACGTTTTGATTGGCGAGCACGTCGGCCGTGTAGATGAAGTGATCGGGGATCATCACGAAACGCGTGGGATCCCACACGCGCGCGTCGGCGCCGAACTCCTTCTTGAAGATGCTGATCACGCCCGGCGAACAAGGATCGTGAGACATCAGCACATCCACCTTCGCCCAGATCACCTCGCCCGGCGTCACGCGGCTGCGTCCGCTGGCTTTTGCCAATACCTTCTGGCTCAAGGTCTGTCCCATTCGTTTGCTCCTTCCTTGTCTGTGGGCGTTGTCTTCAATCTTCAACATGGGGGCCCACTTCGACGACGTGTGGACCGCATTGGGCCAAATTAACACGGCACCCCACAAATCAGAACAAATCGTTTATATTCTGCTCGTTTGTTTCTATGGGGAAACGAAGTGAAACAACTCGATCAACTCTCGTCGATGGCGATCTTCGCGAAAATCGTCGACACCATGAGCTACACCGAGGCGGCGAAGCTGCTCGGGTTGTCGAAATCGGCGGTCAGCAAGGAAATCAACCGACTCGAGACGGGGCTGGGCGTGACGCTGCTTAAGCGCACCACCCGCAAGATCGAAGTGACGGAAATCGGCCGCACCTACTACGAGTATTGCGCGCGGCTCTTGGCCGAGGTGCGCGGCGCCGACGCCTTCGTGCGCCAGTACCACGAAGAGCCGATCGGCAACCTGCGCGTGGTGGCGCCGATGACGTTCGGCAATCGTGCCGTGCTGCCGGCGCTGTGTCGTTTCATCGCCAACAACATCCATGTGCAGGTCGATCTCGAGCTGACCGATCGCGTCGTCGATCTGAACGAGCAGAACGTCGACGTGGCCATCGTCATTAGCCGCGACAAGCCCGAGCAGGCCACGGTGCAGCGGCTCGCGGCGATTCATTGGGGTATCTACGCATCGCCGGCGTATATCGCGTCGAATCCGCCCGTGCAGCGTCCCGAGGATCTGAGCCGGCATGGGTTCCTGCTGTTCGGCGGGCCCGCGCATACGACCGCGCTTCAGTTTTGTCACGGCAAGCGGCAACTGGAAACGCGCGTGCGCTGCGTGCTGCGCTCGAACAACAGCGTCGCGCTGCTCAATGCGGCGATAGAAGGCATCGGTATCGCGTATCTGCCGCGCTACGTTGCGCGCGAAGCCACGGCGGCGGGACAGTTGCAGCAGTTGCTGCCGAGCTGGAGTTCGGAGACGCGCGTGGCTTATGCGGCCTATCGCGACGATCGGTATTTGTCGCCGCGCGTGAGGATGTTCGTGCAGGAACTCGCGCGGGATTTTGCGAAGGATACCGATATGTTCGGCGGATGTGGGGAGGCGGATGGGGATTGAGCCGTCAAATGTCGCCTTCGAAACCTTTAAGCACGTTGACCGCATTGATTCCAATTTCGTCGACCACATAGCCTCCTTCCATCACGAATAGCGTCCGAACGCCGAATTGCTCGACGATTTCGCCCACGCGCGGATAGTCGGGCGTGCGCAATCGAATGTGGCTGATGGGATCGTGTTCGAACGTATCCACGCCGAGCGAAACGATCAGTGCATCGAGCGCATGACGCGTAATGGCGGCCCCGGCTTGAAATAGCGCGGCCTCGTATTCCGCCATCGCGGTGCCCATGGGCAGCGGAAAATTTACGTTGAACCCTTCGCCCCCGCCCTGCGCCTCGCTCATCGTTGTAGCCGAAAAAAAAAGGAAACGACACCGCCGGATCGCCGTGCAGGAAAACGAACAGCACATCCGACCGGTCGTAGAAAATGGCCTGCGTTCCGTTGCCGGTGGTGGAAATCGACGTCGAGCACCACCACGCGTTTCGCACCTCGCTCAACGCAGCGCTGGGCGGCGATTGCGGCGTAGATCGTCAACATGCTTCACTACTCCATTGACAACGGCGAGCATTCTTTGTACAAACCAGTGCGGAGACGCTACTTTCGATTTTGGCTAAGTCCGGGTAGTGTATAGCTTGTCTACGAAACAGCAAGAAAGAGGACAATGTGTCCAAAGGCCGAGATGAACGCGGTCTGTCGACGTTCAACGTCGCAGCTGCTTCACGAGAACCTGGCACTCCCCACATTTTCCCGGACATATCACCTGGCATGCTGTAGCCCGAAAAAAAATGAGAATGAGGAGCACAAGAAAACATTTCCGCAACTAATTAAAAAACAGCATTAACTAACGCGAAAATATTGATTTACAACGACCTACGCCAATCTGGATAATTCTATTTCTGGCAGTGCATCTTTTCGCTTCGCAGTGCAAACTCAGTCTACATGCCAAGCGCTCAGGACTACCTGCGGGTTGGTGGTCAAACAAATCGAACAATCCACACACAGTTCGCGACTGACGCTGCAACCCAGAGAACTGCGGTTCAAAAAAGTGATAGCGTTCGGACAGAATTCAAATGAGGAGTGAATGTGTTGAGGAAAGTCTTTTTTGCACTGGATAGTCGAGCGGGGATATCACTGCCGGCAGGCAGCATTCTTGTGCTTCCGTCGTCGGATAGCTGGAATGACTTCGGCTACCAGACGTTTTTCGATTTCGTAGTTATCGATGGGCAAGTCGGTAGAAAGAAATTCCATCTTGCGTTTCTCGACTCTTCGCAAAAAGTGAGAGAAGTAATCGAGGCCGCCGTGCAAATTCCCGGAGAGGCCGTCGGCGCGCACGAACTTCCGGAGTTTTTCTCGCTTCAGACAGAAATGGAGCGGTATCGTGAGCTCGTGTCAGAATACGGTCCAGAGGACGCGCAGGATATTTTGCGCGCCCTCCATGACCTGGTAGCGATCCGCGCCTTTGAGCCTTCCGCAAGTTGGCTTGACGCTGCACTTAATAGCCCCCACTTCGGAATGTCGTTTGTCAGAAATTCTGAACAGAATTTTGCGTTCCACAATGCCGCGTCAGTTCTTCATGGTGTCGAACACGAAGACGTTCAAGCCGCGCCCACGACCCTCGTGCTTGAATTTCAGCTCGCAGGCTTTGCTTCGTCACATTCCTTCGACTTTACCTTTTCTCCTACCTCTCTACCCCCGAGAAGGGTCGCGGTGATGATTGGAAAAAATGGAGTGGGAAAGAGTCGAGCATTGAATGAGTTGGTGTCTTCGGCTATTTCAGGTGGAGGAAATTTTCATGATGGGCTGGGCAACATGCCCCGTCTCAGCAGAATTTTGGCCCTCTGCACGCCTGGCGAGGCGGAACATACCTTCCCCGCCGAACCGACCTTTCCCGCGAGATTTCAATACAAACGCATCAGTTCAAATGCCTCGGCGGGAGACCAAACGCTGCCAAGCATTCTTGTGAATTTATCGCGAGACAAGAGAAGGATAGGCGAGCACTTGCGCTGGGACATATTCAATGAAAGTGTTCAGCAAATAGTTGAATTTTCCGATCTTGCTCTTACGGTACGGGACGATGTAGCGAGTCACGGTGGACTAATAGACGTTGAGAGATTATGGCGTTTTGGCGAGCAAGCTAGCGCGGAAGCGCGCCAGAAAGTCTCCCTGAGAGGGCACCTCATGCGGCGTGTCGACGGTGGTGCAGTTAGCCTGAGTAGCGGACAACTTTCGTTCATCCGGCTCGCCGCACAGTTGTGTACATTTATCGAAAACGGTTCACTGGTGTTAATGGATGAGCCCGAAACTCACTTGCATCCGAATTTGATAACCGGGTTAGTCGCAATGCTCCACAAGATCTTGACACTGACGGGGTCGATTGCTATAGCAGCAACGCACTCTGCATACTTAGTGCGGGAGGTCCCACAGAGTCAAGTTCACATCATTCGCCAATCTCGCGAATCTAGTCGAGTCGAAATTATAAAACCACGACTCCGGACTTTTGGCGCAGACGTTGGCGCAATATCTCATTTTGTGTTTGGTGACGACATCGTAAACAGGCTTATTAAAGAACTAGAACCAAAAATTCACGGCGATATCGCAACTGCGGAAGAGTGGCTAGCGAGCATTGAGGCGGAGCTATCAACCGAGGCCTTCATGCTTCTCACTCGGGAAATCGAAAAGCGTCGAGGATCTGTGCAATGAGACGACTCGAGCCGCACGCGCATGACGATGATCTCACGATTCAGGCCATGGCAGAAAACCGTGCGCTGTCTAGCTTCCCTCTGTTGTCGGAGTACTTGGCAGCAGTCAGGGGCCGATATCGGAACTATGTGGCCCATCGGGGCGATGCTTGGGCCGTCGGGGAACCGTTGGAGATGCCGCCCGCACTAGCCGATGCCATGCGCACGCACTATGCAACTGAGCCGAGAGGCTTAGAGTTCATCGCTAACGTGCGCGAGGCGGGGTCGCCTGACGTATGTTCGATGTGCGGAAGTCTGAAGGCCGGCACGCTCGACCACGTGCTTCCCAAAGAGTCGTTTCCCGAGTTTGCTGTTTTTGCGCCCAATTTGGTGCCAGCTTGCGACTGTAACTCACTACGCGGAACCAGATACAAAGGGGATATCCCAGGTCGCCGAGTCCTCCACCCCTATTTCGATGATTTCTTGAGGACTCGCCTAGTTTATGTGCAGTTCTCAGGAAATCTTAATCGACCATTGGCCACTGTGCAAATTGTCGAACAGGGGTTGCGCAGAGAAGATGTAGAGGCGATAGAGTTCCACGCGAATGCAGTGCTGGAGAGAAGTAGCTTACTGGTGTGGGCGTCAGAGAAATGGGCTACCTTGTGCAGGGAGCCCGAATCGCTCCTTCTAACGCTTCCAGATGGCGCGGTATCGGAAGACGATGTTCGAGCTGCTTTGACTGTGCGTCTCCGTGGCGCTGATCGGGAGCATAAGACGCCAAATAATTGGTATTCGATGGTATTTCACGGGGCCTTGGTGTCTGAAGGCGCCGTCGCTCACATTTTTCGCTGCATCGAAACCTCGAGAGGGGGAGGGGACGGACTAATATGATGGGACTAGAGGTGGCGCGTCGGAACGCTGTGGCGTAGTTCACAGATTTACCAGACCGCTGCGACTTAAGATAACCTCCGCTCTGACATGCCATTGCCTGCGATGCGACGAAGTCAAAAGGCCTCGTGAGCCAGACGCAGTACCTCGAAAAACATTGCCCGTTGGCAGCAACATAAACGCCTCATAGAAAAGGACGTGTTTGCGACCATCACGCGAGCATTAATCTGCGCGATCGGCCTCGACTACTCATTTTCGTCCGGATTCGATTCAACACTCATTCAGACAAAACGGCCGACGACTTGGACGCGGCAACTCGCCGACGGCCGGTCATCTTATCTCGCCACAAGATGACCGGCGGGGCCGACTACGCGTACGTCCGAGTTATCGAGCGACTGTTGCTGCGGCAAATCAACGTCGCATCGATCCAATCGAATCTGACGCTGCGCGAAGTCGCGTTTCATACGCACACTCCGATGCCTGTTACCTCCAAAAGCAAGCTACTGCTCCGCCAACTGCAAGCTCGCCACCGCGTCCGACAGTCGGACCGACTGCTGCTCGAGATGCTGAGCCGCCGCGGACGATTCCTCGACGAGCGCCGCATTTTGCTGTGTCACTTCGTCGAGTTGCGCGACCGCTTGGTTCACCTGCCCGATGCCGGTGCTTTGCTCACCAGTCGCCGCGGCGATTTGATCGATGATCGCCGTGACGCGCTGAACGCTATCGACCATCTCGTGCATCGTCGCACCCGCACCGGACGCCAGCCGCGCGCCGGAGGTCACCTTGCTCGCCGCGTCGTGGATCAATTGCTTGATTTCTTTGGCCGCTTGCGTGCAGCGCTGCGCCAGCGATCGAACCTCCGCCGCCACGACCGCGAACCCTCTCCCTTGCGCGCCGGCCCGCGCGGCTTCGACAGCCGCATTGAGCGCCAAGATGTTGGTTTGCGAAGCAATGCCCTCGATCATGCCGACGATATCGACGATGCGCTTCGACGATTCGGAGATCGCTTCCATGGTCGACACCACTTCGTCGACCGCGCCGCCGCCGCGCATCGCCACGTGCGACGCGGCCTCGGCAAGCGCGCTGGCTTGAGTCGCCAACTCGGCCGATTGCATCACCGTGCCGTAGATTTCCTGCATGGAGGCGGCCGTTTGCTCCAGCGACGAGGCCGCATACTCCGTCCGAGCGGAGAGATTCTGCGTCCCGCCCGCAATTTCGGCTGCAACGTCCTTCACTGCCCCACTGCTGTCGCGAATTTCAACGAGCACCACGCTCATCTTGTCGACGAACAAATTGAACGATCGCGCGATTGCCGCCACTTCGTCATTGCCGGCCGCCGGCAAGCGCACCGACGGCGCACCGTTGCCGGAACCGATCTGCTGCATGGCGTCGCGCACTTGGGAGAGCCGCTTGAACGGCCGCGAAGTCAGCGCCGCGATCAGCAGGGCCGCGATAGAGGCCACGGTCACCAAGCTCACCCACTCCGTCGCGGCTAGCGCATGCAGACCCGCCATTGCTTCGGATTCGTCGAGCGCAATGACGAGCCGCCATCCCGTCCCGTCGATTGCTCGCGCCTGGACCAGCTTGCGCGCTCCTCCGATCTTGATCGCCATCGGCTTCGCCCCATCGGAAAGCCGATCGATCGCCTGGGCTGTCAGGGACGGCGACAATGCGGCGACGCTCTTCAAATTCAGTTGCGCTTCGGGGTGAGCGATGATCACGCCTCGGTCGTCGACGACGAAAGCAAAGCTGGCCGGCGTAGGATGGATCTCATTGACGGTAGCACTGATCACATCCAAAGGCACGTCAGCCGCGATCACGCATTTCAACGCACCGTTCTCGAAGATGGGCCTCGAAAACGTAATGACGAGCCGACGCGAAAGCTCGGTCAAGTAAGGCCGAGTCAGCGAGAGCTTGCCCGCTTCGAGTGCCCGTTGATAGAACGGCCGCGTCGTCGGGTCGGTCGTCGGCAACGGGACTCTTTTCCCTAACCTGGAGCTGGAAAGCAGTCGCTTATCGGGAAACCCGACGTAGAACGCCGCAAAATTGCCGCTCTGCTTCAGTTGTGGCAGAAACACCGCGGGGTCGCCGTCGAGTTGGGCCGAACTCACCGACGACATGATGCCCGCTTTCGCCGCTAACCAATCGCTAATGGCGCGTGCCTGCCCCGCCGACACCGCCGCCAAATTTTGATCGATGCTCCTTTCGTTGTACGCGCGAGCCACGAAGTAGTTAATGACACCGGTAATGACCAACGCCGCCATGACGATCGCCACGCAGGTAGCGAGTATTCTGGTTCGTATCGATGCAAGCATGGGAAGTCCTAACAGGGCAACGTTGGCCGTCGTTCGCTTAGAACTTCGAACGGATGCCGACTCGCACCGCCAGCTGATTTCGATTCGTCGATGCGGTCAAGCCGCTGATCGATGCGACCGCGGGCACAACCGTCGTACCGGATGTCGACAAGGTATCGCCCAAGGCCCGCTGAAACACCCCGACGGCATAGAGATCCGTACGTTTGGAAAGGAAGTAGTCGATCCCCAGAGACGCCTGGTGATACTGCGCGGCCGAGCGGCCTTGGAGCTGGCCGCCGCGCGTATAGTCATATGCGGTTCCGAGCAACAGCGCCGGCGTGGCTCGATACAGCAGGCTCACCTCGCCGTTGTTGAACGTTGCCGATTGCCCGGCGAAGGGCGACGCGTACGACGCGCCGAGCGACGCAAATTTGATGTTCGAATACGTTGCACCGATCATTGCCGCGCCCAACCGGTACGCGCCGCCGGCGCCGATGACCTGATACGTGTTCGCCGAGCCGTAGCCCGCGTAGACCGGTGAGGTCACGTTCGAGGTCGTCGCCGATACGGTCCCCGACGTACTGTTTCCAAAGAAGCTGACGTTCGGATTGCGCACGTTCAAATAGCCGATACCCAGCGTGAGCGGGCCATTCGTGTAGCCCGCGCCCAGCGAGTAGATCTGATTGCGGCCCGGCTGGCCGGCGATTCCTCCCAAGCTGTACAGCCCGCCGAACGTTAGACCGAGATAGCTTGCGCTCTTGAATTTGATCGCGTTGTTGACGCGATAGCTGTTGTTGAAGTTGTCGATGTCGCCGGTATGGGCGGTGATGCTTCCGCCGAACTGATCGCCGAATTCGAGGCGGCCGACGTAATCGACCACGGAGTCGTACTGGCGTCCGAGCGTCACCGCGCCGAAGTCGCCCGACAGGCCGACGTAGGCCTGCCGCCCGAACTCCAGGCCGCCTTGGCCCAGCTTGCCCGTGCTCGGATCGAAGCCGTTCTCGATGGCGAAGATCGCCTTCAGGTTTCCACCGAGGTCTTCCGTGCCACGCAGGCCCCAACGATTGCCCTGCATGTTTCCGCTCGACATGCTGTACAAATGTTTGCCGCCCGAGTTCGAGACGAACCCGAGGCCCTCGTCCAAGATGCCGTACAAGGTCACGTTACTTTGAGCGTACGCCCCGCACGACGCGGCGCTCAACGCCGCGATCAAAGCCAATCGACTTTTCATCAAGTTGTCTCCTAACCAAAAGGTTTTGTGAATTGGAGCTGCAGATCGACCGGCGCCACACGCCTGCCAGTTTTATTAGTAGTACTAAGCAAATGGGTAATGCGGCACCCGTTCGATTCGCGGCCCACGATAGGGCGCGCAAATTTCGCTGTCAAAGTCCGTTATTCGCGTGGGTCATTCCGAAGAGTTATACGGTGGGGCGAGGCGCGAGCTGCGTTCGGTATCGGCGTTTCGCCCCATACGAGGGGAAAGCGGTCGCCAGCACGCGCAACCAGCCTTCATGGGCCTAAAGAGAGACGAGGTGGATCGTGAGAAAAGGCCTTCTTCTACGAAGCCCCCGACATTTCCCGCACGACCTCGTCCGCCACGTTCCGAACCTCTTGAAAAAACGCGTCGACGAGCGCGGAGTTCTGCGACGCAGGCATCCGGCAAAGCTGAAAGCGAAAATACACTTCCGGCTCGAAGCGGCGCAGCACGATGCGCTCTTGCATGCCGCCGCCGAACAGCGGATGAATCAACGACACCCCCAACCCCGCCGCGACGAATTCGCAAACGCTCGGAGCATTGTCGGTTTCGAGTACGACATTCAACCGCACGTTGTGATCTTCGAATACGGTTTCCACCAACTGGCGCGTTTGGCTCATGAAGAAGAACGTGACGAAGGGCACATTGTCCAAATCGCGCGGGCGGATGACCTTCTTCTTGCACAGAGGATGCGAGGGCGGCAACGCGCAGACGAGCGCATGCTCCATCAGCGGTTCGCGCGAGATGTACGTGTTGTCGACCAAGCCGTTCACGAGCCCGAGGTCGAGCTGACGCGTCACGAGCCACTCGGTCACGATTTGCGAACTGCGCGAGTGAATCGCCAGCGAGACCTCAGGGTGCGTCTTCAAGAAATTGAGCGTCACACGCCGGATGAACGAGCCGCCCAACGCCGGCAGCGTGCCCACTGTCAGATGGCTCTGCTCATCCCGGCGAATCGATTCGATGGCCTGCTCGAGCTGCCGCAGGCCGGCGAAGATACGATCGATCTCGCCGTACAGCCGCATGCCTTGGCGAGTGGGCGCCAGCTTGCCTCGCACGCGATCGAACAAGGTCAAACCGGAGTCTTCCTCCAAATGAGTCAGCATCTTGCTGACCGCCGGCTGGGAGATATAGAGGATTTCGGCGGCGCGGCTCACGGTGCCTTGTTCGATGACGGCCTTGAATGCCTCGATTTGCCGCAGGTTCACCTGATGCTTCATGCCGTCACCACCCGAACGATCGATTCAACAATGGCGGCGCCCGAAATCGCTACGCACATTCGCGCCCCTTCAGCGGAAAGTAGCACGCCACTTGCCGCTGCGTCGCGAGCGCACCCAAATTCGGCACTTGCTCGCGGCAAGGCCCCGCGGCGCGCGGACAACGCGGATGGAAAGCGCAACCGGCCGGCAGACGCGTGGGCGACGGTATCTCTCCCTCGATCTTCGACAGGACGAGCCGCTCGCCCGGGTCCGGCACCGGCGACGAATCCCGCAACACCCGGCTATACGGATGCGCAGGTGCGTCGAGCAAGATCCGCGTGGGACCGCTTTCGACGATACGCCCCAGATACATGACGCTCACTGTATCGCAGAACTGACGCACGACGCCAAGGTCGTGCGAGACGAACACGAACGACAGCCCCCTCTCCTTGCGCAGCTTCGCGAGCAATTGCAGGATCTGCGCTTGGACCGAAACATCGAGGGCCGACACCGGTTCGTCGGCGACGATCAACTCCGGATCGAGCACGAGCGCACGCGCGATCCCGATCCGCTGGCGCTGGCCGCCGGAGAATTCGTGCGGATACCGATCGAGCGCGTCGAGCGGCAAGCCCACGTCGAGCAGCGTCTTCGCAACCTTCTCGGCAATCGCGCGGGCGTTGCCTCGACGATGCACGCGTAGCGGCTCTTGGAGCGTCTCCCGCACCGTACGGCGCGGATTGAGCGATGCGTAGGGGTCCTGAAACACGATCTGAATGCGCTGACGCAATGCGCGCATCTGCGCGCCGCCGGCGCGCCGCAGATCGATGCCGTCGAACACGATCGACCCCGAATCGGGCTCGATGAGCCGCAGCAACGTCCGCGCAACCGTCGATTTTCCGCAGCCGGATTCCCCCACGAGCCCCATCGAACTGCCGCGCGGGACGGAGAACGACACCTCGTTGACGGCGCGCACGACTTTCTTCGGCGCACCGAGCCGCCCGCCCCCGCTAGTGAAATGCTTGACTAGATTGTCGACCCGCAAGAGTTCACTCATCGCGACGTCTCCCTATTCATTCGTAGCTGTTCATGCATAACGGGGCAACGTACCGTGTGGGAAGGGGCGCTGCCCGGTACGGGCAGCAATTCGGGGTGTTCTCGCTCGCACCGTGCTTGCCGGTGCGGGCAGCGCGCCGCAAACGCACAACCGGACGGCATCGCCGCCAGGGTAGGCGCCTGCCCCGGAATGCCTTGCAGCTCGTCCATGTCCCGATCGACCCGGGGCATCGCGCGCAGCAACGCTTGCGTGTAGGGGTGCGTAGGTCGAGCGAAGAGCGCGTCGACGTCCGCCAATTCGACGATTTCCCCGGCATACATCACGGCCACGCGATCGGCGATCTGCGCGACCACACCCAGGTTGTGCGTGATGAACAAGACGGCCGTGCCGTGAGCCGCCTTCAACTGCGCGAGCAGCGCCAAGATCTGCGCTTGAATCGTGACGTCAAGCGCCGTGGTGGGCTCATCCGCCACGAGCAACGCCGGTTTGCACGCGATCGCCATCGCGATCATCGCGCGTTGGCGCATGCCGCCCGAGAACTGATGCGGGTAGTCGGCGTAGCGGCATTCCGCGCCCGGAATGCCGACTTCCCGCAAGGCGTCGAGCGCTCGCCGACGCGCATCGGCCTGCGACACATCGTGATGCTGACGGATCGCTTCGACGATTTGATCGCCCACGCGCATCGTCGGATTGAGCGACGTCATCGGGTCTTGAAACACCATCGCAATTCGGTTGCCGCGCACGCGTGCAAGCTGCGCTTCCGACAACGTCGCCAAATCTCGCCCGTCGAACAGGATCCGACCGCCCGCATGGCGTGCCGCCGTCGTCGGCAGCAACCGCAGGATCGATAGCGCGGTCACGCTTTTACCGCTGCCCGATTCGCCTACGAGCGCCACCGTCTCGTTGCGCGCGATATCGAGGGAAAGCCCGCGCACGGCAGCATGCCACTGACGGCGAATACGAAACTCGGTGCGCAATTCGCGAATCTCGAGTAGGGAGGACGACTCGCTCATCGCTTCTCTCCACGAAGTTTAGGGTCGAGCGCATCGCGCAACGCGTCGCCAAGCAGGTTCAGCGCCAGCACCGTCACGAGAATGGCGAGACACGGAAAAACGATCAGCCACCAGGAATCGAGAATGTTGTCGAACCCGTCGCGAATCATGCCGCCCCACGTCGCGATCGGCGGCGGCACGCCAAGCCCGATGAAACTGAGCGACGCTTCGGTCCGGATGGCCGTGGCCATCCACATCGATCCGAGCACGATCACCTCGGAGACCATGTTGGGCAATATATGCACGGCCATCAAACGAATCGGTCCGAAGCCGAGCGCACGCCCCGCCTCGATGAAATCGCGCTGCTTGAGCGCGATCGTCGGCGCGCGCGCCACGCGTACGAACGGGGCGATCTCCGTAATGGCGATCGCCACCACCAGGTTCTGCAGGCTTGCGCCGAGCATGGCCGCCACCATCAGCCCGAGCAACAGCGCGGGAAACGACAGCAGAACATCGACGAGCCCCATCACGAGCTGATCGACCCAGCCGCCGAGATAGCCCGCCAGGATGCCGAGCGACGAGCCCACCACCATGGCGATCAACACGGCGAGAAAGCCGACCAGCAACGAAATGCGCGCGCCGTAGATCAAGCGAGAGAGCACGTCGCGTCCGTAACTATCGGTGCCCAGCCAATACTGGGCGGAGGGCGGGTCCAGACGATAGGCGATGTGCTGCTCGATCGGATCGTGCGGCGCGATCCACGGGGCGAAGGCGGCCGCGAGCACGACGATCGCGAGCAGAATCAAACCGATCCACGCGATGCGATTGCCGAGCAGGGTTCGCCACAGCGTATCGATTCTGGCGGCAGGCGCGGGGGTAGGAGACGAAGTTGCCACGGTGCTCATTTGTATTTCACTCGAGGGTCGACCCACGCATAGGCGAGGTCGGTCAACAGATTGACGACGATTACGCAAACCGCGAACACGATCATCAAGCCTTGCAGCAAGGTGTAATCGCGCGAGTTCAAGGCGCCCAGGATCAGCTTGCCGATGCCGGGCCGATTGAACACGATCTCGGTCAGCACCGAATTGCCGATTAGCGTGCCGAAATACAGGCCGACGACCGTCAGGATCGGGATCAATGCATTGCGCAAAGCGTGCCGCATGATCAATTGATACGGCCGCAAGCCCTTGGCGCGCGCGGTGCGGATGTAGTCCTCGCCGAGCACGCCGAGCATCGACGAACGGGTGACGCGCGTTACATAGCCCGTCATGATCAAGCCGAGGTTGAAGGCGGGTAGCGCCAGGCCGCGCCACTGCCCCCAAGGATTGCCGGAGGTCGTGCTGCCGATCACCGGAAACCAATCGAGCTCGATGGCAAACGCGAGCAGCATCAAGATGCCCGAGACGAAGGCCGGGAACGACAGACCGGCCAACGACAGAACGCGCGTCACGTAGTCGGGCCAAGCATTGCGTCGCAAAGCGGCCCAAATACCTAGCGGTAGCCCCAAGCCGACGCCGATCAGAATGGCCGCGACCGTGAGTTGCAGCGTCCACGGCAGCACGGCCGCGACTTCCCGCAGCACGCTCTGCCCGTTCGCGAGCGAGTGGCCTAAATTGCCGCTCAGCACGTCGGTCAAGAAATGCACGTACTGCGTGCGCAGCGGCAGATCCAGGCCCAATTGACTTCGCAACGCGGCCAGCGCCTGCGCGCTCGCCTGATCGCCCAGCATCGCGGCGGCCGGGTCGCCGGGCACGAGACGCACGAGCACGAACACGGCGGTCAGCATGGCGAGCAGGGTTGGGATCGCAAGCAGTAGGCGCTTGACGGTGTATCGAATCATGCGGAAACCTCCGAATGCGGTGCGACGATCAAGCGTTGCGCGTTAAGCAGAGCGATGGCGCGGCGCGTTGAACCGTTGACGATCAAATCGGCCAGGGCGGCGCCGACCACTGGGGCGAGCTGGAAGCCGTGCCCGGAGTATCCGAACGCATGGAACACGCCAGGCGCGTTGACGGCCGGTCCGACGATCGGCAGCAAGTCCACCGTTTTCGCTTCGAGACCGGACCAGACCCGCACGATGCGAACGTCGCGCACGCAAGGGAACAAATCGGTCGCTGCGCGAGCGCCTTTGCTCAAGATGCCCATGCGCACCTCGGAGGTCTCACGGTCGAGATCGGGCACGCCTTGCAAGCCACCGCCGATCACAAGCGTGCCCTGATCCGATTGCTTGAACGAGAGCGAGCGCCCCATGATCGATACGACAGGCTCGATCATCGGCGCGATGCGCTCGGAAACGATCATCATGGAAGCCTTCGTGCCCAGCGCAATGATGTCGCCGACCATCGCTGCGATGCGGCCTGCCCAGGCGCCGGCCGCATTGACAAGCACGGGCACGACGAGCGGGCCGTCGTGCTCGCTCGCGGCATGGCCGTTGCGCTCGATCTCGATCGCCCAGTCCTGACCGCGGCGTTCGATGCCGCACACGCCGTGCCCTTCGCGGATCACGACGCCCGCCGCTTGCGCACTGCGCCGGAATGCAGCCAGCGTACGATGCGGATCCGCAGCGCCGTTGTCGGCCGCGATCGATGCGCCCACGCAGTGCGCGCTGATCGCGGGCACACGTCGGCGCAATTCCGTGCCGTCGATGATGGCCTCATGGGTGTATCCCTTGGCGTTCAACTCGGCTACGCGCGCCTCGAGCTTCGACAGGTTCGCCGCATCTTCGGCCACACAGATCTGTCCGTGGGCATGAAAGCCGCAATCGTCGCCGACGAGCGAGGCGATATGGCGCCACATGTCCATCGATTCGAGCGCAAGGTCCAATTCGCGCAGGTCGCGATTGAGCGTGCGCACGCCCGCCGCGGAGGCTCCCGACGCATGCCTGCCCACCCACGCCCGCTCGAGCACGACCACGCGCTTGCCCGCGCGGGCCAAATGCAATGCAGCCGATAAACCATGCAAGCCGCCGCCGATCACGGCGACGTCGAATACTGCCTGGCCCATCACGTGTCGCCCCCCGTATCGAGCGAGGCCAGCTCGCCGAGCGTCAATGGCTTCAACGGTGGACGAATGCGATAAAACCCGATTTGCTCGACGCCCTTTCCATGCGCCCCGGCCAGAATATGGGCGACGGTGTACGCGCATTGGCGGCCTTGGCACGGCCCCATGCCGGCGCGCGTGAAAGCCTTGATCTGGTTCGGGCCGGGCTGGCCGATGCGCGCGGCGGCGCGAATCTGGCCGGCGGTCAGCTCCTCGCAACGGCATACGACTGTTTCGTCCGCCGGTTCGAACAACTCCGCGCGCGGCGGGTACAGGGCATCGAGCATCGGGCGAATCGACAATTGATCGGCAAGCGTCCGTCGCAAAGGCGACGCGATACGGCGGGCTTCGTCTTCGTTCAACTTGCCGGCGCGCAAGGCGGCGCCCACCGCGGCCAGTTCGCCACGGGTGCACGCCGCGCGCGCGCCGCCGATGCCCGCACCGTCGCCGGCCACGAAAATCCCCGGCTTGCTCGTCTGCCCCCATTCGTCGACGCTCGGCGCCAAACAGCGCTGATCGGCGCGCCACTCATGCGCGCAACCGAGCGCCTGTGTCATATGAATCGAAGGCACGACGCCTTCGTGAACCAGCAGCAGATCGACCGCCACCCGTTGCGACTGCCCATCGGCCGTGCGATAGACGACATGCTCCAAGCGATCGCTGCCCTCCCCCCGTAGCTGCGTCACGCCTCGAACGATGGGAAAGCCCGCGCGGCGCAATTCACGCATCCATCTCACGCCCTTGAGGATGTCTTTCCAGGCGCGCATTGCCGCGGCAAGATGAGGCAATGCGCGGGACCACCCCCCGGAGGGCGCCGTATCGAGCCAACCGGCGATCGTGCCGCCGGCGCGCAGCAGTTGGACCATGTAAAGCAGGACGAGCGGCCCGCTGCCCGCCACCCACACCGGCCCCTTGGGAATCTCGCGCGCCGTCTTCAGGAGAATTTGTGCGGCCCCTACCGGCAGCACCCCCGGCAACGTCCAACCCGGAAACGGCGCCGGTCGTTCCTGAGCGCCCGTCGCCAACACCACGTTCGCCGCTTGCACGCATTGCGCTTGCTGGTCTCGGCTCATGAAGACCTGCCAGCCCGGTTCGATTTGCCACACCTGCGTACGGGGTTCGTAAAGCGCGCCACTCTCGTGAAACGCGCGCGCCAACTGAAGACCGGCGGTATATTCCTCGCCCAGCAACTGCCCGGTTCGAGTGCACGCCCGCGTTTCGACCGCGCGCCAGATCTGACCGCCCGGCGCCGGCTGATCGTCCACGACCAGCACGCTCAGGCCGAGGCGGCACGCCCGCAGCGCGGCGCTCATACCCGCTGGGCCTGCCCCAACGATGAGTAAATCGACTGCGCGGCTCATTGCGATACTCCTTGCCGCGAACCACCGCTAGAGACGCTCACGTCCCCCGCGGTTTCGTCGCGCGGCGTCACCGCAAGCACGCGGCGGCCGTGCTGCCGCGTAATGCGCATGCCATCGCGCACGGGCACGAGGCACGTCTGGACAGAAGCCATGCCATCCACGTTGGCCAAGCACTCGAAGCATACGCCCATCATGCAGTACGGCGTACGCGGGCTGCCGTTGACAGGCGTCGTGCGCGAGATCGGCGAATCGAGCCGCAGCAGCACGGCGGCCACGCTTTCGCCCGGTTCGGCGCTGACCGCCTGCCCATCTATCGTCACAGTCAAGTCGAGGGCCTTCTCCCCGGGGTCATGCAGTTTGCGGAACATTGAAGCGTCCATGGTGAAAGATCTGTAGTTCGTCTGGAATCCGGGCTTGCGCGAATGCGGCGGCCAGCGGCCCAGCGTGGAAGGCGGCGAGCGTGATGCCCGAGTGGCAGAGCGCGATCCCGGCGCCGGGGTAAGCGGCGGACTCGGCATAGACTGGGCAGCCGTCCGGCGTCATGACGCGCAGGCATGACCAATGCCGCACGAGCTGCGCGTGCCGCAGCGCGGGCCATATGCGCGCAGCTTGTCGGCTCATGTGCGCCGCCGCCGCGGTGGTGGTAGTCAGGTCGAAGCCGACGTTCTCCTGCGTCACGCCGATCATGACGGTGCCTTCAGCCGTTTGACGGAGCCCGCTTGCCGGCAAGGGCAACGTCGGCGCCAACCGCTCGGTCACCAGAAGCTGCCCCCGCTGGGGCCGCAACGGAACGTCCAGCCCAACCATGGGACCGAGCGCCGACGAGCCGAGGCCGGCGGCGACGAGCACTCGAGCCGCCTCGAAGCGCCGGTCGCCCACGTGCACGGAGAAGCCGCCGCCGGTAAGCGGTTCGATGCGCGAAACGGGACTATTCGTGCGCAAGCGCGCGCCCCGTACCTGAAGCGAACGCTGCAACGCGGCCAGCAAGCGCAGCGGATTGACGTCGCCGTCCATGCGCCCATAGCTCGCCCCGCTCACTTCGGGCCCGAATCGCACCTTCGGAAAGAGGCGTTGCAATTGCCCGCGATCGAGCATTTCCGTGCAGCTTTCCTCGCCCGGCAATTCCTCGGTCATACGAGCAAGCTTCGCAGCCCGCTGCTCCCATTGCGCTTGGCCGACGCAGAAGTGGATGCCGCCCTGCGCGCGGTAGTCGAGTTCGATGCCGCTATCGGCCGTCAAGTCGCGCGCGAACGCGGGCCACAACGCCGCGCTGCGCCGCGTGAGCTGCTGATAGGCCGGCTGACCGAAGCCTTTCCCCTGCACCCAAACGAGGCCGAAGTTGGCCTTCGCAGCGCGCAGATCGCCGTCGGCGCCGTCGAGTACGAGCACTCGCAGGCCGTGCCGAGCGAGACCGTACGCCACCGCGCTTCCCACGACACCCGCCCCGGCGACGATCACGTCGTAAGATCGGGTGTCCAATTTATGATTAGGACTACTATCTAATGTCATGGAAGTGTCGAAAAATCTATCGTGTCCGGCCTGCGAACGCTATGCCTTATAGAGCGATCCCAGATAGGGATCGCACCGGACAGGATCCAAAGTCAAGGCAATCAATGCGCAGCCATCGTGGTTTGCTCAGTAATGATCGGGGCGAGATTGAGCGAACCTTTCAAGTCGTATCCATACTGCACCTTATCGCTGTGCACCCACACTTGAAGCAAACCGAACAGCGGCACCGAGCAAACATCGTCGTGAATTTTTTGCTGCGCGCTCTTCCACAACGCAAGCTTCTTGTTCACATCCGGTTCCACGTGCGCCGCGCGGATATCGGCATCCGCCACCGAGCAGTGCGAGAAATTCGACATCGCCGTCGGCGTATTCACCGACGCCGCCGAATCGTAGAACTCGTTCAGCCAAATATCGGCGCTCGGATAGCGCGCGGCGCCATAGAACACAAGCCCACTCAAGTCTTTCCGGCTTTGAGCCTGATAGGTCGAATGATCGACGATCTGCATGTCGAGCTTGATACCGGCCTGCGCCAACTGCGCTTGAACGATCTCCATGATCGGCTGCTGCGCCGAGATGTTCGACACGATCGACTTGATCGTGATGCCGTTCGGATAGCCGGCCTGCGTCAGCAGCTTGCGTGCATTGGCCACGTTGTAGGCATAGCCGCCGCTCGCGCAATCTTCGCCTAGGTAACCCGGCGGAACGGACGAACACCCCTTGATCGCCACGTCGGCGCCCACGTAATGCATGATCTCGTCGACGTTGATCGATGCCGCGATCGCCTTGCGCACCAAGATGTTGTCGAGCGGTTTGATCGTGCGATTGAGGAACAACGTGCGAAACTCCGCGGGCTGGAAAATGTCGACGTGCGCGCCCTTGCGCTTTCGTTCGCGCTCCACCCAGCGCTTCTCGCGTTTGCCGTAGATGACGTCGAGTTCGCCCGACGCGAACGCCAATTCGCGATCGCTGTCCGACGGGATCATGCGATAGGTAATGCCGGCGAGTTTGGGCTTGCCGCGAAAATATTGATCGTTGGCGACGAGCTTCAAGAACTGCTGCGTGACATGCTGACCGAACGTGAACGGCCCTGTACCGATGGGATGATTGCCGAATTGGTTGCCGTATTTCTCGGCCGCTTTCATGCTGACGATGTAACCGCCGTGATAGTTCGACACGCGCCCCAGAAACGTTGCGTCGGGGTACTTCAGCGTGACGCGGACGGTATAGAGATCCGGCGCATCGATTTTGTCGATCTCGACGAAGTCGGCCGCGAAGCTCGATCGCTTCGGGTCCGCCGCGCGTTTGAGCGAATAGACGACATCGGCCGAAGTCAACTCGCCCCAGTCGCCCTGAAACTTGACGCCATGGCGCAAATGAAACGTCCATACCTTGCTATCGCTCGACGATTGCCAACTCTCGGCCAGATCGGGTTCGAGCGACTTCGGATCCGCACTGCCCGGCGCGAATCGCACGAGTCCGTTGAACAGTTCGGCCACGACGCTGACGTCGTTGGTCGAGGTAGCGCGATCGGGGTCGAGCGTTGCGATGTCTTCAGCGCCCGAACTGACGCGAATCACCGGGCGTGGATCGGTCTGCGCGAATGCCGTCGACGCAAGCGCGGCGCTGCCGGCGGCAGCGGCGAACGTCGTGAAGAGTAAGGGGAGGATTCGACTGTTCATGGGTCCGTAAGGGGAAGATGCAGGTCGCATGCAACGTGGGAAAGCGTCCCTACGGTAGGACCGTCAATTTTATGTGTCAAAGGCCGATATTCGCGCCGCGTATTCCTAGAGGTTATAACTCGGGTTATCCCTCTCCAGCCTTTCGAGCTGTGCAACGTGGGCCGAGACGACCGTGACGAGCCCGCGTTTCACTTCGGATGAATCCATGACAACTCCGTGGCGATTGTCCCCGGGGCAGCCATAACTCGCCGGAATAGACGACCGCCAAATCGGTCTTTGACCGGCTAAATCCGCGTCTCTAGACTCGCACCCCTCATTCAACGGCTTCATCGGAAGCCACTGCGATTACGGGGTGATTCATGCGAATCGGCATTCTCGGGGCGGGCGCTATCGCGTTCGGCGCCGCCGCACAACTGA
>DATJJH010000193.1:0-24483 GCA_035492395.1 Trinickia sp. | reverse complement strand
CAACGTAGACTTCTTTCGCCGTTGAGTTCCTTGGCATCTCGAAATCGGACCGCAGGGCGAGCCGCCGTTCCATCGCGCAGCCCCGCGCCTCGCCACGATAGATAGCGCAAATCAATCTCTGGAAATGGAAAAGGACTGCATTCTTGTGCTGGACATCGACGGAACCCTGACAGATTCCGTGGCGATGCATCAGGAGGCCTTGCTTGGCGCTATGCAAGCTCTCCGCCTCACACGTCTCAATACCGACTGGGGAAGCTACCCACACCATACCGACACAGGAATCTTCGCTCACGCCATAGCGCAGAATGGCATCGAGGCGCCCACGTCAGACACGATGACAGGTTTCGAGCGCGATTTAGACAATCGGTTTTCCATACAGTTGGCTGAGCATGGGCTCCATGAAGTGTCTGGCGCTCGCGCTTTGGTACTTGCCGCAGCCCAGAGCCGTTGGGGCGTCGTATTCGCAACGGGTGGAATCCGATCAGTCAGTCGACGTAAGCTTCGTGCCGTCGGAATCGACTTTGCCGAAGAGGTGCTCATCACGTCGTCTGAGCATGCGTCGCGTCGGAATCTGGTCGCAGCTGCTGTGAACCGCGCGATGCATGTCTACGATATTCCCAGTCCCCAGGCCGTCACGTCGATTGGGGATGGGTTGTGGGATCTGCGGGTCGCGGCAGAACTTGGGCTCGGGTTCGTTGGCATCGGAAGCTCCGACTCGCTATCGGGACGCGCACTTCGTGCGCAGGGTGCGGTGGTGTTCAGCAACCTCCATGAATTCATACCTCATCTGGTATCACCGGATATCCACCTGTCGCCGCAGCAATTCGCGCGCGGAGACCCAAGGCTGCCATTAGCGGTGTGACAAGTACTGGCTCGGCGTCATGCCCATGACACGGCGGAACATCAAGGAAAAACCGCTGGGCGTGTCGTAACCAACATCACCAGCTACCTTGGTAATGGGCGTCCCCGCTGTGAGCAGCGGAATTGCAGCCAGCAAGCGCATCTGTTGACGCCAATCTCGGAACGACAAGCCAAGCTCTGCCCGGAACAATCTAACAAGCGTACGACTGGACGCACCAACAATTCGGGCCCAATCCTGCAGGCTACGTGCATCCGCAGGAGTGTTGTGCACGCCTTCGAAAATTCGTCGCAGCCGCGGGTCCCGAGGGCGTGCGATTGAGAGCCTCGGCCTGGCTCGCCAGTCGATTTCATGAAGGATCAACTGGATCACCAACTCGTCGCGCCCACCCAGTTCATACTCCACCGGCATCTCGACGGCGCGTATGACCAACTCCCGCAACAGTGGAGACACCCGGATCGCTGTCGCCCGATCCGGCGCGTCGGATGCGCAGTGCGCTGTATCGACATAGAGCGTTCGCAGCGAGACGCGGCCCCGCATGCGCGTCTCGTGAATCGTCCCCGCTGGAATCCACAGCGCCCGCTGCGGCGGGACAACCCAAAGTGTGTCGGGTGTCTGCACTTCCATGACACCCGCAGTAGCGTAGAGAAACTGCGCCCGCGGATGGCTGTGCGGCTTACCGACATATCCGTCTGGATAATCTTTACCCATCGCTCCGATTGAGCGTGGAATTCGTTGGTAATCAATATGCTGCGAGCTTTTGGCCTTCATCTAGCTCCCTCAACCGATGCGCTCATCGCAGAACGCCCGCAAGCATGCCCCTTTTTTTGCTGGGTTCCACAGTTGCGCATAAATATCAGACTAATTAACGTCGAGAGCGTAGCCGGGAGACAGCCGCGAGCCCGATTCCGAGGCCCAGAAAGCCCTCGAGACCGACTGCTCGATATTGGGGGGAAGCGCAAAAAAAGTGATCACCGCAGCCGACGACAACCTCGGGGGCGCGGTGCAGTGTGGAACCGCATCGATATCTCACATCGATTGCGAGGGCTTTCCTCGTTGCTCAAACCGTATCGTCTCTGGCGACGACACCGTTACCGTTCGCGGCTGCCTCCGGAATGGAGCGAAGCCGTCCGTCAACGGCACTTCGACTGAGCCGCCATTCATGCCGGCTTCTGGCACAGTGCGCGGACCATAGCCCGTTCGTAATCGTGTTTTGCGTGCAAAACAGCGAGCCCCAAGCAAAAACGGCGCTTCAAATTTCGAAGCGCCGTTCCCGCGTCGGCGAACCCCTTCGCCTGTCCCTGCTCGATTACTCGACTTCGACCGTCTCCGGGCTCGGATTGCGGGGAGCGGCGTTCTCGTCGAACGTCAGTTGCACCTTGTCGCTTTCGTCGACGTCGACCGTCACCCGGCCGCCGTTCATCAGCTTGCCGAACAGCAACTCGTCGGCCAGGGCGCGGCGAATCGTATCCTGAATCAGCCGCTGCATCGGACGCGCACCCATCAACGGATCGAAACCGTGCTTCGCGAGATGCTTGCGCAGCGCATCGGTGAACAGGGCGTCGACCTTCTTCTCGTGCAACTGATCTTCCAGTTGCATGAGGAACTTGTCGACCACGCGCATGATGATTTCCTCATCGAGCGAGCGGAAGCTGATGACCGAGTCGAGCCGGTTGCGGAACTCGGGCGTGAACATCCGCTTGATATCGGCCATTTCGTCGCCGGTTTCGCGGCGCGTCGTGAAGCCGATCGTACCCTTTTGCATCGATTCCGCACCCGCATTCGTCGTCATGATGATGATGACGTTGCGGAAATCGGCCTTGCGTCCGTTGTTGTCGGTCAGCGTGCCGTGGTCCATGACCTGAAGCAGCACGTTGAAGATGTCCGGATGCGCTTTCTCGATTTCATCGAGCAGCAACACGCAATGCGGCTTCTTCGTCACGGCCTCGGTCAGCAGCCCACCTTGGTCGAAGCCGACATAGCCGGGCGGCGCACCGATCAAGCGGCTGACGGCATGCCGTTCCATGTACTCCGACATGTCGAAGCGAATCAGCTCGATCCCGAGCGTGAACGCGAGCTGACGCGCGACCTCGGTCTTGCCGACACCCGTCGGGCCCGAGAACAGGAACGCGCCGATCGGCTTATCGGTCTTGCCCAAGCCCGCGCGCGCCATCTTGATCGCGGCCGAGAGCGCGTCGATAGCCGGGTCTTGCCCGAACACCACGGACTTCAAATCGCGATCGAGCGTTTGCAGCTTGCTGCGGTCGTCCTGCGACACGCTTTGCGCCGGCACGCGTGCGATCTTGGAAATGATTTCCTCGATTTCGCCCTTGCCGATCGTCTTCTTCTGCTTGGACTTCGGCAGGATGCGCTGCGCCGCGCCCGCTTCGTCGATCACGTCGATCGCCTTGTCCGGCAGATGGCGATCGGTGATGAAGCGAGCGGAGAGTTCAGCCGCCGCCGAGAGCGCGCCCGACGAATACTTGACGCCGTGATGCTCCTCGAAGCGCGACTTCAGGCCACGCAAGATCGCGACGGTCTGCTCGACGGTAGGTTCCGTCACGTCGATCTTCTGGAAGCGCCGCGACAGCGCCGCATCTTTTTCGAAGATGCCGCGGTACTCGGTGAAGGTCGTCGCGCCGATGCACTTGAGCGTGCCCGAGGACAGCGCCGGCTTGAGCAAGTTCGACGCGTCGAGCGTACCGCCCGAAGCGGCGCCCGCGCCGATCAGCGTGTGGATCTCGTCGATGAACAGAATCGCGTGCGGACGCTCTTTGAGTTCCTTGAGCACGGTCTTCAAACGCTGCTCGAAATCGCCGCGGTATTTCGTGCCGGCGAGCAGTGCGCCCATGTCGAGCGAATAGACCTGTGCGTCAGCCAGGATGTCGGGCACCTCGCCGCGCGTGATGCGCCAGGCGAGCCCTTCCGCGATCGCGGTCTTGCCGACACCGGCCTCGCCCACGAGCAGCGGATTGTTCTTACGCCGACGGCACAGCACCTGCACGACACGCTCGACTTCCGGCTCGCGGCCGATGAGCGGATCGATGCGGCCGTCCTTGGCCATCTGATTCAGATTCTGCGTGAACTGTGCGAGCGGCGTTTCCTTCTGCGATGCGGCGTCTTCCGCTTCCGCGTTCGCCTCGCCTGCCTTCGCCGCGTCGCTGCCGCCCGTCTTCGCGATGCCGTGCGAGATGAAGTTCACCACGTCGAGCCGCGTCACGCCCTGCTGCTGCAGGTAGTAGACGGCATGCGAATCCTTCTCGCCGAAGATCGCGACGAGCACATTCGCGCCCGTAACTTCCTTCTTGCCGTTCGAGGTCGACTGCACGTGCATGATCGCGCGCTGAATCACGCGCTGAAAACCGAGCGTCGGCTGCGTGTCCACGTCGTCGGTGCCGGGCACCGTCGGCGTGTTGTCGTGGATGAAGTTGCGCAGGTTCTGGCGCAGATCCTCGATGTTGGCAGCGCACGCGCGCAACACCTCGGCAGCCGTTGGATTGTCCAGCAACGCCAACAAGAGATGTTCGACCGTGATGAACTCATGCCGCGCCTGGCGTGCTTCCATAAACGCCATGTGCAAGCTGACTTCCAGTTCCTGGGCAATCATGCTTCCTCCATCACGCACTGCAGCGGATGCCCCGCTTGCCGTGCGTGCGTAACAACCTGCTCGACCTTGGTCGACGCGATATCCCGCGTATAGACCCCACATACTCCCCGCCCTTCGCGATGCACCTTCAACATGATCTGCGTAGCGGTCTCTCTATCTTTACTGAAGTATTCCTGCACGATCATCACGACAAATTCCATTGGCGTGAAATCGTCATTGAGCAAGACAACCTTATACATGGACGGCGGTTTCAGCGCTTTTTCCTGCCGCTCCAGTACGGTGCCATCCTGCTTGTCTGGGATAATCGCCATACACCCATTCTAAACAACTCGGGCGAGCCCGCAATCCGCGCGGAAACCCGACCGACCGGTTGGTGGACCGGGCCGCCAGGCGGCGAAGCACGCGCCTTCGCGCATCGCTCGCCGCGGCTGCCCGCATCGTGCGCATCCTCGCGCCGCCGTCCTGCCCGCCCGCGCAAGCATCGCGCCGCAACGAAAGCACCGACCGCACCGAGTATCGCACATAGCGTGCCGACGTTCCGGAGCCCACCGCATCCGGGCTCCCGCGCAACGCATGCGGCCGCACCGGACACATTTGAAGCGATTATGCGACTTTTCAAGCGCTGCCGCTTGCGCCAGCGCACAAACCAAAAGCGGGAGAAACCCTGAATCCTGCCTTTTGATGCAACGCTCCAAGAAACATCTCAAAATTCACTTGACACCTGCTTAAAGAGATCCAACAATCAAGCTGGCACTTTTTTCAGCTAGCCGCAGGAAGTGGGAGTACGAAAAAAAATGCCGAGGTGAGCTAGTGCGGAGGGGGCGGTCGCATCGTCGGCTGTCGAGCTTTTCGAGCATGCTCGTGGTAGGACATGAGTTACAGGGGAAGTTGGTATGGCAACTGGTACGGTCAAATGGTTCAATGACGCGAAAGGCTTCGGATTCATCACGCCCGATGAAGGCGGTGAGGATCTGTTTGCGCATTTCTCGGCCATCCAGATGAACGGTTTCAAAACGCTCAAGGAAGGCCAGAAGGTGAGCTTCGAGGTCGTGCAAGGACCGAAGGGCAAGCAAGCGTCGAACATTCAGTCCGCAGCTTAAGACTGGTTCGATTGCAGCGCCCATGAAAACCCGGCTTCGGCCGGGTTTTTTTCATTCGGGCGCGCCCATCGCGCGCCGGGCCTCGCGCTAGCGGCTCACGTCCAAGGTGTACGTGTAGAACACCCCGTCGCGCACCCAGCCCATCGATTCGTAGAGCGACTGAGCGGTGGCGTTCGTCTTCGCGGTCGTCAGATCCATCCGCACCTTCCCATCGCCGCGCGCACGCTCATGCGCCGCCGCCAATAGCGCCTTGCCCACGCCGCCCCTGCGAACGCTCGGCGCGACGAACAAATCGTAAAGCACGTAAATCGGGCCGGCTGCCACCGAGCAGAATGACGGATAAAGCTGGCAGAAGCCGCCTAGCATGCCTTCTCCGGCATCTGCGACCAAGATGACCGATTCCGCATTTTCAGTTCTGGCGCGAATAAATCGTTCGGCTAGCGGCAGATCGGCGCGTTGCTCGTAGAATTGTCGATATAAATCGAACAATCGAGCCGTTTCAGGCAAATCGCGCGGTTCGTATGGACGAATCAAAATCGAATCAGACATGCGAGGCATTAAGGATAGGTTGAGAGAAAACAAAACCCCGGCGGCACAACGTGCTCGCCGGGGCTTTCCGGATACTACGAAGAGACGTGGCACGCCTCACGTGCTCTCGATTATCACCCGACCGAGGCCGAGCAGGATACTAAGAATGCTACGCTTCTGTTCACGCCCTTAATCAATGGAGTGCTTGATGCCCACCCTTCCCACCACAGACTGGGATCAGATTCGAAGCGTGTTCACTGCGGCGATCGATTTTTGCGAGCAACTGGAGACACTCGGGTATTCCGAAGATGCTCGAACACGATCGGCGCTTATCGGAGGTAGGAAATTGTCGGCCTTCGAAGTCGTAACAAGCGCATGGGCGATCTCCGAAGCTACGCGGTATGCCGTTATTCGATCACGACATGACACGAACAACGATCTGCCCTACGTTCCCGAAACGGCGCGCATCATTACGGCAGCAGCCGGCGTCTGCGCCGAACTCGTGCATAGCAACGGAAACGTCGGGGCGTCTGCCGGGATTGACCAGCTGACGACATGGCTCAGGAGCGACGGAATCAAGGCGTTGCAGGAAACGCTGACGCAGCCCTGAGCCGCGACGAACGCCGAGAAGAAAAAATAAACCCTACGGGTCAAGCACCGTAGGGTTTACCGAGACCACCTGGTCCCTGGCAGACGTCGATCTACCGAGGGTTGCCGAGTCCATCGGAGGACTCGGCGAATTGCGCTTACATATTCTCGATCATCACCTGACCGAAGCCCGAGCAGGAAACCTGCGTCGCGCCTTCCATCAGACGTGCGAAGTCATACGTGACACGCTTTTGCAGGATCGATTTTTCCATCGACGCGATGATCACGTCGGCGGCTTCCGTCCAGCCCATGTGGCGCAGCATCATTTCGGCCGACAGGATTTCCGAACCCGGGTTCACGTAATCCTTGCCCGCGTACTTCGGCGCCGTACCGTGCGTGGCTTCGAACATCGCCACGGAATCGGACAGGTTCGCGCCCGGGGCGATGCCGATGCCGCCCACTTGCGCGGCCAGCGCGTCCGAAACGTAGTCGCCGTTCAGGTTCAGCGTGGCGATCACGTCGTATTCGGCCGGACGCAGCAGGATTTGCTGCAGGAACGCGTCGGCGATCACGTCCTTCACGACGATGTCGTTGCCCGTCTTCGGGTTCTTGAACTTCATCCACGGGCCGCCGTCCACGAGCTCGGCGCCGAATTCCTTCTGGGCCAGCGCATAGCCGGCGTCACGGAACGCGCCTTCCGTGAACTTCATGATGTTGCCCTTGTGCACGAGCGTGACCGAGCGGCGGTCGTTGTCGATCGCGTACTGGATCGCCTTGCGCACAAGGCGCTCGGTACCTTCACGTGAGACGGGCTTGACGCCGATGCCCGACGTTTCGGGGAAGCGGATCTTCTTGACGCCCATTTCCTCGCGCAGGAACTTGATGACCTTCTTGGCCTGCTCCGATTCGGCCGCCCACTCGATGCCGGCGTAGATGTCTTCCGAGTTCTCGCGGAAAATCACCATGTTGGTCTTTTCCGGCTCGCGCACCGGCGAGGGCACGCCCTTGAAGTATTGAACGGGGCGCAGGCAGACGTACAGGTCCAGCTCCTGGCGCAGCGCGACGTTCAGCGAACGGATGCCGCCGCCGACGGGCGTCGTCAGCGGCCCCTTGATCGACACGACGTAGTCCTTGAGCACCTGCAGCGTTTCCTCGGGCAGCCACACGTCGGGACCATAGACCTTCGTCGCCTTCTCGCCCGCGTAGATTTCCATCCAGTGGATCTTGCGCTTGCCGCCGTACGCCTTCTCGACTGCCGCATCGACCACCTTGATCATCACGGGCGTGATGTCGAAGCCCGTGCCGTCGCCTTCGATGTAGGGGATGATCGGCTGGTCGGAAACGTTGAGCGAGAAGTCCGCGTTGACGGTGATCTTGTCACCGCCCGTCGGAACCTTGATGTGCTGATACGGCATGATCGACTCCAGTGTTGGCTGTGCGGGTGGAAAGCAATGATGTGCGGTAACGGCGCACCCGGGGCGCAGTCTCCCGAGCGCTGACGCGCAGCACTTGCCCAATCTTCGGTTCGGCGCGCTCGATGCGGCCGCGCCAATGCGGCTGGATGGCTATTCTAGCCCACGTCCGATCGGCGGCGGCTGCGACGCGCACCGCCCGAATCGATTCGGGTTCAAGCACGCCCGACGCACCGCATGCGGCACGCGGCGCCACGGGAAGATAGAAGGCAAAGCGAGGCGGTCAGTCTTGGGTCTTATATAAGACAAAAGACTTAGGCGTTCCGTATTATGCATTAAGATTCCGCCATTTGCCATAGAGGCCCGGCCAGTTCCATGCCGCGCCCGTACGCGCGCCCGAACTGCGTGCTGTTCGGGAAGGCCTCTTTCCGTGCTTGCATCCGCGCGCTTCGCTTCGATCGACGTCATGCGACTTATCGCTCTCAACAAACCGTTCGGCACTATCTGCCAGTTCTCGGCCCACGAAACGCGCCCATCGCTCGGCGATTGGGTCGACGTGCCGGGCGTCTATCCGGCAGGCCGGCTCGACGCGGACAGCGAGGGGCTGCTGCTGCTCACCGATGACGGCGCCCTGCAAGCGCGCATCGCCGAGCCGCGCCACAAGCTCGTCAAACGCTACTGGGCCCAAGTGGAAGGCGCGCCCGACGAAGCGGCGCTCATCAACCTCGCGGCCGGCGTCGACCTGGGCGACTATGTGACGCGTCCGTGTCAGGCGCGCGTCATCGATGCACCGTCCGAACTCTGGCCGCGCGTGCCGCCGATCCGCTACCGCGCGGCCATTCCCACGACGTGGGTCGAACTCGCGATCACCGAAGGCAAGAATCGCCAAGTGCGGCGGATGACGGCGGCCGTCGGGTTTCCCACCCTAAGGCTCGTACGGGTGGGCATCGGCGCGCTCGATCTGATGGCGCTCGGCCTCGCGCCCGGACAGTGGCGGGCGCTCTCCCCCGACGCGCCGTGGGACGGTTCGCCGCGGCGGACCCGCGCAAAATGACTGGCGGATTAAGCCGAATATCGGTTAAGCCGTTGCCTTAGCAGGATTTTTCACTGGGTCGCATGCATCCGGATCAAACGACCGCGTCCGAATTGGCCGGGTTCGGCGTCCGCTTTCGCCGGGTGCTTCGCTAAATCGAAAAAATCGCGTCAACCGTCCGCGCGACTCGCGCGTTATCCGACGCAGATGCCGCTAAAAGCTATCCGGCATTCGCCTTCGGCCCCGCCGCCGTGCCGTTCCGGCAGTACGGAGCGTCGACCGAAGCGCCCGCAGACGCGTCGTCAACTTTGTTCGATGCGGCTGTCAACCGAAAGGTGGATGGCGCGTTTACCGACATGACTCATTGACCGGGTCATTTGGTTAATCAACTAAAGCTGAGGATTTACAAATGAGCAAACTCATCGCCGCTCTGGTCGCTGGCCTGTTCGCAACGGCTGCTTTCGCACAAGCTTCGGCTCCGGAAGCCGCTTCGGCTGCTGCTCCGGCAGCTGCTTCGGCTCCCGCCAAGCACGTCAAGAAGCACGCTAAGAAGCACTCGAAGAAGGCCGCTAAGGCTGCAGCCGCTTCGGCCGCTTCGGAATAAGTTTGTTGTAGCAACGCAGTCAAGAACAAGCAGTACTGCCGTTCTTTACGGCGTTGAAGGCAGGTGGCCGCAAGGCGCCTGCCTTTTTCTTTTTCGGGGCTCGGGCTTTGCTTCTGCCGTGCCCGCTCGCGTAATATGCGCGGGTCCTCGTCGTAGAAAAGGAGTGGTGTCGTGCGATTTTCGTTTCGCTCGTGGATGGCGCGCCTAGCGCTTCGCTTCGCCTTGCCCGCCTGCGCGCTCGCGGCGGCAACGTTCGTGCCCGGCCCGGCCTTCGGGCAGGCCCTGCCGGCGGGCGCCAAGCCGCCCGAGGCTTTCCCGCACGTGAAACTCACAGCGGGCATGTTCGTCATCGACGCAGCCGTGGCCGCCAACGATCCCGACCGCGAACAAGGTCTCATGTATCGGACGCAGCTCGCGCCGAACGAGGGGATGCTGTTCGTCTTCGGTGAAACCGCCGTTCATTGCTTTTGGATGAAGAACACGCTGATCCCGCTGTCGATCGCATTCATGCGCGCCGACGGCACGATCACGGACATCGACGAAATGCAGGCGGAGACGACCAACAACCATTGCCCGCGCAACAACGGGGTCTATGCGCTCGAGATGAGCCGCGGCTGGTTCGCAACCAAGGGCATCAAGCCCGGCATGAAGATCGACGGGCTGCCGAAGCCGCAGTAACGCCGCGACCTCCCTGCAAAAGCCTTGGGCAAGCGCTATGCTTGTAAGGCTGTCTGCAACACCGCACGTGCCGCACGGTCCGGGGCCAGCCCGGTAAGTTCGCGGCGCCCACATTCCAAGGAGATTGACGTGCCCCGCAAGACTCCCATCGAGCGCTACCGCAACATCGGCATCAGCGCTCACATCGATGCCGGCAAAACCACGACCACCGAACGCATCCTGTTCTACACCGGCGTGAGCCACAAGATCGGCGAAGTTCACGAGGGCGCGGCGGTCATGGACTGGATGGAGCAGGAACAGGAGCGCGGCATCACGATCACGTCGGCCGCCACCACGGCGTTCTGGAAAGGCATGGCCGGCAACTATCCGGAGCACCGGATCAACATCATCGACACGCCGGGGCACGTCGACTTCACGATCGAAGTCGAACGCTCGATGCGCGTGCTCGACGGCGCCTGCATGGTCTACGATTCGGTGGGCGGCGTGCAGCCGCAGTCCGAAACGGTTTGGCGCCAAGCCAATAAGTACAAGGTGCCGCGCATCGCGTTCGTCAACAAGATGGACCGCGTGGGGGCCGACTTCTTCCGCGTTCAGCGCCAAATCGGCGAACGCCTGAAGGGCGTCGCTGTGCCGATCCAGATCCCCGTCGGCGCCGAAGAGCATTTCCAAGGCGTGATCGATCTCGTCAAGATGAAAGCGATCATCTGGGACGAGGAAAGCCAGGGCGTGAAGTTCGAATACCAGGACATCCCCGAGAATCTGCGCGCAACGGCCGACGAGTGGCGCGAAAAGATGGTCGAGGCGGCCGCGGAAGCCAGCGAGGAACTGCTCGAGAAATACCTGAACGATCATACGTCGCTGACCGAGGCCGAGATCAAGGCAGGCCTGCGCAAGCGCACGATCGCCAACGAGATCGTGCCGATGCTGTGCGGCAGCGCGTTCAAGAACAAGGGTGTCCAGGCGATGCTCGATGCCGTGATCGACTATCTGCCCTCGCCCATCGACGTGCCCGCCATCATGGGTCACGACGAGGACGACAAGGAAGCCGAGCGGCATCCGAACGATGACGAGCCGTTCTCGGCGCTTGCGTTCAAGATCATGACAGACCCGTTCGTCGGTCAGCTCATCTTCTTTCGTGTCTACTCGGGCATCGTCAATTCGGGCGACACCGTTCTCAATTCGACCAAGGACAAGAAGGAGCGCATCGGGCGGATTCTGCAGATGCACGCCAACGACCGCAAGGAAATCAAGGAGGTCTATGCGGGCGACATCGCGGCCGCCGTCGGCTTGAAGGAAGCGACGACCGGCGACACGCTGTGCGATCCGGCCAATCCGATCATCCTCGAGCGAATGATCTTCCCCGAGCCCGTGATCTCGCAGGCCGTGGAGCCGAAGACGAAGGCCGACCAGGAAAAGATGGGCATCGCGCTCAATCGCTTGGCGCAGGAAGACCCCTCGTTCCGCGTGCAGACGGACGAGGAATCGGGCCAGACGATCATCTCCGGCATGGGTGAGTTGCACCTCGAAATTCTCGTCGATCGAATGAAACGCGAATTCAATGTCGAGGCGACCGTCGGCAAACCGCAAGTGGCGTACCGCGAAACGATCCGCACGAGCGCGGAGGATGTCGAAGGCAAGTTCGTCAAGCAGTCGGGCGGTCGCGGCCAGTACGGCCACGTCGTCATCAAGATGGACCCGCAGCCGCCGGGCAAGGGCTACGAGTTCGTCGATGCGATCAAAGGCGGCGTGGTGCCGCGCGAGTACATCCCGGCCGTCGACAAGGGTATTCAGGAAACGCTCAAGAGCGGCGTGCTGGCGGGCTATCCGGTCGTCGACGTGAAGGTCACGCTCACGTTCGGTTCGTACCACGACGTCGACTCGAACGAAAACGCCTTCCGCATGGCCGGCTCGATGGCGTTCAAGGAAGGCATGCGGCGCGCGAAACCGGTGCTGCTCGAACCGATGATGGCCGTCGAGGTCGAGACGCCCGAGGATTTCATGGGCAACGTGATGGGCGACCTCTCGGGCCGGCGCGGCATCGTGCAGGGGATGGAAGACATCGCGGGCGGCGGCGGCAAGGTCATTCGCGCCGAGGTGCCGCTCGCCGAGATGTTCGGCTATTCCACTTCGCTGCGCTCGCTCACGCAAGGCCGTGCGACGTACACCATGGAGTTCAAGCACTACGCGGAAACGCCGAACAACGTGTCGGACGCGATCGTCAACGCGAAGGGCAAGTAACGAGGCAAGGCCTGCGCGTCCGCGTGAAGCGCCTCTGCTTGGGCCATCAAGCCCTTGCGGGGCGGGGACGTCGCGCCGCAGCAATTGCCGAGCCTGTCGGGGCGCCGCACCCCCGGCGGGCTTTTTTTATCGGTCTCGCGCCCGCTGCGATGCACGGCGCGAAGGCGCGCCGGCCGATAGTCGCGCTACACTGCAAGCGCATTCGTCGCCGCCGTACCGCTCGTCAACGCCGAGACGCTCGCCGCAGCGCCCTTCCCATACGAACCGGAACTCACCGATGAAGATTGCCGCCGCGCTTCGCCTCGCTTTGGATGCCGCCCGCCGCGATGCCGGCGAACTCGGTAACCACGCCATCGACGAATATCTCGCTCACCGCTTGTCGCGCCGGGAATTGCTGCGCTATGCAAGCATGCTGGGCGCATCGAGCGTCGCCCTCGCGGCCGGCGGCCTCGTCGTCCCGCGGCGCGCCCTCGCGCAAGGAACGAGCGGCTCCGCGGCGAACGCGACGATCCGCGTGGCGCACCTGACGCCCGCCGGCCGCGTCGACCCCTTGACGGTCGCCGATGCGGCAGGGCTTTGCCTCATCGCCCAAACGGGCGAGTTCCTCGTCAACGATGAAGGCGATGCTTCCACCTTGAAGCCGGCCCTAGCGCTTTCGTGGCGGTCGAACGACAAAGGCGATGTTTGGACATTCAAGCTGCGACCGAACGTGAAATTCCACGACGGCCAGCCATTGACCGCGAAGGACGTGGCCGCCACCTTCGACCGGCTCTCGGATGCCAAGAGCGGATCGGCGGCCCTTTCGGTTTTCAAGGGCGTGTTGTCAAAGGGCGGCGCACGCATCGTCGACGACCACACCGTCGCGTTCCATCTCGATGCGCCGAACGGCAACTTCCCGTACTACGTGTCGTCCGACAATTACAACGCCGTGATCTTGCCCGCGAACTTCAAAGGCGATTACGAGGCAAGCTTTATGGGCACCGGGCCGTTCAAGCTGGAGCGGTACGAGGCCAAGCGCGGTGTGTCGTTCGTGCGAAACCCCGACTACTGGGGCGACAAAGCCCTGCCCGCGCGCGTGCAGTTCGCCTTTTACGCCGATCAGCAAGCGCAAATCCTCGCGCTTCAAGGCAGGCAAGCCGACGTCATGGGCGATCTGACCGTGCAAGGCGGCCTGGGCATTCTGAACAATCCGGAATTTACCGTGCAAGGCGTGAAATCGAGCGCGCACCGGCAGATTCACATGCGCTGCGATACGGCGCCGTTCAACGACAAGCGGGTGCGCCAGGCGCTCGCGCTCGCCGTCGATCGCGATGTGCTCGTGCGCGGACTCTTCAAGGGTCGCGCCGTGATCGGCAACGACAGCCCGTTCGCGCCGACCTTCCCTTCCACGAATTCGTCGATTCCGCAGCGGCGCATCGACATCGCCAAAGCAAAGAGCTTGCTCGCGCAGGCAGGGCACAGCAATCGCATCGCGGCCACGCTCACCACCGAAAAATTCATGGAGATTCCCGATTTGGCCGTCGTGCTGCAAAACGAAGCCAAGGCCATCGGCATCGACCTCACATTAAAGGTCGAAAGCCAAAGCCAGTACTACGGCAAAGGGACGTTCGGCAGCTCGGATTGGCTCGACGCGCCGCTCGGCATTACCGACTACGGCCATCGCGGCGTCCCGAACCTGTTCTTGAATGCCCCGCTCGTCAGCGACGGCGCATGGAACGCCGCGCATTTCAAGAACCCCCAATACGACAAGCTCGTGGGCGAGTTCGTCGGCGCGGTCGACGTCGCCTCGCAAAAGCGCATCGCGGGCGAAATCGAAACACTGCTGCTAGACGAAACGCCGATGATCGTTCCGTACTTTTTCGATCAACTCATCGCCACGCGCAAGAACGTGACGGGTGTGCGCTTCACCGCCATTTCGCAGATGTACTTCGACCGTGCGCAATTGAAGGCCTAGGTGGGCGGGCATGCGCGCGACCTTGCTTCATTGGCAGCCCTAAGTAACGACGAACCGCTTATCGCTCCGACGATGTCAGACACTGCCGTATTGTTCCGCCGACGCGCCGCGCGCGGCAGCGCCGAGCGCATCGCGCGCTTTCTCGCGGGCAGGCTTCTCCTGTCGCTCGTCACGTTGTGGCTGCTGTCGATGATCGTGTTCGCTCTCGGTCAACTGCTGCCCGGCGACGTGGGCCGCGCGATCCTCGGCCCGCTCGCCGACGCGCGCGCCGTGGCTGCTCTCGACCATCAACTCGGCGCGGACCGCCCCGTGCTCACTCAATACGGGCATTGGATCGGCCATTTCGTGCGCGGCGATATGGGCGACTCGTACGCCTATCGTTCCCCCGTCGCGCCGTTCATCGGTCATGCCCTGCTCAATTCGGCCAAGCTCGGCGCACTCGCCTTCCTGATCGTCGTGCCGCTCGCGATCGCGGCGGGGGTGTGGGCCGCGCTGCACGCCGGGCGCTGGCTCGACCGCACGATCATGATCGTCGGTTTATCGGCCACGGTCGTGCCGGAGTTCGTTTCCTCGATCGCCCTCATTCTCGTTTTCGGCGTGTGGCTGCGCTGGTTGCCGAGCGAGGCAGGGTATCCCGATGACGCCGGGTTCGGCACTATCTTGCGTCACCTGATTCTGCCCGCGCTGCCGCTCGTCTTCGTCTTCTTCGGCTATATCGCAAGAATGGCGCGCGCCGGCACGGTCGAAGCGATCGACGCCGACTTCACGCGGACAGCGATACTCAAAGGGCTGCCCGGGCATGTCGTCATCGTGCGTCACGTGTTGCCCAATGCGCTCATGCCTACGATCACCGTGGCCGCGACGCAACTCGGCTATATGGTCGGAGGGCTCGTCGTGGTCGAGACGCTGTTTCACTATCAAGGCATCGGCTCGCTGATCTACAACGCCGCCACGTCGAAGGATTTCCCCATGCTGGAGGCCGGCGTGCTCACGGTGGGCGTCGTCTACGCCCTCGCCAATCTCATCGCCGATGCCCTCATCGTCACGCTCGATCCGCGCATGCGGCTGGGAGGCGCGCAATGAACGGCGCCGTGCAACCGCAAGACGCGCAGCAAACGCCGGCCAGCGATCGCGGCGTACCGGCGCAACGCTTCGAAGTGCTGCTTGCGCTCGTGCGTTCACCCAGCTTCCTCGTGGGCGCGGCCATCCTCGCGTTCTGGATCGGCTGCGCGATTTTCGGTCCGCTTCTCACCCCATACGATCCGTACGCATCCGATCCGCTGAATTCGTTGACGCCGCCCGACCGCGCGCACTGGTTCGGCACCGATCAGCTCGGCCGCGACGTGTTCTCCCGTGTCATCGTGGGCGCGCGCGACATCTTGACGATCGCGCCGCTCGCTACGCTCGTTGGCACGTTCGCCGGCACGGCGCTCGGCCTCGTCGTGGGCTATTTCGGCGGCTGGCTCGACAATGGCATCGGACGCGTGATCGACGCGCTGCTCGCGCTGCCGCTCGTCGTGCTGGCGCTGGCGGCGCTGGCCGCGCTCGGCGCATCGAACACGGCCGTGATTCTCGTCATCGGGCTCACGTTCATGCCGATCACCGCGCGCACGGTCCGCACGGCGGTGCGCTCGGAGCGCCATCTCGACTATGTCGATGCGGCGCAACTCAGGGGCGAGCGAGCGCTCTACATCATGTTCGCCGAGATTTTGCCGAACGTACTGCAGCCGATCGTCGTCGAGGCGACGGTGCGGCTCGGGTATGCGATCTTCGCCGTCGCAACCTTGTCGTTTCTCGGATTCGGCATTCAGCCGCCATCCGCGGACTGGGGGCTCGCGCTGTCCGAGTCGTATTCGCTGATGACGGGCGGCGCATGGTGGACCGTCGTGTTCGACGCGCTAGCCATCGCCACGCTCGTCGTCGGCGTGAATTTGATCGCCGACAGCGTGCAGGGAGTGCTCGACCGATGACAGCAGCCGTGCGCCGCGCCCTTCCCGCATTCGAGCCGGCCTCGCCCGCGCAAGACGATGCGCTCGCCGTCGTCGGTCTGAGCGTCGCCTACCGCGTACGCGGGCGCGATCGCGAAGTGCTGCACGACCTGACGTTTCGCGTGCGGCGCGGCGAGGCCTATGGGCTAGTGGGCGAGTCGGGCTGCGGCAAGTCGACCGTAGCGCTCGCGGCGCTCGCGTACCTTGCGCGCAACGGCGCCATCAAGGCCGGGCGCATCGCAATCGCGGGAAACGACGTGGCCTCGCTGTCGCCCGAAGGGTTGCGCTCGATGCGCGCCCGCACGGTGTCGATGGTTTATCAGGATCCGTCGCGCGCGCTCAATCCGTCGATGACCATCGGCCGCCAGGTGTCCGAGGCCTTCGAAGTCGCCGGCGCGAGCCGCGCCGATGCACTCGCGCATGCGCTGGATATGCTTCGCCATGTGCGGATCGCCGCGCCCGAGCGCGTCATGACGAGCTATCCGCACCAGCTCTCGGGCGGCATGCAGCAGCGTGTCGTGATCGCGATGGCGCTCGCGTCGAAACCCGCGCTGCTGATTCTCGACGAGCCGACGACGGGTCTCGACGCAACCGTCGAGGCGGAGGTGCTCGACCTTGTCGCGAAGCTGCGCGAGGAGTACGGCACCGCCGTCCTTTTCATCAGCCACAATCTGGCCGTGATCGCCCGCATGTGCAGTCGTGTGGGCGTGCTCTACGCCGGAAGGCTCGTGGAGGAAGGGTCGACCGCGGACGTCTTCGGCGCGCCGCGTCATCCCTATACGGTCGGCCTGTTGCGCTGCTTGCCGAGCCCTGGTCGCGGCAAAGACGACGAGCGCCTGGACACGATCGCCGGCAGCTTGCCATCGCCAGGCGCCGTGATCGAGGGATGCGCGTTCGCCCCGCGTTGCCGGTTGGCCGACGAGCACTGCAGAAGCGATGCGCCGCCGCCCCATCGATTCCAGGCAGAACACGGCCCGCGGATGGCGCGTTGCCATTACCACGAGCAAGCGGGGCAGTTGCCTCGCACCACGCCGCAGCCCGTCGTCCGGCAGGCCGAGGCCGGCGCCGCGCACGAGCGACGGCCGCTTGCGCTCCACGCGGCTCACTTGTCCAAGACGTTCGATTCCACCGGCGCGGCGGTACGCGCCGTCGACGATGTTTCGCTCGATCT
Organism: Trinickia sp.; assembly: GCA_035492395.1. Lineage (GTDB taxonomy): Bacteria > Pseudomonadota > Gammaproteobacteria > Burkholderiales > Burkholderiaceae > Trinickia. Next base: position 6,723 of record DATJJH010000193.1, on the reverse strand, counting down.
CGCCGCCGGTGAAACGCTCGGCCTCGTCGGTGAATCGGGTAGCGGCAAGACCACGCTCGCGAAGCTGCTCGTGGGTCTGGTCGCGCCTGACCCGGGCGGCACGCTCGAGCTCGAGGGCAAGCCTTTGCACGCGCACGTCGCGCGCCGCGACGACGAACAGGTCAAATCGCTGCAGATCGTCTTTCAGAACCCCGATTCGGCGTTGAATCGCGCACATTCCGTCAAACGGTTGATTGGCCGAGCGCTTTCGAAGCTCGGCGCCCTACGCGGTCGCGCGCACGGCGCGCGGCTTGCCTCGCTTGCGCAAGCCGTTCGGCTGCCGCCGCGCTATCTCGATGCGCGAACTCGGCAATTGTCGGGCGGCTTGAAGCAGCGGGTGGCGATTGCCCGGGCGTTTGCCGGCGACCCGCGCGTGGTCGTGTGCGACGAGCCGACATCGGCGCTCGACGTTTCGGTACAAGCGGCCATTCTGAATCTGCTGGCCGATTTGCAGCGGGAACGCGGCGTCAGCTACGTGTTCATTTCGCATGACCTGCACGTCGTGCGTTACGTCGCCGATCGTATTGCCGTGCTTTACGTCGGCAGGCTGCTCGAGATCGGGCCGGCGCAGGCGGTCTTCGACGGGCCGCAGCATCCGTACACCGAGGCGCTGTTGTCGGCCATGCCGGTGTTCGGGGATCTCAACCAACCTTCAAAGACGCGCATTCGCTTGGCGGGCGATCCGCCGAGCGCGGCGGCCCCGCCATCCGGGTGTGTGTTTCATACGCGATGCCCTCGCAAGCTCGGCTCCGTTTGCGAGGAGCACGATCCGCCGTTCGCGGACGCGGGCGACGGACATCGGATTCGCTGCCATATCCCTGTGGCTGAGTTGCGCACGTTGCAGCGAGAAACGCAAAGCGCCTGACCGCCACGGCAGCATCGCTGCTGACGGCCTACATCGAGCTTTCGTCTGATATCCCTCATAGGCGGGACGCTGACGCGTTTCACCGGTGAAACGTATCGGTCCCGTTTTCGTGCGGCCGCTTCGTTCCATTGCTCGCTTGCCCATATGCCGCGCGGCATGGCGCGTAATGGCACGGTTATCGCAAAGAACCTAGCACATGGCCGCGTGATCGACGCGGGCCCGGCGAGAAACGATCGAGCGGTGTCGCGACCGCAGACGCGTGCCCGTTCGCACATTCGAACGGCATCCGTCGTGTGACAGACGCACGCATCGCGCTCGGGCAGCCATGGTCGCCGTAAGGCGACAGGAGTACGACGACATCCGAGCGTCGTTCCTGCCGGGAGATGACGATGAAGACCAAGCGATTTAATAAGGACTCCTACATAAATCCTGGGATCCTCAAAGCAACGGCCAGCGCCGTATTCGCCTTGCTTGCGGTTGCCGCGCACGCCGGCTCTTTAGCCGACTTCATGGGCAGATGGGTCGTGCAAACGAGCGCCACCATGCAAGAGGCGACGGCCAACTCGAGCGATTCGGGCGGGCCTTCGGCGACGAGACTGGCTGCCGCGCCGTTCGATGCTTCGACTTTGGCCGCTGCGCCGGTGAAAAACGATGAAGGCGTCGCGTCGACGTCGGCCGGTTCGTCCACTCCAATCGATTCAGCTAGCTCACTGTGTCAAAACGCTGCCGGCAACGCCGCTTGCGTCGACAATCCGAGCGACGCAGCGACGACGAGCGGGATCGGCGGGACCGGCGAGGGCACGTCGGCAAGCGGCGACGGCGGCGGCGGCGCCCTGGGCGGGGGTGCATTCGGCGGCGCTCGTGGAGATGGCGGTGGTCGAGGTGGCGCTTCTGCCGGGAACGGCACGTCCGGTGGCGGCGGATCGTCGTCGGGCAATAGTGGGAACGGCAAAGGTGGGTCGAGTGGGTCGAGTGGGTCGAGTGGGTCGAGTGGGTCGAGTGGGTCAGGTAGCTCGGGCGGCTCGGGCGGCTCCGGTGGCTCTGGTGGTGGCTCTGGTGGTGGCTCGGGCGGCTCCGGTGGCTCCGGTGGCTCCGGTGGCTCGGGCGGCTCCGGTGGCTCCGGTGGCTCCGGTGGCTCCGGTGGCTCCGGTGGCTCCGGTGGCTCCGGTGGCTCCGGTGGCTCGGGTGGCTCGGGTGGCTCGAGTGGCTCGGGTGGCTCGGGTGGCTCGGGTGGCCACGGCGGCTCCGGCGGCGGCTGTGGATGAGGCGGCGGCTCAGGCGGCGGACACGGGTCCGGAGGCGGCAACGGTTCAGGCGGCGGACACGGGTCCGGCGGCGGCAACGGTTCAGGTGGCGGCCACGGCTCCGGCGGCGGCAATGGCTCGGGTGGCGGGCACGGTTCCGGCGGCGGCAATGGTTCCGGTGGCGGGCACGGTTCCGGCGGCAACCACTAGCCGCGACACGCAGGCGGTCGTCGATACGGACGACCGCCCAACGGACGCGGTCGCCAACATCGCGTCCAGCATGCTGCCTTAGTCAACGAGCCTCGAGAAGCATTCGTCTCAAAATTGCATCATCGTTGGCACGCGCAGCGCTCGTCGCGCGATCGCGAGAACTGTCTGCGACCGCACCGACAAGGCGCAGCTCGCATCCGCCGACGCAGCGCAATCGTCACGCGCGCCCTTCAAAGCATCTCGAGCGGCGCCTTCCTGCGCGGCGGCTTGAACTCGTCATCGATCGCCGCCAGTTCTTGCTCGCTCAGTACGATGTCGAGCGCGCGGCGGTTCGCCTGCACGTGCTCCACGCTGCTCGCCTTGGGAATCGCGCAGACGCCTGCTTGCGCCAGCACCCACGCGAGCGCGACTTGAACCGCCGATACGCCTCGAGCGCGTGAGATCTCGTCGAGCGCGGAGCGCTTGGGCAAACGCATATGATCGATCGGACTGTAGGCCATCGCGGGCATATTGCGCGCCTTCATCCAGGGCAACAGATCGAATTCGGGACCCCGCCGGGCAACGTTGTACAGAATCTGGTTCGTCGCACATGCTTGTCCTCCGGCGTCGACGAGCGCCGCCATATCCTCAACGTCGAAATTGCTCACGCCCCAGTGCCGGATCTTGCCCTCGCGCCGCAACCGTTCGAATGCCTCGACCGTCTCGTCGAGGGGCACGCCGCCTCGCCAGTGCAGCAGATAGAGGTCGAGCCGATCGGTTTTCAACCGCGCAAGGCTCGCCTCGCACGAGGCAACGACCCCGCGTCGGCTCGCATTGTGCGGATAAACCTTGCTGACGAGAAACACGTCATCGCGCAGCCCCGCCAATGCTTCGCCGAGCCATGTTTCCGTGGCGCCTTCGCCGTACATTTCGGCGGTGTCGATCACGCTCATCCCCTGCTCGATCCCCATTCGAAGCGCATCGGTTTCGGCGGCTCGCCGCTCGGGGCGCTCGCCCATTTCCCAAGTGCCCTGCCCTAGCCGGGCAATGCGCTCCCCATCCGGCAACGTGACGGATGCGTTTTCCCGCGTCATGTCTGCCTCCCTTCGACGATTGGCAATGCAGTGCAGTTTAGTCGCCCGCGCGAGCATAGGCGGCACAGCGATAGCGCGATGACTTAGAATTGCCGCTTGCCCCTCGCCGTGCACACTCCATGAACAACGCTTCCTCGGAAGAACGCTGGCGCGATTTGCGCCCCGACCCGGACAACGACACGCCGCTGTATCTGCAACTCGCACGCAAGCTCGGCCAAGCGATCCACGAGAACCGGTGGAACGCCGGCGAAGCGCTGCCTTCGGAGCGCGTGCTCTCCGATGCGCTCGGCGTCTCGCGCATCACGGCCCGCAAGGCGATCGCCCTGCTCGTCGAACAAGGGTTGATCCGGCGCACGCAAGGCGCCGGCAGCTTCATCACGCCGCGCTACGACGACCCGCTCTCGCGCTTGTCGAGCTTCAGCGAGATGCTGCGCCGGCGCGGCTTCACGCCGAGCTCCAAGTGGATCTCGCGCGACATCCAGCCCGCGAGCCGCGATGAAGTCATTCAGCTTGGCCTGTCGCCCGCCGCGGCCGTCACGCGTCTGAAGCGCCTGCGCCTGGCCAACGGCATCGTCATGGCGGTCGAGAACTCGACGCTGCCGGCGTCGGTCATTCCCGATCCGCATGCGATCGGCGATTCCCTGTACAGCTACCTCGAACAGCGAGGACTCGGGATCGTGCGCGCGCTTCAACATTTCCGCGCGGTCAACGCGAGCGATGAAATCGCCAATCAAATGGGAATTGCGCCGCACGACGCACTGCTGCTCATCACCCGGATCGGCTACACGGCCGATCAGCGCGCCATCGAGCTGACCGACACCTACTGCCGCAACGACTACTACGATTTCGTGGCCGAATTGCGCAAATAGCGCGCTCCCCTCGCCCAGGCCCGTGACGATGGATGCGCGCCGGCCGCCTATGCGGCCCAGCGCGCCGCGTCGGCGCCGAGCGGCGCGGGCGGCAAGTCGAACCGCGGCGGCGTCTCCGGCATCCGCTCGGCGGGAGCCGCGGCCAGCACCTTGCCGAAGGGCGAATCCATCGTATGCATGAGATCGCTCACATCGTCGAGCGTCACGTCCGGCGCGCGCCAGCCGTCGGCGAGCGTCCCGAACGATTGCAGCCAGCGGCCGGTTTGCGCGAGCGAAACGCGCACGTGCCAGCTGCCGCCTTCGACGGCACGCCGCATCAACGCGGCCATTGCACCGAACGCGGCCAGGTAGCCCGTCGCATGATCGAGCGCCTGACATGGCAGGTGCTTGGGCGCGCAAGCGCCGGCCGCCTCGCGTTCAGTCCATGCGATGCCGCTCGCCGATTGCACGAGACTGTCGAAGCCCCGCCGCTGCGCCCAGGGGCCCTGGTGGCCATACGCGCTGATCGAGACATAGACGATTCCCGGCCTCGCCCGTGCGAGCGCCTGCGGCGAGAAGCCCAGCGCCGCCAATGACCCGGGCCGGTATGCCTGCAGAAACACGTCCGCCTCCTGCACGAGCGACGCCAACGTGGCGCGCTCGTCGCCGCGGCGCAAATCGAGCAACGCAGAGCGCTTACCCCGCCCGTTGTCGATCACGAGCGGCGCGATATTGGGTAAATGAGGGCCGTTCACGAGCAGCACGTCTGCGCCATGCTGCGCGAGCGTGCGCCCCGCGACGGGCCCGGCGATGACTCGGCTGAGTTCGAGCACACGCACGCCGCGGAGCGGACGCGCATCGCCGGCGCCCGAAGTATCGGCCCCGCTTCGGCCGATCGGCATCGGGGGCGCGTGCGCGACGCCGCACTCCTCGATGCGTTCGATTTCGAGCAGCGGCAGCGATGCGAGCGCCTTCGCATGCGGATGCTCGCTCCATTCAATAGGGGACCTGATCAATGCCGCGCATAGTCCGGCATCGGCGAGCGCCTGGTCGAGCGCGGCGCCGTCCCAATCTCGAATCGCCGCGCTGACGCCCGCATGGTTGTCGGCGCAGCCAAGCAGATTCACGACACCGTGCCGATGATGCGGAAAATTCGTGTGCAGCTGAATCCATCGTCCGTCGCGCGTTTCGTAAAAACCCATCAACGGGTCACGCAGTTCGGGGGCGGGCCCATCGTCGATGCGTAAATATCGTTCGCTACGAAAGACTGCAAGCGCGCGTCGCTGCTCGATCTCGACGCGTTGCCGGGCGCCCGTGCGCATCCGATGGCATTCCGCCGCGGCCAGCGCTTGCGCGCCGATCGACGCGCTCGCGAGTGTGCCGACACGGTACACGGAAGGCAGCCCGGGATCCTCCCCGCTCAGCCGGATGTCGTCCAATGCGGCGGCATCGCAACCCGCCAGAGACCACAGATGTTCGAGCGCGGCAGATGCAGTCATGGCTTGAAAGAACTCGAATGAAGGAAGGTGCCGACGAGTCTAGAATCGGTCCGGATGTCGATCAATCTTGATTCAAATAATCAACATATAACGATTTGTTTGGTTTTATGCCGACGACCCGTTCGCCCATGTCCGCCTATTTGACCGCAACCGAAGCGGCCGCTGCGCTCGGCATCAGCCTGCCGACGCTGTATTCCTATGTGAGCCGCGGCATGCTGCGTTCGGCGCCCGACGCGATCGGCAAGCGGCGACGCTACGCGGCCGACGAAGTGCGGCGCCTTGCGCGCCGCAAAGCAGACGGCAAGCGCGCGCGCAAGGTCGCGCAGAAGGTGCTCGACTGGGGCGTGCCCGTCCTCGAATCGCGCATCACGCTCATTGCCGACGGCCGGCTGCTCTATCGGGGCCGTGACGCCATGGCGTTCGCCCGGGACGCTACCCTCGAACAGGCCGCGTCGCTTCTATGGGAATGCGATGGCGCATGCTTCGATACGCGATGGCATGCACCGATTCCGCCAGCCTCGTGGCGTGCATGGCTCGACGCGGCGCGCGACTTTGCCCCCCAGGATCGCGCGCTCGTGATGCTCCCCGCGACAGCGGCGGGGATGGGGCGACTGTTCGCGGCGGGCAGACCGGCTCAGCTCGATACGGCCGTGACGCTCCTGCGCGTCTTGGCCGCCGCGCTCGTGGCGTCCACGCCCTCCCGCGAGCCGCTGCACCGGCAATTGGCCAAGGCCTGGGGCGTGCGTCACGATGGGCGTCTCTCGCTGCTGCGCGCCGCGCTCGTCGTCTGCGCCGATCATGAACTGAACGCATCGACGTTCACAGTCCGCTGCATCGCGTCGACGGGCATGCATCTGTTCGGCGCCGTCACGGGCGGTCTCGCGGCGCTGGCGGGGCCGCGCCATTGCGGCGAGACGATGCTCGTGACGGCCATGTTCCGCGAAG
>DATJJH010000192.1:0-57196 GCA_035492395.1 Trinickia sp. | reverse complement strand
TCACGCAGCCGCTTGCCCCAAAACACCTCGTTGTGCGCGTTCAAGAGGATGATGCCGACGTTCGGGCGAAAGCCTTCGCGATCCAGCATACAACCACCTTCGAATCCTTTAAAATTGCTTTGATTATAAACAGATAACGAGCCTTTGGCATCGGCATGCACCAGAAGGGTTCCGGGCGCGGCATCAATCGTGCCCTCCCGCTGCCGACGGCTAGTCTGACGAATCGCGTCGCGCTAGCCTACGCATGTGATGCATGCACGGCGGCGGCTCGCGCTCATGTCCCAAATCACTCGTTCCCCCTTTGGGCGGCTCGCTGCGGGCTGCCGCTTTTGGAAAATTCTTGATGAAAGCCTCCTGTTTCTTTATCGGCACCCTGAAGGAAGCCCCGGCTGACGCGGAAGTCGTGAGCCACAAGTTGATGTTGCGCGCGGGCATGATCCGGCGCGTCGCTGGCGGCATATACAGCTATTTGCCGGTCGGCCTGCGCTCGATCCGCAAGGTCGAGGCGATCGTGCGCGAGGAAATGAATCGCGCGGGCGCGCTCGAACTGCTCATGCCGTCGGTCCAACCGGCCGAGCTCTGGCAGGAGTCGGGCCGCTGGGAGCAGTACGGCCCCGAACTGCTGCGTTTCAAGGACCGCAGGCAGAGCGACTTCGTTCTCGGGCCCACGCACGAGGAAGTCGTGACCGACATCGCGCGCAATCAGATCAAGAGCTACCGGCAGATGCCGGTGAACTTCTATCAGATTCAAAACAAGTTCCGAGACGAAATCCGTCCGCGCTTCGGCGTGATGCGCGGGCGCGAGTTCACGATGAAAGACGCGTACTCGTTCGATAAGGATCAGGCGGGCCTGCAAGAGTCGTATCGCAAGATGTACGAGGCCTACGTGCGCATCTTCACGCGTATCGGCCTCGAGTTTCGAGCGGTCGCGGCAGACAGCGGCGCGATCGGCGGCAACCGCTCGCAGGAGTTCCACGTGATCGCGGCGACAGGCGAGGACGACATCGCCTACTGCCCGGCATCGGATTTCGCCGCGAACATCGAGGCGGCCGAGGCCTTGCCGCTTTACGCCGAGCGCGCCGCGCCGCGCGAAGCGATGCAAAAGACGGCCACGCCGGGCAAGGCGAAGTGCGAGACGGTCGCCGAGTTTCTCGGCATTGCGCTCGAGCGCACGATCAAGTCGATCATTCTCGCGACCGACAACGAAGGCGCCGAACCGACGATTTGGCTGTTGATGCTGCGCGGCGATCACGACCTGAACGAAGTGAAGGTCGGCAAGCTGCCGGGCCTGGCCGGCTTTCGTTTCGCCACAGAGGCGGAGATCGTCGAATGGTTCGGCACGCCGCCGGGCTATCTCGGCCCCATCGGCACGAAGAAGCCCGTCAAGGTCGTGGCCGATCGCACAGTCGCGAACATGAGCGACTTCGTCGTCGGTTCGAACGAGGTGGATTACCACACGACCGGCGTGAACTGGGGGCGCGACTTGCCCGAACCGGTGGTCGCCGATATCCGCAACGTGCGGCCCGGCGATCCGTCGCCCGATGGGAAGGGCACGATCGAAATCTGCCGCGGCATCGAAGTCGGGCACGTCTTCCAACTCGGAACGAAATATTCCGAAGCGATGGGCGCGACGTTCCTCGATGAAACCGGCAAGCCCCAGCCGATGGTCATGGGCTGTTATGGCATCGGCATCACGCGCATTCTCGGCGCGGCCATCGAACAGAATTTCGACGATCGCGGCATCATCTGGCCCGAGGCGATCGCGCCGTTCGAAGTCGTGCTGTGCCCGATGGGGTACGACCGCAGCGAAAGCGTGCGCGCCGAGGCGGATAAGCTCTACGCGCAGCTTTCGGAAGCCGGTATCGACGTGGTGCTCGACGATCGCGGCGAGCGCCCCGGCGTGATGTTCGCCGATTGGGAGTTGATCGGCGTGCCGCATCGCCTGGTTATCGGCGAGCGCGGACTCAAGGAAGGGAAGGTGGAGTATCAGGGCCGTCGCGATTCGGAAGCGACGCTGCTGCCGATCGGCGAGGCTGCCTCCTTTGCCGTCGACAAGGTGCGCGCGGCGCTCGCGCATCCGCAGCGCGCGGACTGACCATGCCTTCGGGCCGCCGCCATTGCGTGAGCGGCCCGTCGCGGAGGGTGGCGGTCAGCGCGTACTCAAGCGCCTTCGGTCAGCGCGCGGATCGTCGGCAGGTTGCGCCAATACCCCTTGGCGTCCATGCCGCAACCGAACACATAGCGGTCAGGCACCTCGAAGCCGCAAAAATCGGGGCGCAGCGGCTTGACTTTCGCGATCTGCTTTTCGCAGAGCACCGCGCTCAGGAAGCGTTTCGCCCCCATGGCGAGAATGCGGTCGCGGATGGCGGCCATCGTCTCGCCTTCGTCGAGGATGTCGTCGAGCACGAGCACGACGCGATCCTTCACCGATTCGGCCGGCGCCACGCGCCACTGCATGTCGGCGCTGCCCTTGGTGGTATTTCGGTAGCGCGTCAGGTGGATGTAATCGAACTCGAGCGGAAAATCGAGGTGAGGCAGCAGCATGCCCGTGAAGACGGCCGCCCCGCCCATGACCGACAGCAGCAGCGGAAAGTCTTCGCCGACCTGGGCGCGGATGGCCGCCGCCATGCGCTCGATGGAGGCGTTCACCTCGGAAGCCGAGACGATTTCCTCGGAGTGGCTAAAGATGTGAAAGGCTTCTTCGCGATTCATGGCATTGAGCGAGCGGTGACTGGATAGGCTGTATACATAGTGTGAAGCGGCGCGCCGGCGCGCGCCACGGCATAAACCCTTCGCTTACCGCATGCCCGGAAGCATGCCCTTCATCCCGCGCATCATCTTTTGCAGGTTGCCGCCCTTGAGCTTTTTCATCATCGTGCGCATCTGCTCGTACTGATTGAGCATGCGGTTGACCTCCTGCACCTGCACGCCCGCGCCCGCCGCGATGCGGCGCTTGCGCGTCGCCTTGATGAGCTCGGGCTTCGCGCGTTCCGCGGGCGTCATCGAATTGATGATGCCTTCCATGCGGCGCATCTGCTTTTCGGCCTGACCCATGTCCGCGCCCGCCGCCGCCTGCTGAAACTGCGCGGGCAGCTTGTCCATCAGCGTAGACAAGCCGCCCATGTTCTTCATTTGCGAAAGCTGAGCACGGAAGTCGTTCAGGTCGAAGTCGCCGCCTTTCTTGACCTTGTCGGCCAACTTTTGCGCGGCTTTGACATCGACGTTGCGCTGGGCCTCTTCGACGAGAGCGAGAATGTCGCCCATGCCGAGAATACGGTTGGCCATGCGCTCGGGGTAGAACACTTCGAGCCCGTCCAGCTTTTCGGCCACGCCGACGAACTTGATCGGCTTGCCGGTCACATGGCGCACCGACAGCGCGGCGCCGCCTCGCGAATCGCCGTCGAGCTTGGTGAGCACGACACCCGTGAGCGGCAGCGCGTCGTTGAACGCCTTGGCCGTATTCACCGCGTCTTGGCCGAGCATCGCGTCGACGACGAACAGCGTTTCGACCGGCTTGATCGCCGCGTGCAGCGCCGTGATCTCCTGCATCATCGCCTCGTCGATACCGAGACGGCCGGCCGTATCGACGATCAGCACGTCGTGGTAGTGCCGCTTGGCCCAATCGAGTGCGCCGAGCGCGATGTCGACCGGCTTTTGGTTCGCCTCGGACGGGAAGAAATCGGCGCCCACTTGTTCCGTCACCGTCTTGAGCTGCGCGATTGCGGCCGGACGGTAGACGTCGCACGAGACCGTCAGCACCTTCTTCTTGTACTTTTCGCGCAGGAGCTTCGCGAGCTTGCCCGACGTCGTCGTCTTACCGGCGCCTTGCAGGCCGGCCATGAGGATGACCGCGGGCGGCGTGACGGCGAGATCGAGTTCGGCGGCGCGGCCTTCGTAGTCGCCGCCGATGACGGCCGTCAGCTCGCGCTGGACGACGGAGACGAGCGCCTGGCCCGGCGACAGGCTTTGCAGGACTTCTTCGCCGAGCGCCTTTTCCTTGACCTTGGCGACGAATTCGCGCACGACGGGCAGCGCAACGTCCGCCTCGAGCAGCGCGAGACGCACTTCGCGCAGCATTTCCTGCGTGTTGGCTTCGGTGAGGCGAGCTTCGCCGCGCAGCGTCTTGACGACGCGCGCCATCCGTTGGGTAAGTGTGTCGAGCATGGGGAGCGATTGGGCACGAGGGCTGCGGCTCGCCCAGCGCGCGAGCGGGGCGGGTTCAGCGGGCTAGTGTAAACTTGGGACATGGATATTGTACTGTATGCCCTCACCGCGCTTCTTTACGGCGGTCTCGCCGTGGCCGGCTGGCGCGCGCATCGGCTGGAGGGCGCCCCCTCGATGCTCTCCAGCGTGCCGCCCGTGCCCGCCCAGGCGGCCTCGCCATCGCCCAGCGCGATGCGCGCGGGACGCGCGCTGCTGTTCGTCGCGCTGGCGGTGCATGGGCTGCTGCTGCATATGACGATCTTTCCGCGCGACGCGATGGTGTTCGGCTTCGCGTTTGCCTTGTCGGCCATGTTCTGGCTCGGCGCCTGCATCTACTGGATCGAAAGCTTCTTCTTTCCGCTCGACGGGCTGGGTCTGCTCGTGCTGCCCTTCGCATGCGTCGCCTCGCTGCTGCCGCTTGCCTTCGGCGGCGTGCATGTGTTGCCGTACGCGGCCGCGCCGTTGTTCAAGGCGCATTTCATCATCGCGAACATCGCCTACGGGTTGTTTGCGATCGCAGCGCTGCATGCGGTCCTCATGTTGTTTGCCGAGCGGCGCCTGCACATGCTGCGCGGGGCGCTCGAACGCAACGGCGGCGGTTGGCTCGCCGGCTGGCTCGATGCGCTGCCGCCGCTGCTGACCCTCGAGAAGCTGTTGTTTCGCTTGATCGGCGCCGGTTTTGTCTTATTGACGCTGACGCTCGTGTCCGGCGTACTGTTCAGCGAGCAACTGCTCGGCCGTCCGTTGACGTTCGATCACAAGACCGTGTTCGCGGTGTTGTCCTGGCTCATGTTCGGCGCGCTGCTGGCCGCGCGCCAGCTTTCCGGCTGGCGAGGGCGGGCCGCGCTGCGCTGGGTGCTCGCGTCGTTCGTCGCTTTGCTGCTGGCCTACGTCGGCAGCCGCTTCGTGTTCGAGGTCTTGCTCCACCGTCCGGTGGTTTGATTCCCATGCGACAAATTCTTCTTCTCGTCGTGTTCGTGCTCGCCGCCCGTTGGCTGGTGAAGACGATGCGCGCGGCTCAAACCCAAGCCACGATGCGGGCGGGGGCGCGCTCGGGCGCCGCCGGCGGCGCGCGCCGGCAGTCGACGCCCGAACCGCGCCAGCTCGCCGAGCCGATGGTGCGCTGCGCCGTTTGCGGCGTGCACTCGCCTAAAAGCGAATCGGTGCTCGCCGGCGCGCAGTACTTCTGCAGCGCAGAGCATGCGCGTCGCTACGCGGCGCGCGCGGGCGGCCGCGACGGTCGATGAGCGGCGCAACTTTTGTCGTCGGCGACGACGGCTGGGTGCGCACCGCACAAGTGCTGCCGTCGCCGAATTTCGAGGTGCGCCCCGCGCTCGCCGTGCCGACCCTCATCGTCATCCACAACATCAGCCTGCCGCCGGGCCAGTTCGGCGGCAGCGCGATCGCCGATCTCTTTCTCAATCGCCTCGATTGCGACGCGCATCCTTACTACGATGCGCATTTGCGCGGCCTGCGCGTGTCGTCGCATTTCGTGATTCGCCGGGACGGCGCGCTCGAGCAATTCGTCTCGTGCGATCAGCGCGCGTGGCATGCGGGCATATCGAGCTTCTTTGGGCGCGAGCGGTGCAACGATTTTTCGATCGGCATCGAGCTCGAAGGCGCGGACGCGCATCGTTTCGAGTCGGCGCAGTACGAAACGCTGGCGGCGCTCGTCGCCGCACTCGTGGCGCGCTATCCGATCGATGCGCTGGCCGGCCACTCCGATATTGCGCCGGGCCGCAAGACCGACCCCGGACCTCACTTCGATTGGGATCGTCTGCAGCGCGACACCGCGCTCGCGGATCGGTATTTCCCCTATCGCCGTCCCTGACGCTCGGCATTTCGCGGGTGCTCGGGGTGCGCTCAAACCCGCGCGGCGCTTGCCTTTGCGGAAAGTCCTTGTCCGAGCTCGCTTAATGAAAAGTCAAGCGTTCGCCCCCAAATAAACCGTTTTGACTTGGCCCGTTGGTCCACTATACTTGGTATCAACAAGACGCAATTGCACTAGATGTTGTGTCGACACGCCGGGGCGTCCGAGTATCGGGCTGGGCGCCGGAACCGCAGAACGCGGCGTGTAAATCATGCGGGTAGAACGCCGGGCAATGCTCGGCGTTCTACCTTCAGGGAAAAACGGGGCGAGCCACAGCCGCACATCAATGACGAAAACCATCGTCCTTTCCGACGCGCACTGCGACGCGACGCCATCGCTCCGTTTTGTCTCCCGCACCTCATCGTTCGCGCTCGGGGTGGCGCGGCGGTTGTTCCAATCCGCGGTTTGACCGCACATCCAAGATCAGGAGCTTTGCACATGCAAACGACCGACAACATGACGAGCCAGCACGAAGGCGCGCAGGCGGGGCGCCCCGTCGGCGGGCAGGCTGCCTACGCACAGCCGCTCGCGCCGCAGGCGACCTTCGCGGATTACAAGGTGATCCGCCGCAATGGCAGCGTCGTGTCGTTCGAGCCGTCCAAAATCGCGATCGCGGTCACGAAGGCATTCTTGGCCGTCAACGGCGGGCAGGGCGCCGCATCCGCGCGCGTGCGCGAACTCGTCGAGCAGTTGACGCAAAGCGTTGTGCGCGCGCTCGTGCGCAGCCGCCCGAACGGCGGCACGTTCCACATCGAGGATATTCAAGACCAGGTGGAACTGGCGCTCATGCGCGGCGGCGAGCACAACGTCGCGCGCGCCTACGTGCTTTATCGCGAGAAGCGCAATCAAGAGCGCGGCCATGAGCAAGAAACGGCGAGTGCGCCCGTATCGGGCCTGAACGTCGTCGACAACGGCGTCACTCGCCCGCTCGACCTGCCGGCGCTGCACGCGCTGATCGCGTCGGCCTGCGACAAGCTCGGCGATGCCGTGAGCCCCGAGCCGATCGTCGCCGAAACGGTCAAGAACCTCTACGACGGCGTGCCGATGAGCCAGGTCTACGACTCGGCGATTCTCGCGGCACGCACGATGATCGAAAAGGACCCGGCCTATAGCCAAGTGACGGCCCGCATTCTGCTGCACACGATCCGCCGCGAAATCCTCGGCGAGGAAGTGACGCAAGGCGCGATGGGCGAGCGCTACGCCGAGTACTTCCCGCTGTTCATCAAGCGCGGCGTCGAGGCGGAACTGCTCGACGACAAGCTGCTGCAGTACGACATGAAGCGCCTGGGCGCCGCGCTCGATGCGAGCCGCGACCTCCAATTCGGCTACCTCGGCCTGCAAACGCTGTACGACCGCTACTTCCTGCACATCGAGGGCACGCGCATCGAAATGCCGCAGGCATTCTTTATGCGTGTCGCAATGGGTCTCGCCCTGAACGAGATCGACCGCGAAGCGCGGGCGATCGAGTTCTATAACGTGCTTTCGACGTTCGACTTCATGAGCTCGACCCCGACGCTCTTCAATTCGGGCACGCGCCGCTCGCAGTTGTCCTCGTGCTACCTGACGACGGTGGCCGACGATCTCGACGGCATCTACGAAGCGCTGAAGGAAAACGCGCTGCTCTCCAAGTTCGCCGGCGGCCTCGGCAACGACTGGACGCGCGTGCGCGCGCTCGGCTCGCATATCAAGGGCACCAACGGCAAGTCGCAGGGCGTCGTGCCGTTCCTGAAGGTCGTCAACGACACGGCAGTGGCCGTGAACCAGGGCGGCAAGCGCAAGGGCGCGGTTTGCGCGTACCTCGAAACGTGGCATCTCGACATCGAGGAATTCCTCGAGCTGCGCAAGAACACGGGCGACGACCGTCGCCGCACGCACGATATGAACACGGCGAACTGGATTCCCGATCTGTTCATGAAGCGGGTGATGGAAGGCGGCAACTGGACGCTGTTCTCCCCTTCGACCTGCCCGGATCTGCACGACAAGTTCGGCGCCGACTTCGAGCAGGCTTACACGGCGTATGAAGAAAAGGTCGAGCGCGGCGAGATCAAGCTGTTCAAGAAGATCCCGGCGGCTCAGCTGTGGCGCAAGATGCTGGGCATGCTGTTCGAGACCGGCCACCCGTGGATCACGTTTAAGGATCCGTGCAACGTGCGCTCGCCGCAGCAGCACGTGGGCGTAGTGCACTCGTCGAATCTGTGCACCGAAATCACGCTGAACACGAGCGACACCGAAATCGCCGTCTGCAACCTCGGCTCGGTCAACCTCGTCGCGCACCTCGTGAAGCAGGCCGACGGCAGCTACGCGCTCGATCACGACAAGCTCAAGCGCACGGTGAGCGTGGCGATGCGCATGCTCGACAACGTCATCGACATCAACTATTACGCCGTGCCGAAGGCGCGCAACTCCAACCTGAAGCACCGCCCGGTCGGCATGGGGATCATGGGCTTTCAGGATTGCTTGCACCTGCTGCGCGTGCCGTATGCGTCGGACGACGCGGTGGAGTTCGCCGACCGGTCGATGGAAGCGGTCTGCTACTACGCCTACTATGCGTCGACGGAGCTCGCCGAAGAGCGTGGCCGCTATTCGAGCTACCGCGGCTCGCTGTGGGATCGCGGCATCCTCCCGCAGGACACGCTCAAGCTCTTGGCCGATGCCCGGGGCGGCTACGTCGAGGTCGACGCGAGCGAGACGATGGACTGGCCGACGCTGCGCGCGCGCATCGCGACGCACGGCATGCGCAATTCGAACTGCGTCGCCATCGCGCCGACGGCCACCATCTCGAACATCATCGGCGTCTCGGCCTGTATCGAGCCGACGTTCCAGAACCTCTACGTGAAGTCGAATCTGTCCGGCGAATTCACGGTGGTGAACGACTACCTGGTACGCGACTTGAAGGCGCGCGGCCTGTGGGACGAGGTGATGGTTGCCGATCTCAAGTATTTCGACGGCACGCTCTCGCGCATCGACCGCGTACCGGCCGATCTGCGCGCGATTTATGCGACGGCGTTCGAAGTGGATCCGAAGTGGCTCGTCGAGGCGGCCTCGCGTCGTCAAAAGTGGATCGACCAAGCGCAGTCGCTGAACATCTACATGGGGGGCGCATCGGGTAAGAAGCTCGACGAGGTCTACAAGCTCGCTTGGCTGCGCGGACTGAAGACGACCTACTACCTGCGCACGATGGCGGCCACGCACGTCGAGAAGTCGACGGTGGCGCACGGCGCGCTGAACGCCGTGCCGTCGGCCGACGGCGGTGCGAGCGGCGGTGGCGCGGCGGGCGGCTTCGGTGCGACGGGCGGCGCGATGGGCGGTGGCGCGAGCTCGTCGATGGGCGGGTTGAACGCAGCGCCGGTCGCGCAAGAGGAGCCGCAAGCGGACGGTCCCGTCTGCATGATGCGTCCGGGCGATCCGGGCTTCGACGAATGCGAGGCCTGCCAGTAAGGGCTTCGCTCGATACCGGCGCGCGTGAGTGAGCGGCGCGCCGGCTTGGCCGATACCGGGCGCGCGAACGAAAGAACGACAAACGCGCGCCCACGAAGAACGGCAGATACACCCCGCGACGCATCGAGCGTCGAAGAAGAGGCGGGACAAGGAACAGGCGGGACACGGGACACGGAGCGTCGACGATCGATGCTCGGATGGGGCGCTCTTTCACGAGAACACATCGCATCGAGACGACCCTTCACACGTCATCGACGATCTCGCGTGTGCGACGTGACGAACAAAGTGTTGTATCGAGGTCGCAGCGCGAATCGAAAAACAAGGATTTTCATGAGCGAACCCTTTTATCGCTCGTGAAAAGATGGTACAAACCGATCTAAATTGATGGTGAGACTTTATGCTCAACTGGGATGACGAGACGACTGCCGTAACTCCCTCGAGCGGTTCGCAACTGAATGCGTTGCGCAACCCCGCGGGGCAGGCCGTTGGAACGCAAGCTGCGACGCGCGTCGCGACGCAAGCTTCGCCCATGCAAAACATCTTCGCGGACGACTTCGCCGTCGCGCCGTATGCGGGCGTCGCACAAACGCCCGCTCAACCTGCCGCCGCATCCGCCGCGCGTGTGAATGTCGCCGACAAGCGGATCATCAACGGCAGCACCGACGTCAACCAGCTCGTGCCGTTCAAGTACAAGTGGGCGTGGGAGAAGTACCTCGCCGGCTGCGCGAACCACTGGATGCCGCAGGAAATCAACATGTCGCGCGACATCGCGCTTTGGAAAGACCCGAACGGGTTGACCGAAGACGAGCGCCGCATCGTCAAACGCAACCTCGGCTTCTTCGTGACGGCCGACTCGCTGGCCGCGAACAACATCGTGCTCGGCACCTACCGGCACATCACGGCGCCCGAGTGCCGTCAGTTCCTGCTGCGTCAGGCATTCGAGGAAGCGATCCACACGCACGCGTACCAATACATCGTCGAATCGCTCGGCCTGGACGAAGGCGAGATCTTCAACGCGTATCACGAGGTCACCTCGATCCGCGACAAGGACGAGTTCCTGATCCCGTTCATCCACACGCTGACCGACCCTGCGTTCAAGACGGGCACGCTCGAGGCGGACCAGAAGTTGCTCAAGTCGCTCATCGTGTTCGCCTGCGTCATGGAAGGGCTGTTCTTCTACGTCGGGTTTACGCAAATTCTCGCGCTCGGTCGCCAGAACAAGATGACCGGCGCCGCCGAGCAGTATCAATACATTCTGCGCGACGAGTCGATGCACTGTAACTTCGGCATCGACCTCATCAACCAGATCAAGCTCGAGAACCCGCACCTGTGGACGCGCGAATTCCGTGAAGAGATTCGCGAGCTGTTCAAGCACGCGGTCGAACTCGAGTACCGCTACGCCGAGGACACGATGCCGCGCGGCGTGCTGGGATTGAACGCGTCGATGTTCAAGAGCTATCTGCGTTTCATCTGCAACCGGCGTTGCCAGCAGATCGGCCTGGATCCGCTGTTCCCGAACGAGGAGAACCCGTTCCCGTGGATGAGCGAGATGATCGACCTGAAGAAGGAACGTAACTTCTTCGAGACGCGAGTAATCGAATACCAAACCGGTGGTGCGCTGTCCTGGGAATGACGCGTGCTGGCCGATGCGATGAATGTTGATGGGGCGCCGCCGCGACGATCGCGGCGGCGGATAAGGTAAGGAGCAAGAACGCCTAATGCAAAGCGTGCCCGGCGGTGCAACCGCCCACAAACACGACAGGCACTTTGCGAACCCTTCGGTGGGATGGGCGAACTACCCCCTGAAAAAGCCGGCGGCCTTGCCGTCGGCTTGTCACGAGCGAATATCGGGCTGTGCGAGCGCTAGGCGCTCGCCGGCCGAAACGATCCGGCGTGCTGGGCCTTCGGGCGCGGCACGCCTTACCGCATTCATTAGCGTAAGCACTAGGTTTTTGCGTACGCCGATGAATAGCCCGCTTCGCAGCGCGCGCCGGTCGCATGACTACCGGCGCGCAGCGGGAAGCGGGTTTGAAGAAGGGTGTAGTTCGAACTTACTCATCTGAAAACCTGAAGGAGAAAACAATGGCAACAGCCAAGAAGAAACCCGCCGCTAAGAAAGCCGCTCCGGCCAAGAAAGCAGCAGTGAAGAAGGTCGCGGCCAAGAAGGCGGCGCCGGCTAAGAAGGCAGCGCCGGCCAAGAAGGTCGCAGCCAAGAAAGTCGCGGTGAAGAAGGTCGCGGCTAAGAAGGCAGCGCCGGCCAAGAAGGCGGCAGTGAAGAAGGTTGCGGCAAAGAAGGCAGCGCCGGCCAAGAAGGCGGCAGTGAAGAAGGTTGCGGCGAAGAAGGTTGCGGCGAAGAAGGCCGCACCGGCCAAGAAGGCAGCAGTGAAGAAGGTTGCTGCTAAGAAGGCTGCGCCTGCGAAGAAGGCCGCTGCTAAGAAGGCTGCGCCTGCGAAGAAGGCTGCCGCTAAGAAGGCCGCGCCTGCCAAGAAGGCTGCGCCTGCGAAGAAGGCTGCCGCCAAGAAGGCTGCGCCTGCTAAGAAGGCTGCGCCCGCGAAGAAGGCTGCTGCTAAGAAGGCCGCGGCGGCGCCTGCCGCCGCGCCTGCGCCTGCCGCAGCTTCTACGGCCCCTGCCTCGACGGTGAAGACCGCGCTGAACCCGGCCGCTGCTTGGCCGTTCCCGACCGGCAGCCGTCCGTAATAGGACGGTGCGGCAAGCGCGACGCTTGGCGTCGTGCGCAGCCGCTAGCCGATGAAAAACCCCGCGCCGGTTCGCCGGTGGCGGGGTTTTTTTATACGCTACGGCAACGCCTGCGGTTCGATAAGGCGACGTGCGGAGCTTGTATCCGAGCGGGTTGCGAGCCGCTTGTCGCTTGCCTTTGAACCGCGCTATCGACGCACTAGTGCGTGACGCGTGTCACGCCGGCGCTCGAGAGCAACCGGACGCGGTCGCCCGCTTGGAAGATTTCACCGGTGGCTGATTGCGTGATGGCGCGCAGGTCGCCGTTATCCAATCGCACGGTGATCTCCACACCTTGGCGCTTGGCGACGCCGTTCTCCACCGCATTGCCCGCCACCGCGCCCGCGATACCGCCGATGATGGCCGTGGCGATCGATCCTTTTCCGCCCCCGATCGCGCTGCCGGCGACCGCCCCGAGCGCGCCGCCGCCGAGTGCGCCGAGGCCGCTCGGCTGCCCGTCGTTCGACGAGATCGTCACCGCGCGCACGCTTTCGACGGTGCCGAGGCGAACCGTTTCCTCGCGTTGGGCTTGCCCCGCCGTATAAACGTCCGGCGAGCTGCTGTTGTACGCGCACCCCGTTACTGCCAGCGACCCGACCAGCACCAAGGCCAGCATGATATGAGCCGATGTTTTCATTTTCCGTTGCTCCACGAAAGTATTACCGCAGGCTATAGCCGAAGGCCTGCTTGAACCGTTGGTCGATCTCCATCGCTGTCGGCGTATAGGTTTGCGGACCGGGTTGCTCGATCTTGAGCGAGCCCATCAGGCTCGCCAAGCGGCCCGTGGTGGCCCAGTCGAGGCCGCGTTCGATGCCGTAAAGCAGCCCGCCGCGAAATGCGTCGCCGCAACCGGTGGGATCGACGATGTTCGAGGCCGGTACGACGGGAATTTCCTCGCATTGGCCGGCGTGATGAATCTGCGCGCCTTGCTCACCGCGCGTCACGATCAACGCTTGCACGCGTTGCGCGATTTCCCCGAGCGACCACCCTGTCTTGTTGCTGACGAGATTTGCCTCGTAGTCGTTGACTGCCACATAAGTGGCGAGTTCAATGGCGCGGCGCAGCGCCTCGCCCGAGAACAGCGGCAAGCCTTGGCCCGGATCGAAGATGAACGGCACGCCGGCCGCGGCCAGCTTTTCCGTATGCTGCACCATCCCCTCGTAACCGTCGGGCGCGACGATCGCGAGCGTGATGTCGCTCGCGCGATCCGCCTGATTCAAATGCGATTGCATCATCGCACCGGGGTGAAACGCGGCGATCTGGTTGTTGTCCAGATCGGTGGTGATCATCGCCTGCGCCGTGTAGGCATCCGGCACGATTCGTACATGATCGGTCGAGAGCCCGAGGGCCTTGAATCGATCCATATAAAGCTGACCGTCGATCTCGCCGAGCGTCGCCATGATGCGCGCGTCGCCACCCAGTAGATTCAACGAATAGGCAATGTTGCCGGCACAGCCGCCGAATTCGCGACGCATCGTCGGCACGAGGAAGCTCACGTTCAGGATGTGAACCTGCTCGGGGAGGATGTGCTCGCGAAAGCGCCCCTGGAAGGTCATGATGTTGTCGTAGGCGAGCGAGCCGCAGATCAGCGTAGCCAAGGCGGGAATTCCTATTCGTGCGTGTGTGAGAGGCGCCATACGAAAACGCCGCGCGAGCGGCGCGGCGTGCATCGACGGCGGCGAATACGATTTACTTGAGCGCGCTCAGTGCGGCGTCGTAGTTCGGTTCGTTCTTGATTTCGCCGACGAGCTCGGCATGGACGACCTTGTCGTTCTCATCGACGACGACGACGGCGCGCGCCGTGAGGCCCGTCAGCGGGCCCGATTGGACATCGACGCCATAAGCTTGCGCGAATTCGCGGCCGCGGAACGTCGACGCCGTCACGACGTTTTCAATCCCTTCGGTCGTGCAAAAACGCGTCGCGGCAAACGGCAGATCGCCGGAGACGACGATGACAGCCGTGTTTTGCAGCTTGGCGGCGGCTTCGTTGAACTTGCGCGTGGACGTTGCGCAGGTGGGCGTGTCCAGGCTCGGAACGATGTTCAGTACTTTGCGCTTGCCGGCAAAATCGGCCAGCGTCACCGGCTTCAGATCTTTGCCGACGAGCGAGAATTCGGGCGCCTTTTGGCCTACCGACGGGAATGCGCCGCCGACTTCGATCGGGTTACCGCCCAGGGTGACTTGACTCATGTTAGCTCCGAAGAATCGTTTCAGGTTGTCGCGACAGCGAAAGGGGGCGCGCCCGCAAGAAACGGGCGTCGCCTCGGATGTGCTACGGGTAAAAGATCTGAACGCGGAAATTCGTTGCGATGGCGTTGCCGCTGTCGAGCCGCACGATCATCGTTTGCGTCGCGTGCGCCGGCAATCCCGCGGCGATCTGCGTGCCCGGCGGCACATAGTCTTGCGGCCAGAGCACGCGTCGGATCGCGATGTCGTTTTTGTTGTCGGTCAGCGTCAGTTCGATCGCCGGATACGCGAGCGCAATGCCGTAGCGATTGCGCAGAGGCACGCGCAATTCAAGCTTGTGCGGGCCATCGACCTGACGTAGATCGGACGCCTCGACCTGCAGCCCGTCGATGTCCCGCGGCGGAGAAAGCCGGCAGCCCAACTGCGCGCACGCTCGCGCGAACAGCGGCTGCGACTCCGGCCAGTAGACCATGACGGCTTCGCGGCGCCACCATGCGAGCTGGGCGATGAGGACGATAACGAGGGCCAGCGCGATTACCGCGCCGACGATGTATCCGAAGACATGGCTCGGCGCCCTTGCGCGCGACTCGCGCGTGACGGCGAAGTGGCGTTCGTCTTCAGCGGACGCGGCCGGCTCGGGGAAAATCGGCGGCGCGCTTGCGGCTCGCATCTGGGTTTCGTCGACGGGGGCGCCAAAGCGAGGTTCGACCTCGGCTTCTTGCTCGGCTTGAGCTTGCAGCCGCGTTCGCAGGTGCGGGTCGAGATGAGGCTCGTCTTCTAGCCGCGCTTGGCCGATGTCGCGCCGGTCGCCGCGCGCGGCAAATTCGGGCTCGGCCCGCGTAAGCGGTTCCGGCTGCGTTTCGGGGGCGGCGCCGAAATGCGGTTCCTCGTCCGAATCGGACAGCGGGCGGCCGTTGAAGCGCGGCTCGTCGTCATGCCAATGCGGGTCGTGCTGCGCCCACTTCGGCTGCGCAATGGCCGCGGCGGATTCGTCGTGCGTGGGCTCGATCGGCCCCGCTGTCGGCGGCGTCGCCTCGTGCGGGGGCTCGACTTCGGATTCGGGGCGTCGTTCCTCTTGTTCCTCGTCCATTCGCGACGATTCGACCGGAGGTTCCAACTCATGCGCCGGCTCCCCGGCCAAATGCTCAGGCTCGGGCGCAAACACCGGCGCCGCAAGCGGGGGCACTTCGGCGCTTAACGGAGGCTCGGGCGCAAGCGGTGGCTCGGGCGCAAGCGGTGGCTCGGGCGCAAGTGGGGGCTCCCAGTCGGGCGGCACGGATTCCGGGCGCGGCTCGCCCTTGACTTCGCGGTCCGGTTCGACTTCGGGTCCGACATCTTCAATATGCTCAATGTCGACTTCATCGCGCGTAGGCTCGCGTTCGATTTCGGGCGACGGCGCGTCAGCCTTCGGCGCGTGCGGGGCGTCGTGCTCCCCGGCATGGGGATCGAGCAGATTGCTCCGGGCGTCGAAGACCTGATGACAGTGTCCGCAGCGCGCGAATCCACCGGAGCCGGCAAGCATGGCTTCCTGCACGCGGAAAACCGTTTCGCAGTGGGGACAGCGGGTGGCTAGAACCATGGTGAGCGGAAAGGCCGGCTAGGCCGGTGCATCGATCGATAGGCGGTATTCTAATGGTTTCCCGCCGGGCCCTCGGCTGCATCCCGAATGCCGTCGCGTTCGGCGGCCCGCTTGACGCCCGTCAGGCAGACCCATCCCTCGTGCTCGCGCCATACGCCGATGTCGATCCACGGCCGATAAGCGTCGGCGACTTCCTCGGCTTGGCGGGCGAGCACGCCCGACAGCGCGATGCGTCCACCGGGCGTAACCTTTGCGCAGAGCATCGACGCCATGAGCTTGAGCGGGTTCGACAAGATGTTGGCGACGACGATGTCGAATTGCCGGTCGGGGCACGCGTCGGGTAAGCCGTAGCTGACCTCGGCGCTATTGCGTGCGGTGTTCAAACGCGCCGATTCGACGGCTTGCGGATCGATGTCGATGCCGACGACCGGCGTGGCGCCGCACTTGTTGCCCAGTATCGCGAGGATGCCCGAGCCGCAGCCATAATCGAGCAGCGATTGCCCGGGCTCGACCGACGCTTCGAGCCATTCCATGCACAGGCGTGTGGTGGGGTGGCTGCCCGTGCCGAAGGCGAGGCCCGGATCGAGTTCGAGGATCAGCGCCTGCGGATCGGGCGCATCGTGCCATGACGGTACGACCCAGATCCGCTTGCCGATCGAAATGGGCTCGAACTGCGACTGCGTGAGCCGCACCCAGTCCTGCTCGGGCACTTCTCGTACGTCGAACGCCGGCGTCGACGGCAGACCGACCGCGTTGGCGGCCGCGGCGGCGATGACCGCCGGGTCGTGCTCGGGCGCGAGCAGCGCCACGACGCGGGAATGCTGCCACGCCGTTTGCTCGGGCGTGAGGCCGGGCTCGCCGAACAGCGGCTGCTCGTCGGGCGTGTCGGCATCGGCGTCTTCAACCGATACAGAGAGCGCGCCAAGCTCGATGAGCGCATCGGACAGCGCTTCGGCGCGCGTCCGATCGAGTTCGACGATGAGTTCCCGGTAGCCCATTACTTTAGATTTCCTCCGGTGCGGCTTGCTGCTTTTCCGCGAGCCGGTTTTCGAGGTAGTGAATGCTCGTGCCGCCTTCGACGAACCCGCCGTCGAGCATGAGCTCGCGGTGCAGCGGAATGTTCGTCAGAATGCCTTCGACCACCATCTCGGAGAGGGCGATGCGCATGCGGCGGATCGCTTGCTCGCGCGTCGCACCGTAGGCGATTACCTTCCCGATCATCGAGTCGTAGTTCGGCGGAACGAAATACCCATTGTACGCGTGCGAATCCACGCGGATGCCCGGGCCGCCCGGCGTATGCCACGATGTGATCCGGCCGGGCGAGGGCGTGAAGCGGAACGGATCTTCGGCGTTGATCCGGCACTCGATCGCGTGCCCGCGCAGCGCGACGTCGCGCTGGCGCAGCGCCAGCTTCTCGCCCGCGGCGATGCGAATCTGCTCCTGAACGATGTCGATGCCCGTGATCAGCTCCGTCACCGGATGCTCCACCTGCACGCGCGTATTCATCTCGATGAAGTAGAACTCCCCGTTTTCATAGAGGAACTCGAACGTGCCGGCGCCGAGATAGCCCATTTTCTTGCAGGCGTCGGCGCAGCGATCGCCGATGCGTTCGATCAGGCGGCGTGCGATGCCGGGAGCCGGCGCTTCCTCGATCACCTTTTGGTGGCGGCGCTGCATGGAGCAGTCGCGCTCGCCGAGCCAGAGGGCGTTCTTGAATGAATCCGCGAGCACTTGGATTTCGATGTGGCGCGGGTTCTCGAGGAATTTCTCCATGTAGACCTGCGGGTTGCCGAACGCTCGCTCGGCTTCCTCGCGCGTCATGTTGACGGCGTTCACGAGCGCCGCCTCGGTATGGACGACGCGCATGCCGCGCCCGCCGCCGCCGCCCGCCGCCTTGATGATGACGGGGTAGCCGATCGAGCGCGCGATCTTGACGATTTCCTTCGGATCGTCGGGCAGCGCGCCTTCCGAACCAGGGACGCAAGGCACGCCCGTTTTGATCATCGTCTGCTTGGCGGTGACTTTGTCGCCCATGAGACGAATCGTTTCGGGGCGCGGACCGATGAAGGCGAAGCCCGACTGCTCGACGCGCTCGGCGAAATCGGCGTTCTCGGAAAGAAAGCCGTAGCCCGGGTGGATCGCTTCGGCGTCGGTGACTTCGGCCGCGCTGATGAGCGCCGGCATGTTCAGGTAGCTCTGTGGCGACGGCGCCGGGCCGATGCAGACGGCTTCGTCGGCGAGCTTCACGTATTTGGCGTCTTTGTCGGCGGTCGAATAGGCGACGACCGTCTTGACGCCGAGTTCGCGGCACGCGCGCTGAATGCGCAACGCAATTTCGCCGCGGTTGGCGATGAGGATTTTTTCAAACATGGCGATGGTTCGACGCAATAAAGGGCTCGTGCGTCGTGGGGCCGCGAAGTCTCGGCGGCGCACGGCATTCGAGCGAAACGGTCATGCCCGCGACACGCATGGCGCGCGGGCCCGCTTTGCGATCAGCCGATGACGAACAGCGGCTGGCCGTATTCGACGGCTTGGCCGTTCTCGATGAGGATTTCCTTCACGACGCCGGCCTTGTCGGATTCGATTTCGTTGAGCAGCTTCATCGCTTCGATGATGCACAGCGTCTGGCCTTCCTTTACCGTATCGCCCACTTGAACGAACGGTTCGGCGCCCGGAGAGGGAGACCGGTAGAAGGTGCCGACCATCGGCGAGGTGACGACGTGGCCTTGGACGGCCGCGGCGGGCGCGACGGCTGCCGCTGGGGCTTGCTCGACCGCGCCGAAGCCCGCTGCCGGGGCCGGTGCGGTCATGGGCGGCGCGTAGGGCGCCGAGGACTGCACGTAAACCGGAGGCGCATTCTTGACGATGCGGACTTTGCCTTCGCCCTCGGTCACTTCGAGCTCGGAGATGCCCGATTCGGAGACAAGGTCGATCAAAGTTTTCAGCTTACGTAGATCCATAGGGAATCCCCTCTTTAATGCGTGAGGCGCCGACTCGCGACGGCGCCGATTTGGTGTTCTGGAATCAGCCGCGCGCGCTGGGCGCCGCAAGCCGCTCGAGCGCGAACTCGAGTGCGTACAGATAGCCTTTCCAACCAAGCCCGCAGATGACGCCTTCGGCCAGGTCGGAAAAGTACGAGTGATGCCTGAACGGCTCTCGACGATGCACGTTCGACAGATGAATTTCGACGAACGGGATGCCGACGCCCGCCAGGGCATCGCGCAGGGCGACGCTCGTATGCGTGTAGGCGGCAGGGTTGATCAAGATGAACTCGATCGATTCCGCGGCGGCCGCTTGGATGCGGTCGATGAGCTGGCCTTCATGGTTGCTCTGGAACGTGACCTGCTCGACGCCCGCCTGCTGAGCGCGCGCCGAGAGCGCCTGATCGATCTGCTGGAGCGTCACCCTGCCATACACCTCCGGTTCCCGCGTGCCTAGCAGGTTGAGGTTAGGGCCGTGCATCACCAGCAGTCGTTTCATGGTTCGCTTATGTTTACGCGGAATTGCGCGCACTTTAGCGCCGATTGCCGAAACTTGTCTAGCAGCGGATGAAAAAGTCGGTCGATAGGTGGTTGCGCGTTGGCCGATGATGCAGACAATTGCCGCGAACCTGAGCGCATCCGGCTGTAATTTCGGCTATAGAGGCGGTATTTTTTGATTTTCGTTAATCTCGGCTCAGATTGCGTCAAGTGTCTTGGCCAAATCGGCCGGTGTGATTTGTCCTAATTTTGTCGACCGTACGACGCCGTTAGCATCAATTACGACCGTAAACGGAAGCGCGCCGGCGGCGTTGCCGAGGCTGCGCGCTAGGTCGGCGCCGCCGAATCCGCTGACGAGAATGGGGTAATCGACGGGCACTTTCTTCAGGAAGTTGTCGACGTTCTGCGCCGAGTCGACCCCGATTCCGACGAACTGGACGCCCTTGCCGGCATACGCGTCGTGGAGCCGGACGAGCTCCGGCATCTCGGCGACGCAGGGGCCGCACCACGACGCCCAAAAGTTCACGACCAGCACCTGTCCTTTATACGGCGCGAGCGTCTTCGGATTGCCCGCGACGTCTCGTAGGGGCGTGCTCAAGAGTTGAGCGACGGCGTCCCTCGCGGGCGCGGTCGTCGTCGCCGTTTCGGCGCCGGGAGAGCCGGCTAACGCTCGTTCGCCGGGCGTGCGCGACCAGCGTTGGGCGGCCAAGCCGAGCGTGAGCGCAAGCGCCGCGACGATAACCGCGGCGACGGTGAATTTGATCTTCATTGTGACGTTGATCGACTCTCGAGCGTTCAATTAGGGAGCGGGGCGGAGCCCCCCTCGGCAAGCAGGGCTTCGACGGCGCCCACGCCGGCCCGGGCCGTGCGGCCGCGGGCGTCCGCCCGTACGGCTCCGCGCAGGTCGTCCGTATCGTACAACGCGATGTGGATGCCGACGCTCTCCTCATCGCGCGAGCCGCGCCAGAGGAAACTCAGGGTTTCGACGTCGCCGCGCCCGCCGAAATGGCGGGTTTCGGAAACGTCGTACTGCACGTTCGCATTGAGCAGATAAATAGCGACCTCTTTGGGATTGTCGCAAAACACCTGCAGATGGATGTCCGAGTGCTCGCCGGCCGTTCCATTGAGCACCGCGCCGGTCAAATAAGGGGTGAAGGAGGCGAGCCGTTTCATCCACTCGAGGGCGATCTCGCGCAGGCGGCGCAGCACAGCCGGCTGCGTGTCCCCTTGAAACAGCGACTGGTACTCGCGGATTTCCTCCTCGATTTGATCGTTATCGGGCAGCCATTCGCCCGCGACACGCGCTTGCCCGACGACTTGCCGCGCCGCCTTGCGTTTGGCGCTCGCGTAATCGAGCCCTTCCTCCGCGATCAGCCGCGCGGCGGCCATCGCGATTTCCTCCCGCACGCGCTGCGGGTCGACAAGAGATTTGCGCACCATCCGGCAATCATACTAGATCGCCCGCATCCGTCCCGCGCGCCCTGGGCGGCGAGGGCGCGCGGGGCGCGTCGGGTACAATAGCGAGCCTCGCGCGACACGCCGGCCGGCGTTCGCGTCCCCCTCCATGCATTCGCGGCAAGCGCGGTACGAGCACGACTGTTTTATGCACATTCATATCCTCGGCATCTGCGGAACGTTCATGGGCGGCCTCGCCGTTCTCGCACGCGGCGCGGGACATACCGTGACGGGTTGCGACGCAGGCGTTTATCCGCCGATGAGCACTCAGCTCGAAGCGCAGGGCATCAAGCTCATCGAAGGCTACGGCGCCGAGCAGCTCGACCTGAAGCCGGACCTGTTCGTCGTCGGCAACGTCGTCTCGCGTGGCAATCCGCTGATGGAGGCCATTCTCGATCGCGCTCTGCCCTATGTATCGGGGCCTCAGTGGCTCGGCGAGCACGTGCTCGCCGGCAAGTGGGTGCTGGCCGTCGCCGGCACGCACGGAAAAACCACGACGAGTTCGATGCTTGCCTGGCTGCTCGAGGACGCCGGGCTGAATCCGGGGTTTCTGATCGGCGGCGTGCCGCTTAATTTCGGCGTCTCGGCCCGGTTGACCGATTCGAGCTTCTTCGTCATCGAAGCTGACGAGTACGACACGGCGTTTTTCGACAAACGCTCGAAATTCATTCATTACCGGCCGCGCACCGCCATCTTGAATAACTTGGAATTCGATCATGCCGACATCTTTCCGGATTTGGCCGCGATCGAAACGCAGTTTCATCACCTTGTCCGAACAGTGCCCTCGATAGGCCGGCTCGTCGTCAACGGGCGCGAAGCGGCGCTCGAACGCGTGATCGCGCGCGGCGTTTGGAGCGAAGTGGAGCGCTTCGGCGTCGAAGGCGGGTGGGACGCGCTGCCGGCGGCGGACGGCGAGCCGATCGACGAGCGCTTCGCCGTCTATTGGCGAGGCGAGCGCGCCGGCGCCGTCGATTGGCAAGTGCAGGGCGAGCACAACCGGCTCAACGCGCTCGCGGCCATCGCGGCGGCGCGCCACGTCGGGGTGCCGCCCGCGCAAGCCGCGCGTTCGCTGGCGCAGTTTCGCAACGTCAAGCGGCGCATGGAAGTGCGCGGCAGTGTCGACGGCGTGACGGTGTACGACGATTTCGCGCACCATCCGACGGCGATAGCAACGACCATCGCCGGGCTGCGCACGCGCGTCGGCGGCACGCACACGCGCATCTTGGCCGTGCTCGAACCGCGGTCGAACACGATGAAGCTCGGCGTCATGAAGGCTCAGCTGCCGAGCAGCTTGACCGGGGCCGATCTCGTTTTCGGCTATGGCGCGCCGAACGGACGCGACGCGCTCGGCTGGGATCTGGGCGAGGCCCTTGCGCCGCTCGGGGAGAAGGCGCGGGCTTTCGACGATCTGAACGCGCTCGTATCGGCGGTCTCGCAAGCGGCGCGTCCGGGCGACCACGTGCTCGTCATGAGCAACGGCGGCTTCGGGGGCGTCCACCAAAAATTGCTGGACGCGCTCGGCGCACGCACGCGAGGCGGCGCGTGATCCTTTACCTTCACGGCTTTCGCTCGTCGCCGAAATCGTTCAAGGCGCGGCTGCTCGCGTCGCGCGTGGCCGAACTCGGGCTGGCCGGACAATGGCGCTGCCCGATGCTGCCCGTCTCGCCGCTCGAGGCGGTGGCCGTGGCGGAAGCGCAAGTGGCCGAGGCGATGTCGAACGCCGGGACGTCGTCGGGCGTGACAGTCGTCGGCAGCTCGCTCGGCGGCTACTTCGCGACCCATTTGGCCGAGAAGCATGGCTGGCGCGCGGTGCTGCTCAATCCCGCGGTGCTGCCCCAACGCGATTTGTCCGCTTATCTGGGCGAGCAGCCGCTCTGGCATGGCGGCGGCAGCATCGTCGTGGAACCCCGTCATTTGGATGAATTGCGGGCGCTCGGCGTGGCGTCGGTCACGCGCCCGCAACGCTATTATTTGATCGCCGCGACCGGCGACGAAGTGCTCGACTACCGCGAAATGCTTGCGCATTACCCCGGTGTCGAGACCAAGCTGATTCAGGGCAGCGATCACGCCATCAGCGAGTTCGCCGACTACGTCGACGACGTGCTCGCTTTTTGCGGCATGACGCCCGCCAAGCGCACGTAGTGCGCCGCGGCGCGGACCGCCCTGGCGTGGCGCGCCACTGAACAAGATAGATCGGCAGCGGGCGCGCGGCATGCGGCGCCAGCCCACTGCAAAAGCCAATTCGTAACGAGAGTGTCGAGTGAACGTTTTCTTCGAGGAATCCGGCGGTTTGAAGGCGGGCAGCGTGCTGTCGCGCCAGGGCGATGCGCTCCAAGTGGAGCTGCCCGGCGGCCGACGCGCGAAAGTGCGCGCCAAGGATGTGCTGATCGAGTTCGACAAGCCGAGCGCGGCCGATCTGTTGCAGGAAGCCGATGCGGCCGCGCAGCAAATCGATCTCGATTTTTTGTGGGAGTGCGCGCCCACCGACGAGTTTGCGTTCGCGGCGCTGGCCAACGAGTATTTCGGCGCCCAATCGGGCCCCGTCGAGCGCGCGGCGCTCGTGCTGCGCATGCAAGGCTCGCCTGTTTACTTCCGGCGCAAGGGCCGCGGGCAGTATCAACGCGCCCCCGAGGAGCAGCTCAAGATGGCGCTGGCGGCGCTCGAGCGCAAGCGCCAGCAGGCGCTCGTGCAGGCGCAGTACGAAGAGGAACTCAAAGCCGGACGGCTGCCCGATGCGCTTCGCGGCAAGGCGCTGACCTTGCTCACGAGGCCTGATAAGAACGCGATCGAATACAAGGCGCTCGAGGGCGCGGCGGCGGCGCGCGGCGTGTCGGCGGCGCGTCTCATGCTCGAGTGCGGCGGGATCGCCTCGGCTCGCGCGCTGCACGAAGCGCGTTTCCTTTCCGAGTATTTTCCTCACGGGACCGGCTTCCCGCCCGTGACGCCCGGGCCCGTGCCGGCGGACTTGCCGGCGGCGAACGCGCAGGCGTTCTCCATCGACGACATCACGACGACCGAGATCGACGATGCGTTTTCGGTCGAATTGCTCGCCGAGGATCGCGTTCGCGTCGGCGTGCACATCGCCGCGCCGGCGCTGGGAATCGCGCGCGGCGACGCCGTGGACGCCATCGCGCGCGCGCGGTTGTCCACGGTGTACATGCCCGGCGACAAGATCACGATGCTGCCCGACGAAGTGGTCGAAGCGTTCACGCTGAAGGAGGGCGGCCTCAGGCCGGCGCTGTCGCTCTACATCATCGTCGATCGCGCCACGCAGGAGATCGTCGCGACGGAAACGCACGCCGAACGCGTGTACGTGAAGAGCAACTTGCGGCACAACCATCTCGACGCCTGCGTGACCGAGGAAGCGCTCGCGGCCGGTACCGGCGAGTACCCGCACAAGGAAGAGATCGCGGTGTTGTGGCCGCTCGCTCAAGCGCTGTTCGAGAAGCGGCAGGCCGCGCGGGCGGGCTATGGCCTGCGGCGCGAGGTGCCCGGCAACACCGACTACAACTTTTACGTCGACGGCGAGCATGTGACGATCACGCCGCGCCGGCGCGGGTCGCCCCTCGATTTGATCGTCGCGGAACTGGCGATTCTGGCTAATTCCACTTGGGGCGCGCTGCTCCACGATCACGGGGTGCCCGGAATCTACCGGACGCAGCGCACGTTCGCTGCCGCCGGTCCGAAGCGCACACGCATGCAGACGAGCGCCGCGCCGCATGAAGGGCTCGGCGTTGCGCAATACGCGTGGAGCACATCGCCGCTGCGGCGCTACGTCGATCTCGTGAATCAATGGCAACTGCTCGCGTGCGTCGAGCACGGCGTCGCGGCCAAGCTCGTTGCGCCGTTCAAGCCCAAGGACGCCGACTTGTTCGCGGTCGTGCAAGGTTTTGACGACACTTACACGGCCTACGCCGATCATCAGCGCCGCATGGAGTACTTCTGGTGCTTGCGTTGGCTCACGCAGGAGCAGAAGAAAGAGGTCGTCG
Source organism: Trinickia sp. (assembly GCA_035492395.1). Classification (GTDB taxonomy): domain Bacteria; phylum Pseudomonadota; class Gammaproteobacteria; order Burkholderiales; family Burkholderiaceae; genus Trinickia. Next base: position 32,260 of record DATJJH010000192.1, on the reverse strand, counting down.
CGAGCGTCGTCAAGGGCGACCTCGTGCGGCTCGAGGAAGTGCCGTTGCTGTTGCACGTGCCGGGGCTGGGCGTGCATGCGCGCGGTACGCGCATCGTGCTCGAGGTCATGTCGGTGGATGAGTTGACGATCGAGGCATCGGTGCGCCCGCTGCGCGTGCTCGATGCGCCAGGTGCGGCTCCGGCCGAAGAGGACGAGGAAGAAGTCGAAATCATCGACGCGTCCGACGCGTCGGCGCAGAGCGAGGAAGAAGCGCGGACCGAGGGCGCCGAGCAGGACGGCGAGCAGGACGGTGAGCAGGACGGTGAGCAGGACGGTGAAGCGGCCGCCGGTTCGAGCCAAAACGGCGAGGGCGCCAACCCCGACGGCGGCGTGAGCGCATCGAGTGGTTCCGACGCCCCGGACGGTGCACCGCGCTCGGCACAGGTGGCGCAATGAGCGCAATGAGCGAAGACGCCACGCCGGGTAGCGAGCCGATCGAGCCGGCCACGGCCGGCCACGCGCTCTATGCGGTGATCGGCAATCCTATCGCGCACAGCAAATCGCCGCTCATTCACGCACGTTTCGCCGAGCAAACGGGCGAGCGCATCGAATACCGACGTCTGCTCTCGCCGGTCGACCATTTCGTCGAAACGGTGCGCGCGTTCATCGCCGCGGGCGGCCGAGGGCTCAACGTCACGGTGCCGTTCAAGCTCGAAGCACACGCGTTCGCCGATCGGCTTTCGCCTCGCGCCGCGGCGGCGGGCGCCGTCAACACGCTGCGATTCGACGCGGATGGCGTGTATGGCGACAACACGGACGGCATCGGTCTCGTGACCGATATCGAAACGAATCTCGGCGTGCGTCTGGCCGGCGCTCGCATCTTGCTGCTCGGTGCGGGCGGCGCGGCACGCGGCGCCGTGCTGCCGATGCTCGAGCGTGGCCCCCGTGCGCTCACGATCGTCAATCGCACCGCGCACAAGGCGAGCACGCTCGTGGGTCAATTCGCGTTCGCGGCCCACGAGGCCGGCTGCATGCTGTCAGGCGGCGCACCCGACATCGTGGAACCGCAACCGTACGACGTCGTCGTCAATGCGACGGCGGGATCGCTGACGGCCGCGTTGCCCGACTGCGACGACCGTGCGTTCGGCCCCGGTACGCTGGCGTACGACATGATGTACGGTGCGCAGCCCACGGTGTTCATGCAGCGCGCGCGGTCGCTCGGCGCGCGCGCGTCGGACGGGCTGGGCATGCTCGTCGAGCAGGCCGCCGAATCGTTTTGGGTATGGCGGAACGTGCGGCCGGACGGCACGCCCGTGCTGGCCGAGCTGCGAGCCATGCTGGGCGCATCGACGTAGCGCCGGGCGCCGACGCGGGCAGGACGCGGCAAGACAAACAAGAGCGAGCGCGCGAACGATCGACACGCAACGATGACGAGAGCGATGAGGCGGACGGGGCGGACGGGAAAAGGCATCGCCGCGTGGGCGTTCTACGCGGCGGCGGTATGCGCGTTCGCGTGGGTGGCGACGCAGGCGTATTTCTTTGCGCAGATCGCCGTGTGGAACGTCGTCAACCCACGTTCGACGGCGTTCATGCGGGCCGATGCGTGGCGGCTCGCGCAAGATCGCCCCGATGTGTCGATCGAGCGCGAATGGGTACCCTACGATCGCATCTCGCGCAACCTCAAGCGCGCGATCATTGCCTCCGAAGACGCCAACTTCGTCAATAACAACGGCTACGAAACCGACGCGATCCTGCAGGCATGGGAAAAGAACAAGGCTCGCGGCAAGATCGTCGCCGGCGGATCGACCATCACGCAGCAACTCGCGCGCAACTTGTTTTTATCGCGTCAAAAGAGCTATATCCGCAAGGGGCAGGAACTGATCGTCACGTGGATGCTCGAGACCCTGATGGATAAAGAGCGCATTTTCGAGCTTTATCTGAACTCGGTCGAATGGGGCAACGGCGTGTACGGCGCGCAAGCCGCCGCGCGCTACTACTATCGCTGCTCGGCGGCGCAATTGACCGCGTGGCAGTCGGCGCGGCTAGCCGTGATGCTGCCGCGCCCCAAGTACTTCGATCAACACCGTTCGTCGCCGTACCTCGCTCAGCGCGCCGCCGTCATTGCACGACGCATGGGCGCCGCGGAATTGCCGCATTGAACGGGATCTGAACTCGAACCCGAACGCATAGCGGCCGGCGACTGCGCGAATCAATTGTCGTCCCAGTACGGGACGCTCTCGCTTTCCCTCGAAACGAAGCGGAATCCCTTAGGGGGCTCGCCCGGCGCACCGGGGAATTCGGCGACGATGCCGAACTTGCCCGAGTCAGGGTATCCGACGATTTCCGGCATCACCTTCGTGCTCACCGCCAAGTACTTGAGTTCGACATTCCCAGTATTCGCGATTTGATGCGCCGCTTCCGGGCCCCCGGGCGGGCAGGCGATCACATCGCCCGCACGAATGGGATAGACGGCGTCGCCAATGCGCACCTCGCCGGTTCCCTCCAGCACGAAGAACATCTCCTCGTTGACTCGGTGGTGATGAAACGGAAATCCGCATTTGCCGGGCGCCAGCGCCGTGACGTTATAACCCAGCTTTTGCGCGCCGATGCGCGCCCCAATGGCGCCCATCCGCGGCCCGTAGCGCTCGGCCATCGACTCCGGCGGCGCGAGGCCGGGCGGTAATGGGGACAGTTCTACATCGGCCAAATTGACGATCGGTTTCATGCTGCGGTCCTCGCGGTGAATAGGGGTGTATGCCGCGACCGCATCTTGCCACGGATTCGCGCAATCGGCAGTTAGTCTCAAAATGTGGGCATCACATTCAAATGTTGGAACGTGCCTGAATGCGTGCCTACAATCCGTCGCGAGCGGTCGAGACATCGGCCGTGCAGGAAATACGACAGAAACCAGCGATTCGAGAGCGAAGCATTCGAACGAAACGGAGATGCGCCCGATGACTGCCTCAGAACACGAATTGGTCCAGAGCGCCGCGGCAAGCGGCGAATCCGAGCCGTCCTTCGGCCCGGCGACCGTCGCGGCGCCGGAACCGCCCGCAATCGGGGGCTCGCCGCTCGACATCGCCGATCTGCCCGCCGGGACGCAGACGCTGCTGCGCGGCCTCGCGATCATCGAGGCCTGCGCGCGCGGCGCCCGCGATATGCGCGCCTTCTCCGCGGCGCTCGGCACCACGCGCAGCACGACGCACCGCCTCGTGAGCAGCCTCGTGCAGGCGCGCTATCTGCGTCACGTCCCGAACGGCTATCTGCTGGGTCCGAAGCTGATCGAACTGGGTACGGTGGCGCTCGAACAGATGCCGTTGACGGCGGTTGCGCGTCCACATCTAGAGCGGCTCGCGCAGGCGACGCTCGATACGATTCACCTCGGCGTGCGCGACGGTGAAGACGTGCTTTACATCGACAAGATCCCCGGCACGCGCGGGCTCGAAATGCGTTCGCGCGCCGGCCATCGCATGCCGCTCGCGTCGACGGGTATCGGCAAGGCCCTGATGCTCGATTTGTCGCCGCAAATGTGGAGCTCGCTCTACGACTCGGCGCAGCGCACGCTCGAGGGCGTGCGCTTCGAGCACGACAACCGGCCCGACAAGCCGCTGTTCCTGCAGCGCATGGTGCGTTATTCCGCGGGGAGCTTTTCGTTCGACCTCGAGGAAAACGAACCGTCGATCCGCTGCGTGGCCGCGCCGGTGCGCGACGCGACGGGCGCGATCGTCGCGGCCGTTTCCGTCGCGAGCACGATTCCCTACATGCCGCACGAGCGCATGGACGAACTGATTCCCGTCGTGCAGCGCGAAGCGCGTGCGATTTCCGAAGAACTCGGCTGGAGTGCGCCCGGAGCGCGCCGTATCAAACGATGAGCGATGTGCAAGTTTTCGCCGCAAAACCGGCGCTGATCGGCCTCGACTGGGGCACCACGGCCATGCGCGCCTATTTGTTCGACGCGTACGGCAACGTGCTCGCCACGCGCGCATCGAGCGACGGGATCATGCGTCTGCCGCAGCCGGGCGAGTTCGAGGCTGCGTTCGAAGCCGCTTGCGGCGATTGGCTCGTATCCTCGCCAGGGCTCCCGGTCATTGCGGCCGGCATGGTGGGCAGCGCGCAAGGCTGGCGAGAAGCGCCTTATGTCGACACGCCCGCCGATGCGTCCGCGCTGGTTTCCGGCATCGTGCGCGTCACGACCGGACGCGGCGTCACCGTGCATATCGTGCCTGGCGTGATCGAGCGCGGCGAGTTGCCGAACGTCATGCGCGGCGAGGAAACGCAGATCGTCGGCGCGCTGGCAAGCGAGGCGATCGGCGGCGAGGTGCGCTCGCTCGTCGGGTTGCCGGGCACGCATGCCAAGTGGGCGATCGTGCGAGGCGAGCGCATCGAATCGTTTCATACGTTCATGACGGGCGAGCTCTACGGCGCACTGCGCGAACACACGATCCTCGGACGCACGATGGTGGAACCGACGGCGCCCGATACGCAAGCGTTTCTGCGCGGCGTGACCGTGGCGAAGCACGCGCACAGCGCGGGGCTGCTCGCGACGATTTTCAGCACGCGCACGCTGGGCTTGACCGGCTCTCTGCAGGCCGACCAGCAGCCCGACTACCTGTCGGGCTTGTTGATCGGGCACGAGCTGTGCGGCTTGGCCGCGCTGCTCGAGTCGCGCGGGGCGGGGCTCGCGGGGGAGGCGCCTCGCTTGATCGGCAGCGCCGCATTGTGCGAGCGCTATCGGCTGGCGCTGACCGAGTTCGGCTGCCTGCGCGCGAGCGTCGTCGAGGGAGCCGCCGAGAGCGGGCTGTGGCGGATTGCCGAGCAGGCCGGCCTCGTGCGGCGCGACGCGACCGCGGCCGCGCATGCAAGCGAGCGCGCGCCGCGGTGAGCTGGCCGCGCGCACGCGGCTACGCCGATACGCAGTGAGCATGCATCGCCGTTTGACCTATTGAATTGCCAGCAAGCCCAACCCGTTTCATTTAGTACGCCATGCAAACCGAATTCGATCTTCCGAAGCCGTACCTTCCGCACGAGCGCTTCATCGGCGCGTTCGAAGCGTGCCCGTTGATCGCCATCCTGCGCGGCGTCGCGCCCGACGAAGTCGTGGCGCACGGCACCGCGCTTTATGAGGCGGGTTTTCGCATCGTCGAGGTGCCGCTCAATTCGCCCGATCCGCTCGCGAGCATCGCCGCGCTGCGCCACGCGCTGCCCGCGGAAGTGATCGTCGGCGCGGGGACCGTGCTGCGCACGGCATTCGTCGACGATGTCGCTAGTGCCGGCGGGGAGTTGATCGTCATGCCGCATGGCGATACCGAAATCATCGAGGCAGCGAAGGCCCGCGGGTTGGCTTGTGCGCCTGGCGTCGCCACGCCGACCGAAGCATTCGCCGCGCTCGCGAGCGGCGCGGACGTGCTCAAGATGTTTCCGGCCGAACAACTGGGCGTGACGGTCGTCAAGGCGTGGCGCGCCGTCATCGCCAAGCGCGTGCCGCTCGTGCCCGTGGGCGGCGTGACGCCCGAGAACATGGGCGCCATGGTGGCTGCCGGAGCGAACGGCTTCGGTCTCGGCTCGGCGTTGTACCGAGCGGGCCAGGATGCGCTAACGACGGCCGAGAGGGCGCGGGCGTTCGTCGCCGCTTGGCATGCGCTTTCCGGGGACGCCGCGCGATGAATCGGCTTGCGGGCAAGGTCGCACTCGTCACGGGCGCCGGCCGCGGAATCGGCGAGGCGATTGCGCAAGCGTTCGCGCGCGAAGGCGCCGCGGTCGCGCTGGCCGAACTGGATTTGGACGCCGCGTGCCGCGCGGCGCAGCGGATCGAGGCGGCCACGCCGGGCGCCCGCGTGCTGCCCGTGCGGACCGACGTCACGCAGTCGCCATCGGTATGCGACGCCCGCGATGCGGCCGAGCACGCATTCGGGCCCGTGGATGTGCTCGTCAACAACGCGGGCATCAATGTGTTCTGCGATCCGCTGACGATGAGCGACGACGATTGGCGCCGTTGCTTCGCGGTGGATCTCGACGGCGTCTGGAATGGTTGCAAAGCAGTGCTGCCGGGCATGGTCGAACGCGGGCGCGGCAGCATCGTGAATATCGCGTCGACGCATGCGTTCCAAATCATTCCGGGCTGCTTTCCGTATCCCGTCGCCAAGCACGGCGTGCTCGGACTCACTCGCGCACTCGGCATCGAATACGCCGCCAAGCAGGTACGCGTGAACGCGATCGCACCCGGTTACGTGGAGACGCAGCTCACGCACGACTGGTGGAACGCGCAGCCCGATCCACAGGTCGCACGCCAAGCCACGCTGGCGCTGCAGCCGATGAAGCGTATCGCGCAGCCGGAGGAAATCGCGATGACGGCCGTGTTTCTCGCGTCGGACGAGGCGCCATTCATCAATGCCTCGTGCATCACGGTCGACGGCGGGCGCTCGGCGCTGTACCACGACTAGTTGTCACGAAAGATTGCTTTGATTGCCGTGCGGAAGATCGCACGGCGATGTTAGAACCGGATGACGCACTGGCCGCGTGAGTCGTCCGACATAGATAACGCGGCCGACAACGCTCAATCAGACAGGAGACAAACGTCATGAAGCGCAGAATTTTCCTCACGCTGGCCGCTGCCGCGGTGACTTCGATGGTCGCGGGTGTGCAGGTTGCCCAGGCCGCGGACCCGGTCAAGATCGGCTTCCTCGTGAAGCAGCCTGAGGAACCGTGGTTCCAAGACGAATGGAAATTCGCAGAGGCGGCCGCGAAGAAGGACGGCTTCACGCTCGTGAAGATCGGCGCGCCCTCGGGCGAGAAGGTCATGAGCGCGATCGACAACCTGGCCGCACAGAAGGCGCAGGGCTTCATCATCTGCACGCCCGACGTGAAGCTCGGACCGGGCATCGTCGCGAAGGCCAAGGCCGACAAACTGAAGATGATGACGGTCGACGACCGCCTCGTCGACGGCAGCGGCAAGCCGATCGACGCCGTGCCGCACATGGGCATCTCGGCCTATAACATCGGCCAGCAGGTGGGCAAGGGCATCATCGACGAAATCAAGAAGCGCGGTTGGGACATGAAGGACGTCGGCGCAATCGACGTGACTTACGATCAATTGCCGACGGCAAAGGATCGCACGCAAGGCGCAACCGATATCCTCGCCGCTTCGGGCTTCCCGAAGGCGAACATCATCGCCGCGCCCCAAGCGAAGACCGATACGGAAAACGCGTTCAACGCCGCCAACATCGCGATCACGAAAAACCCGCAGTTCAAGCATTGGGTCGCCTACGGCCTGAACGACGAAGCGGTGCTCGGCGCGGTCCGCGCGGCGGAAGGCCGCGGCTTCAAGGCCGACAACATGATCGGCATCGGTATCGGCGGTTCGGATTCGGCGCTCAACGAATTCAAGAAGCCGAACCCGACGGGCTTTTTCGGCACCGTCATTATCAGCCCGAAGCGCCACGGCGAGGAGACGTCGGAACTGATGTACGCCTGGATCACGCAAGGCAAGGAACCGCCGAAGCTCACGCTGACGACGGGCATGCTCGCGACGCGCGACAACGTCGCCAAGGTGCGTGAAGAGATGGGTCTGGCTGCGAAGTAAGGTCTAGGCGCGGCTTTCCGGACCGGCGCGGGCGAGAACGATGCCCGCGCCGGCTCGGCCGACCTTTCAGTGCGAGGTAAGAACAGATGTCAGCAACTTTGCGATTCGACGATATCGGCAAGGTGTTTCCGGGCGTGCGCGCGCTCGACGGCGTGTCGTTCGAAGTGAATGCCGGCCAGGTGCACGGGCTCATGGGAGAGAACGGCGCGGGCAAGTCGACGCTGCTCAAGATTCTGGGCGGCGAGTATCAGCCCGATTCCGGGCGCATCATGATGGACGGCCAGGAAGTGCGCTTTCCGAGCGCGGCCGCTTCGATCGCGGCCGGCGTTGCCGTGATCCACCAAGAACTCCAGTACGTCCCCGATTTGACGGTGACGGAAAACCTGCTGCTCGGCCGGCTGCCCAATGCGCTCGGCTGGGTGAACAAGCGCGGGGCGAAGCGCTTCGTCGAAGAGCGGCTCGCGCAAATGGGCGTCGATCTCGACCCCAAAGCGCGGCTCGGCCGGCTTTCGATCGCGCAACGGCAGATGGTCGAAATCTGCAAGGCGCTGCTGCGCAATGCGCGCGTGATCGCGCTGGACGAACCGACGAGTTCGCTGTCGCACCGCGAGACGGAAGTGCTCTTCAAGCTCGTGCGCGAACTGCGAGCCGACGGGCGTGCGCTTATCTACATCTCGCACCGCATGGACGAAATCTACGAACTGTGCGACGCCTGCACGATTTTTCGCGACGGGCGAAAAGTGGCGTCCCATCAGGCGTTGGCCGAGGTCAAGCGCGAGACGATCGTCGCCGAGATGGTCGGGCGAGAGATTTCCGACATTTACGGCTATCGGTCGCGCGAGCAAGGCGAGGTGCGGCTCTCTGTCGATGCGCTCGAAGGTCACGGTCTTTCCGCACCCACCAGCTTCAATGTGCGCGCCGGTGAAATCGTCGGCTTTTTCGGGCTCGTCGGCGCGGGACGCAGTGAGCTCATGCGGCTCGTCTACGGCGCGCAGAAGCGTCGCGGCGGACGACTGACGCTCGATGGCAAAGCGCTCGACGTCAGGAGCCCCGGCCAGGCGATTCGCAGCGGCATCGTGCTGTGCCCAGAAGATCGGAAGGAAGAGGGCATCGTCGCGATCGCTTCGGTAGCCGAGAACATCAACATCAGTTGCCGACGGCACGGTCTTCGCGCGGGATTGTTTCTCAATAGCGCGAAAGAAGTCGAGACGGCCGAACGCTTCATCAAGCTGCTCAAGATCAAGACGCCGAGCCGCCGGCAGAAAATCCGGCTGCTCTCGGGCGGCAATCAGCAAAAAGCGATCTTGTCGCGCTGGCTGGCGGAGCCCGATTTGAAGGTCGTCATCTTGGACGAACCGACGCGCGGCATCGACGTGGGCGCGAAGCACGAGATCTATAACGTCATTTACGAACTCGCCGAGCGCGGCTGCGCGGTGGTGATGGTGTCGTCGGAGCTGCCCGAGGTGCTCGGCGTGTCCGATCGCATCGTCGTCATGCGCGAGGGACGGATCTCGGGCGAATTGCCGCGCGAGCAGGCCAGCGAGCCGGCGCTCTTGGAACTCGCGCTGCCCCAAGGGTCGCGAGCGCCAGCGGCGCTCGATGCGGCGTGAAGCGAGGCTCGGCGCGGCTTTAGCGAGGCGTCGCCGACGAGCGACGCCGGAACGAGAAACGGATGCAATGAAAACCCGTCGCGAACGGGGCGAAGGAGTCAGGACATGCAAGCAAGAGAAAACCTGGCGCAGGCAAGCGCCAAGCGGGCGGCCGAAGCGCTGATCCCGCAGCCGAACGACCGGCAGAAGTGGTGGCAGCAGATCACCGAATACAGCCTCATTCTCATTTTCGCGGTGATGTTCGTGACGACGTCGCTGACGGTCGATCACTTTTTCTCGATCGAGAACATGCTCGGGCTCGCCCTGTCGATTTCGCAGATCGGCATGGTCGCCTGCACCATGATGTTCTGTCTCGCCTCGCGCGATTTCGACTTGTCCGTGGGGTCGACCGTCGCGTTCGCGGGCGTGCTCTGCGCGATGGTGCTCAACGCGACGAACAACACGTTCCTCGCGATCGTCGCGGCTGTGGCGGCCGGTTCGGTCATCGGTTGGGTCAACGGCGCGGTCATCGCCTATCTGCGCATCAACGCGCTGATCACGACGCTCGCGACGATGGAAATCGTGCGCGGCCTCGGCTTCATCGTCTCGCACGGGCAAGCCGTGGGCGTCTCCTCCGATACGTTCATCGCACTGGGCGGCTTGACGATGCTCGGCGTATCGCTGCCGATCTGGGTCACGCTCGTCTGCTTCATCGTCTTCGGCGTGCTGCTCAATCAGACCGTCTATGGGCGCAACACGCTCGCGATCGGCGGCAACCCCGAGGCGTCGCGCCTGGCGGGGATCAATGTCGAACGCACGCGCGTCGTCATTTTCCTGGTTCAAGGCGCGGTGACGGCGCTGGCCGGCGTGATTCTCGCCTCGCGCATCACGTCGGGGCAGCCGAACGCGGCCGAAGGCTTCGAGCTGAACGTGATCTCGGCCTGCGTGCTCGGCGGCGTGTCGCTGCTCGGCGGGCGCGCGACGATCTCCGGGGTGGTGATCGGCGTGCTCATCATGGGTACCGTCGAAAACGTCATGAACCTCATGAACATCGACGCGTTCTATCAATACCTCGTGCGCGGCGCGATTCTGCTCGCGGCCGTGCTGCTCGACCAGCTCAAGAATCGCGGCTCGCGCGACTGAGCGATCGAGCGCATGCGGGGTCCGCCGGCAAACGCGGACGCCGATTTTTCGGAGACACTTCACGATGGCGCTTCCCGATCATCCGCAACTGGGCCCCTACGCGCGCTACCCGAGCCTCGTCGGGCGCACCGTGTTCATCACGGGCGGCGCGACCGGCATCGGAGCTTCGTTCGTCGAACACTTCGCTCGGCAAGGCGCGCGCGTCGCATTTTGCGACATCGATTCGAGCGCGGGCGAGGCGTTGGCCGACTTGCTCGGCGACGCACCCGAAAAGCCGCTGTTTCTTGCTTGCGACGTGACCGACATCGATGCGCTGCGCGGCGCGATCGCCGACGCGCAAACGGCTTTCGGCCCGGTGACGGCGCTCGTCAACAACGCGGCGAACGACGTGCGGCACGCGCTCGCCGACGTGACGCCGGGCTCGTTCGACGCAGGCATCGCCGTTAATTTGCGGCATCAATTTTTCGCCGCGCAGGCGGTCGTCGAGGATATGAAGCGCGCCGGCGGCGGTTCGATCATCAATCTCGGGTCGATCAGCTGGATGCTCAAGCAAGGCGGCATGCCCGTTTATCTGACCGCGAAAGCGGCGATCGAAGGGCTTACGCGCGCGCTGGCGCGCGATTTGGGGCCATTCGGCATTCGCGTGAATGCGCTCGTGCCCGGCTGGGTATTGACTGAAAAGCAGCGCCGACTGTGGCTGGACGAAGCGGGCAAGCGGGCGCTGAAAGAAGGGCAATGCCTCGACGGCGAGTTGATGCCCGAAGATTTGGCCCGCATGGCGCTTTTCCTTGCCGCCGACGATAGCCGGATGATCACGGCGCAGGATTTCATCGTCGATGGAGGATGGGTATGAGCGCGGATGGCCTGAGCGCGTCGCTCGAAGTCGCCGTAGAGTGCGCGCTGGGAGAGGGCGCGACGTGGTGCGCCCGCAGCGGCCGTTTTTACTGGACCGACATCGAAGGCGCGTGCCTTCATCGCTACGATCCGGCAACGGGCGAACACGCGCGCTGGGAGATGCCCGAGCGGCTTGCGACCTTTGCGCTGTGCGCCGATCCGCAATACCTGCTGCTCGGCCTGGCGACACATTTGGCTTTTTTCGATCTGACGACGCGCGAAATGCGGCGGATCGTCGACGTCGAACCGGAACTCGACACGCGGCTGAACGACGGTCGCTGCGATCGCCAAGGGCGCTTCGTCTTCGGCACTAAACATGAAGGGGCGGATCTGCAGAGCGTCGGCGGGTTTTATCGGCTGGGGCGCGATCTGTCGCTCGAGCGGCTGCCGCTGCCGTCGCCGGCCATCTCGAACAGCATCGCGTTCAGCCCCGACGGCGCAACGATGTACTTTTGCGATTCGCCCATGCGCGAGATCCTTGCTTGCGACTACGGCGCCGACGGGAGCGTAGGCAACGTGCGCGTCTTTGTCCGGCTGAGCGATGCCGGCGGCGTGCCCGACGGCTCGACGGTCGATGCCCAAGGCGGGCTCTGGAATGCGCAGTGGGGCGGCGCTCGCGTGGTGCGCTACGGGCCCGACGGCGTTCAAACCGATCGCGTGAGCGTGCCGGTGAGTCAACCTAGCTGCGTGGCGCTGGGCGGCGCGGATCTCTCCACGCTCTACATCACGACGGCGCGGGTCGAACTCGATGCCGCGTCGCTCGCGGCCGAGCCCGCCGCGGGCGGGATCTTTACGGCGCCGAGCGGGCGGCGCGGCTTGCCCGAGCCTCTGTTTCTCGGAACCTGGCGATAAACCCGAGGTCGATGCCGTTAAACGGAAATCGACATCACGAGTCAAAGGCGGCACAAGACACGCCACCGCATCATGCCTGCCATGCCGGTGCGTAGCCGGTAGGGCGCCTCTCGACGGAGCTCATCATGACCGCTGCGAATTCCGAAGCCATCGCCACGAGGGGCGCGCTCGCGTCCGAGCGACACCGCCGGCGCCCCGCGGAAACGCGCAACGCGAAGCTGGCGGCGCTCGTGCAGCCCGTTCACCCGGGGCCCGCGACGTCGGTCATCGCGCGAGGCGCGGCCGGCTCGCGCCAGGGCGCTGCGCTGACGCTCGCCAACGATCGGTTGCGTATCGATCTTGCCCCGGCGCTTGGCGGCGGCATGACGCGCTTCGAATGGCATGGAGACGGCGGCGCGCCGACGCCGATTTTCCGCGGGTGTCCTTCCGCGAACGCGGACACCGACCCTAACGCGCTGGCTTGCTATCCGCTCTTGCCCTACTCGAATCGCATCGGCGGTGCGCGCTTCGAGTTCGACGGGCGCGAGGTGAACGTGCCGCGTAACCGCGCGGCCGAGCCGCTGCCGATTCATGGGGACGGCTGGCTGCGCGCTTGGCGCGTCGTCGAACGCGGCGATACGCATGCGACGCTTTCCCTCGAGCGCGAGCGCGCGAAGCCTCACGCCTACCGAGGGCGGCTTTCCTACGCGCTGGACGATGCCACGCTTATCGTCACCCTTGCCGTCGAGAACGCGGGGCGCGAGCCATTGCCATTCGGACTCGGGCTCCATCCGTTCCTGCCGCGCGATGCCGATACGAAATTGTCGGCGGCCGCCGGCGGCTTGTGGCTTCCGGACGCCGACTGGTTGCCCGTGCGCCACGTGCCGGCGCCGCCCGCCTGGACGTTCGGCGTCGCCTACCCGCTGCCCGACGCGCTCGTGAACCATGCATTCACGCAGTGGAGCGGGCGGGCTTGCGTCGTCTGGCCGCGCAAACGGTTGTCGGTCACGATCGCGGCCGATGCCGACTATTACGTGCTCTACACGCCGCCCGGCGAGGATTTTTTCTGCTTCGAGCCGGTCGACCACCCGATCAATGCGGTGAACTTGCCCGGGGGCGCCGGGGAGCACGGTATGACCGTGCTGGCGCCGGGCGAATCGCTCGCACGCGAATTTCGCTTTATGGTCGAGCCCGTGGGGCGCTAGCGTCGCGGGTAGAATACGGGCCTTTCCCGCCACCGGCACGTATCGCGTCCTCGTCATGTCCACTTCCTACTCGTTCGTCCGCTCGCTCAACGACGCCTGGCAGCGCACGGGCTCGCTCCTGTGCGTCGGCCTCGATCCCGAACCGTCGCGCTTTCCGGCAGCGCTCGCGAACCGCGCCGACAAGATCTTCGATTTTTGCCGCGACATCGTCGATTCAACGGCGCCATACGCGAGCGCGTTCAAACCGCAGATTGCCTACTTTGCCGCGCATCGCGCGGAAGACCAGCTGGAAGCGCTGATCGCGCACGTTCACGACAAGCATCCGGGGCTCCCGGTCATTCTGGACGCAAAGCGCGGAGACATCGGCAGCACGGCCGAGCAGTACGCGCGCGAGGCATTCGAGCGCTATCGGGCGGATGCCGTGACGGTCAATCCGTATATGGGTTTCGATTCGATCGAGCCGTACCTCGCGCATGAGGGCAAGGGCGTCATCGTCCTGTGCCGGACGTCGAACCCCGGCGGCTCCGATCTTCAGTTTCTCGACACGAACGGACGGCCGCTGTACCAGGTCGTTGCCTCGCTCGCCGCCGAGAAATGGAATGCGAGCGGGCAGCTCGCTCTGGTGGTCGGCGCCACCTTCCCGAAGGAGATCGAGCTCGTGCGCTCGATCGTCGGCGACATGCCGCTCTTGATTCCGGGCATCGGCGCCCAGGGCGGCGACGTGGAGGCGACGGTGCACGCGGGCCGCACGAGCGCCGGCGCCGGCATGATGATCAATTCGTCGCGCGCGATCTTGTACGCGGCCAAGGATGAACATTTCGCCGAAGCGGCGGCCCGCGCCGCGCAAGACACGCGCGACAAGATCAACGCTTACCGCTGAATCGGCGCCGGCCCGCTCGGGCCGCGTAGGCGCTTATCGCTCGTTGTCGTCGATATGCTTGAGCAGGCCGCGCAGCGCATGCGCGGCGGCCTGCACGCGAATTTGTTCGCGGTCGCCCTTGAATACGAGGGTCTCGGCGGACGTTTCGAGCCGATTGCTCCAGGCGAAGCAGACCATCCCCACGGGCTTGGTCTCGGTGCCGCCGCCGGGGCCGGCCACGCCCGTGATGGCGAGCGACACCTGTGCGCGGCTGTTGCGCAGCGCGCCTTCGGCCATGGCGCGCGCGACGTTCTCGCTCACCGCGCCGTGCTTGTCGATCAGCTCGGACGGCACGCCGATCATTTCGGTTTTCGCCTGGTTCGAATAGGTCACGAAACCTCTTTCGAACCAGCCGCTGCTGCCCGAAATGTCGGTGACGGCCGTCGCGACCATGCCGCCCGTGCACGACTCGGCGGTGGTCAGCAAAAGGCGCGTTTCCCTGAGCTTGTTGCCGACGCGCACGGCGAGTTGATGAACGACGGAATCAGTGGGCATCGCGGTGATCTCGTTGGCTCGTTGATGTCGGTGTTGGCGCAACCCGGGCGGCTCGGGCCGCCCGGGGCGCAAAAGCGGCGGACTAAATCGTCATGCGCCACAGGGCGATCACGAGCAGCGTGAAGAACGCGGCGACGAGATCGTCGAGCATGATGCCGACGCCGCCTTTGACATGGCGATCGAAATAGCGGATCGGCTGCGGCTTGACCATGTCGAAAAAGCGGAACAGCAGGAACGTCCAAAGCTGGCCGGCGAACGTTTCCGGGGTCACGAACACCAGCACGAGCCAGAAGGCGACGATTTCGTCCCACACGACGGGAGAGGGATCGTCGGTGCCCATCTTGCGAGCGGTGTACCCGGTCACGTAGCATCCGCCGAAAAAGCCCACGCCGATCAGCACGGCCCATTGGACGACCGTGAGACGCGCGTCGAGCGCGGCGAACGAAGCCCAAGCGAACAGCGTGCCCATCGTGCCCGGCATGATGCGCGAGAGCCCGCTGCCGAAGCCGAGCGACAGGATATGGAATGGATGCGACAGCATGAAGCGCGCGCTCGCGCGACGCTTGGGCGGCGGCGCCGAATAACGAGATGACGGCGGAGAGGGCGGTGAGGGTGACGAAGGCGGCGGGCCGTCCTCGTTACTCTCGAGCGTCGGATCAGTTTGCATCGAAATGGTCGAAGCCTTGCAGCGTCACGGAAAGCTGCGCATGCGAGGCGTCGTGCCACGCGATAGCCGGCTCGTCCGCTGCATGACGCAGGGCGCTTATTGTACCGATACGGGTCACGGCGACGTCCGCGCGCGCGCCGGCGTCGGCGATCGCTTCGCGTGCGCCGGGCGGCGCCGTGAAAATCAGTTCATAGTCGTCGCCGCCCGCCAACGTGCACTGCCTTTGCGCATCGAGCGGCAGTTTGCGCACCGCGTCGGAGCGCGGCACGGCGTCCACGTCGATCCGCGCATCCAGCCGCGAGCGCTCGAGGATATGCAGCAAGTCGCCGGCCAAGCCGTCGGAGACGTCGAGCGCGCTATGAGCGAGCCCGCGTAGCGCGAGCCCGAGCGCGATGCGCGGTTCGGGCTTGTCGAGCGCGTGCTGCAACGAGGCGAGTTCCCGCTCATCGAAAAGGCTCGACGGCCATTCGCCGCGCAGCACGCCCAGCGCGGCCCGCGCATCGCCGAGCGTGCCCGACACCCAGACATCGTCGTGCTCGCGCGCGCCGTCGCGGCGCAAGGCTGCCTGCGCCGGCACGTCGCCGAAGACCGTGACGCACAGGTTCAAAGGGCCGCGCGTGGTGTCGCCGCCGATCAGCTGACACTCGAAGCGATCGGCCAGCGCGAATAGGCCCTCCGCGAAGGCCTGAAGCCACGCCTCGCGCGGCGCTTCCATGGCCAGTGCGAGGGTGAACGCCCGCGGTTTGGCGCCCATCGCGGCGAGATCCGACAAATTGACGGCCAGTGTTTTGTGGCCGAGGCAGTAGGGATCCACGCTCGGCAGGAAGTGCCGCCCTTCGACGAGCATGTCCGTCGACACGGCGAGGACTTGGCCCGGCGCCGGCGCGAGCAATGCGCAGTCGTCGCCGATGCCGAGAACGGCCCGTCGAGGGCCGCTCTCGGCCCGTCGCGCGAAAAAACGCTCGATCAGCGAGAACTCGGAAAGTGGCATAAATCAGCTGCGATAAGGGTGAGCGGGGGGCGTTCGCACGAGGCGGCCGCGCGCCTCGCGGCGACTGTCCCGACTGACCGGGCTGTCGGGACGCAGGGCGATTGGCGCTACAATGCCGTCGAACATTCATTCTAATCCGCGTAACAAAGACTGGACTTTCGACCTCATGTCTACGAACCCCGCTGCCGCCAAGGCGAAGCTGCGCGAAGCCGCGCTCGATTATCACGAATTTCCTTCGCCGGGCAAGATCGCCATCGCTCCGACGAAACAGATGATCAACCAGCGCGATCTCGCGCTAGCGTATTCGCCCGGTGTCGCCTTCGCCTGCGAGGAGATCGTCGAAAATCCGCTCAACGCGGCTCGCTTCACGGCGCGCAGCAATTTGGTCGGCGTGGTCACGAACGGCACCGCGGTGCTCGGCCTCGGCAATATCGGTCCGCTCGCGTCCAAGCCCGTGATGGAAGGTAAGGCGGTGCTGTTCAAGAAGTTCGCCGGCATCGACGTGTTCGACATCGAGCTGAACGAGTCCGATCCGCATAAGCTCGTCGACGTCATCGCCGCGCTCGAGCCGACGTTCGGCGGGATCAATCTCGAAGACATCAAGGCGCCCGATTGCTTCATCGTCGAGCGCGAGTGCCGCAAGCGGATGAAAATCCCGGTCTTCCACGACGATCAGCACGGTACCGCCATCGTGGTGGCTGCGGCCGTGACGAACGGCCTGAAGGTCGTCGGCAAGGACATTTCGTCGGTCAAACTCGTCGCCTCGGGCGCCGGCGCCGCCGCGCTCGCGTGTCTGGATCTGCTCGTCGATCTCGGTCTGCCGATCGAGAACATCCTCGTCACCGATTTGGCCGGTGTCGTCTACAAGGGCCGCACGGAGCTGATGGATCCGGACAAGGAGCGCTTCGCGCGCGAAACGTCCGCGCGTACGCTCGCCGAAGTGGTCGAGGGCGCCGATATTTTTCTGGGCTTGTCGGCCGGCGGCGTGCTCAAGCCGGAGATGGTCAAAACCATGGCGCCCAAGCCGCTGATCTTGGCGCTGGCTAACCCGACGCCCGAAATCTTGCCCGAGGTCGCGCTCGAAGTGCGCCCGGACGCCGTCCTCGCCACGGGCCGCACCGACTACCCGAATCAGGTCAACAACGTCCTGTGCTTTCCGTTCATCTTCCGCGGCGCGCTCGATGCGGGCGCAACGACGGTGACGCGCGAAATGGAGATCGCGGCGGTGAACGCGATCGCCGAACTCGCCCGCCAGGAGCAAAGCGACATCGTCGCCACGGCTTACGGTATTCAAGATCTCTCTTTCGGGCCGGAGTACCTCATTCCGAAGCCGTTCGATCCGCGCCTGATCGTCAAGATCGCGCCGGCCGTCGCGCAGGCGGCGATGGATTCGGGCGTCGCGACGCGTCCGATCGAGGACATGGAGGCCTACAAGCAGCACCTGCAGCAGTTCGTCTACCACAGCGGCACGACGATGAAGCCGATCTTCCAGCAGGCGCGCAGCGTCGAGCCCGGCAAGAAGCGCATCGTATTTGCCGAGGGCGAGGAGGAGCGTGTGTTGCGTGCGGTCCAGATCGTCGTCGACGAGAAGCTCGCCACACCGGTCCTCATCGGCCGGCCCTCCGTGATCGAGCATCGCATCGAACGCTACGGGTTGCGGCTGACGCCAGGCGTCGATTTCACAGTCGTGAATACGGAACACGACGAGCGCTATCGCGACTTCTGGCAGACGTATTACAAGATGATGGCGCGCAAGGGCATCAGCCAGCAATTGGCGAAGGTCGAGATGCGTCGGCGTACGACGCTGATCGGCTCGATGCTCGTCAGCAAGGGCGAAGCCGACGGCATGATTTGCGGCACGATTTCCACGCCGCATCGCCATCTGCACTTCATCAATCAAGTGATCGGCAAGCGCGAAGGCTGCACGGTATTCGGCGCGATGAACGGGCTTGTCCTGCCGGGCCGCCAAATCTTCCTGGTCGACACGCATGTGAACGTCGATCCCACCCCGGCCGAACTCGCGGAAATCACGATTATGGCCGCCGAGGAAGTGCGCCGCTTCGGCATCGAGCCGAAGGTTGCGCTCGTGTCGCACTCCAATTTCGGGACGAGCAATGCGCCGTCCGCGCAGAAGATGCGAGATACGCTGGCCATCCTCAGAGAGCGCGCGCCCGAACTTCAGGTGGACGGCGAAATGCATGGCGATGTCGCGCTCGACCCCGCGCTGCGCCGCGAGGTGCTGCCCGAATCGACGCTCGAAGGCGAAGCCAACCTGCTCGTGCTGCCGAACATCGATGCGGCGAACATTGCCTACAATTTGCTGAAAACGGCGGCGGGCAACAACATCGCGATCGGCCCGATCTTGCTCGGCGCCGCCAAGCCGGTGCATGTGCTGACGGAATCGGCGACGGTGCGCCGGATCGTCAACATGGCGGCGCTGCTCGTGGCCGACGTCAGCGCGGCATCGCGGGCATAGCGTGCATCGCAGCCGGTCGGTTTGATTTATTGAGATAGCCGTCGAGCGCGTGGTGAAAAGCTGCATGAACCACCGACCTCGATCGGCAGGCGGCAGCACAAAAGAAAAAACGGCGTGCCCGTTGCGGGCACGCCGGGGGCGAAAAGAGAGGCTGCCGCCCCGAAGTGCGTGAAACGACGATTTCCGATTGAAAGCCGCGATGAGGAGGCAAAGGCTCACCGCATCGGGCACCGTCGAAACGCAGTTTATCTTCTTCAGGATAAATTGTTCGTTTTTGCGAAGAAATAGGACCATCGGCAGGTCGAAAAGTGGGCCTTCTCGATCGGAAAAAACGCGCTAAACCTTTCATTTTCCAGACAAAGATTGCGTCGAGAGGCGGTTAGCGATACCCTTACGCTTTTCGTGGTCGTTCATATCTGATCGAGCAGCAGGAAATCTGGCCGATGGCACGCGCGGGAAAACGCGAACGAGCTGGTAAATGGCTTCGTCACGGTGCGCTCGCGGCGTTCGTGGCCGTAGCCGGCTGGGCCGGCGTCGGCGGGCCGGGCGTGGCGCTGACGCAGTCCGTCGCTCTGGCGCGTGAGGCGCCGGCGGCTGGGGTGTCGGGCGCGATCGAACAGGCGCAATTGCCGCCCGAGGCGGTGACCACCTTGAATTTGATCTCGGCCGGCGGTCCTTACCCCTATGCGAAGGACGGCGTCGTATTCGGCAACTTCGAGCGGCTGCTGCCACCGCATCGGCGCGGTTACTACCATGAGTACACGGTTCCCACGCCGCGATCGAAAAACCGCGGCGCGCGTCGCATCGTGTGCGGCGGGCCTTTGAGGCGGACCGACAACTGCTTTTACTCAGACGACCACTACACCAGTTTTAAACGCATTGTTGAATGACATCGGGATGAACGGCATGAGCGACAACGTCTACGCGCACGAAACCGCAGCCGCGACGGATCTGTTCGCGGCCGGCGACGGCAACCTTTTTCAGCGCGTCATGCAAATGCGCATGGCCGAGCGCGGCCAGAGCGTGCAGGGCGACGCGGCATCCGGGCATTCACCGAGCGAGGAGCCCATGAGCCTTTTCGCGACCGTGCGACCGAACATCGTCCAATCGATCCGGGCGTTTCGCGTGCAGGATCTCGCCGACGAAGCGCAACGGCTCGAGCAGCACTTTCTATTCGCTTATTGCGGCCAAGCCGCATCGAAGCAGGAAGTGCTCGAAACGATCGCCACGTCGTTCCTGTTCCCGAAGCACTTCGGCAAGAACTACGACGCGCTGTACGACTGCCTGACCGATCTCGTGCACAAGGCAGGCGCGCAGCCGGGTTTCGTCATCGTTCTGGAAGCGTTGCCCATTGCCCAGAAGTTCGACAAGGAAGGGCGCGAGACACTGCTCGACGTCTTCCGCGAAGCGGCCGAATTCTGGGCCGAGCGCAAGGTCGCGTTCCGCGTCTTCTACTCGTTCGCCTGATCGGCGCGCGTGCCGGTGCGCGAAGCGCGCCGCGCGTGTCGATGCGGTCATCGATATCTTCCGGGCCCGCCGTCGCGCGGGCCTTCGTTTACCATCCGCCCCAACGTGCGGCCAGCGCCGCGAGAACGGCCATGCCGGCCGTTTCCGTGCGCAGGATGCGTGGACCCAGCGATAGCGGCGCGAACCCGTGCGCGATCGCGGCTTCTTCCTCGTCGGGCGCAAGCCCGCCTTCCGGCCCTATCAGCAGGACGACCTCGCGATCCGGCACGGTGTCCGGCAGCGTCTCGAACGGCTTAGCGCCGCGCGGCGACAGCATATAGCGCATCGCACCGGTGCCGCCGGGCGCGGGCAGCGCTTCCAGCCATTTCATCAGGTCGCTCGCGGGATCGATATCGGGCAGGCGGTTCCGGCCGCACTGCTCGCAGGCGGCTCGCGCGATGCCTTGCCAGTGCGTGTGACGACGGCCCGCCCGCTCGGTGGACAGGCGTACGACGCCCCGCGCCGTGACGAGCGGCACGATTCGCGTTACGCCGAGTTCGATCGCTTTCTCAACCAGCCAATCCATCTTGTCTCCGCCCGCGACCCCTTGTGCGAGGGTGATGCTGTACGGCGGCTCCGCTTCGAAGGCCTCGAAGGCCCCCACTTCGACCAGCGCGTTGCGGCGACCGACCTCGACGAGGCGCGCCGCGTACTGTCCGCCGCGCCCATTGAACAAGGTCAACGCGTCGCCGGTCTGCAGCCGCAACACTTGGACGTGTCGGGCGACTTCATCGGGCAGCGCGAGGAGATTGCCGGTTTCGATGGGGGAATCGACAAAAAAGCGGGGCATAAAGCGGCGTTGGAAATCGATGATTGGGAGGCGTCACGGGCAATCGGCGACTGGCGGCCGGCGTTCTCCCGCCATACCGCGAAGCGCGAGGCGATGCGCGTTAGCGCAGTCTGTCCCGCATGCCGCGCGGTAGCGTGAACAACGCCGGGTGCAGCGCGGCGTCATAGTAGCGCAACGCGTCGATGCCGCGCGCGGACAGCCGCTCCTGTATGTCGTGCCTGAACAGCGATGCGGCGTCGAGTGTATCGCTCGCGAGCGCCATGAGCCAGAGCGAACCGTAGAGCGGGATGGAGGCCGACATGACATTCACCGTGGCGTAGCACGCGCGCAGATCGCGCACGAGCGCCGCCGCCCGTTCGAGGTGAAACTGCGCCGATCCGAGATGCATCGAAAGCATGGCGCGCGGCGCCAGCACAGCCTTCAGGCGTTGATGGAACGCAGGCGAATACAGTTCGGCCGCGGGCGAATCGGGCGGCGTCAGATCGAATACGACGAGGTCGAACCGCTCGGCGCTCGTCTCGACGAAACGGGCTGCATCGCCGATGACGACCTGCACCCGCGCATCGTCCAGCGCACCGTCGTGCACGACCTGCAAATGCCGACGCGCGAGGTCGACCACGGCTTCGTCGAGTTCCGCGACGACGATCCGCTCGATGCTCGGATGGGCGAGCAATTGGCGCGCGGCCCCGCCGTCTCCGCCGCCGAGCACCAGCGCCTTGCGCGGCTCGGGATGCGCCAGCGCGGCCGGATGCACCATGCACTCGTGGTAGATGTATTCGTCGCCGACCGAGGTCATCGGCCGGCCGTCGAGCGTGAACAAGCGTCCGAGCTGCGGCGTGTCCCACACTTCGATGCGCTGGTAGGCGGAATCGACACGCACAATGCGGCGCGCGCCCGGAAAACCGTAGACGGCGCCGGGGGCGGGATGAAAGAGAAGCGGCGAGTCGGCGCGGGAGAACACGAGTGGACGAGCAACGGCGAGCGGGTCGCAATGATCGAATTATAGAGGCGGCGCGGCCGCGGTTTCCGCGAGCGCGCCGCCGTGCGGGGTCGGGAGCGGGCGGGCGCCATCTGTTAGAATGGCATGCTTTGCAGCCCTGTCCGCTTGCTCTTCCCGCCTTGCGCCGCGGCGCGCGCTCATCCGCGCGGGCGGCGGTCCGATACGAGCAGCGGTCCATCGCGCGCACGCTTTCTCGACTCGTTTTCCGGACTCGACATGACGACCTCGTCTACCGCTCCCACCGCTCTCATGGCGAACGCGATCCGCGCGCTCGCGATGGACGCCGTGCAACAAGCGAACTCAGGCCACCCCGGCATGCCGATGGGCATGGCCGAAATCGCCGTCGCCCTTTGGGCGCGCCATCTGAAGCACAATCCGGCCAACCCGCACTGGGCCGACCGCGACCGCTTCGTGCTGTCCAACGGCCACGGCTCGATGCTGCTTTACTCCCTGCTGCATCTGACGGGCTACGACTTGCCGCTCGCCGAGCTCAAGAATTTCCGCCAACTCCATTCGAAGACGCCGGGCCACCCCGAGTACGGCATCACGCCCGGTGTCGAGACCACGACGGGCCCGCTCGGCCAAGGCCTGGCCAACGCCGTTGGCATGGCGCTCGCCGAATCGCTGCTGGCCGCCGAGTTCAACAAGGCCGACGCGCGCATCGTCGATCACCACACGTACGCGTTCCTCGGCGACGGCTGCCTGATGGAAGGTATCTCGCATGAAGCCTGCTCGCTCGCCGGCACCCTGAAGCTCAGCAAGCTGATTGCCCTGTACGACGACAACGGCATCTCCATCGACGGCCATGTCGAGTACTGGTTCGCCGACGACACGCCCAAGCGGTTCGAAGCGTACGGCTGGAACGTCATTCGCGATGTGAACGGGCACGACGTGCAGGCGGTCGACGCCGCGATCGCGCAGGCCAAAGCCGCGGGCAAGCCCACGCTGATCTGCTGCAAGACGGTGATCGGCAAGGGCGCGCCCACCAAGGCGGGCGGTCACGACGCGCACGGCGCACCCCTCGGCGCCCAGGAAATCGCGGCCACGCGCGAGGCGATCGGCTGGAAGTGGGAGCCGTTCGTGATTCCGCAAGAAGTTTATGCGGCGTGGGATGCGAAGCAAGCGGGCGCGCAGCGCGAGACGCAGTGGAACGACGCGTTTGCTCAATACCGCGCGAAATACCCGCGGGAAGCGGCGGAGTTCGAGCGCCGCGCAGCGGGCAAGCTGCCGGCCGACTGGGCGGCCAAGGCCCAAGCCATCATCGCCGGCGCGAACGAGCGCGCGGAAACGGTGGCCACGCGCAAGGCATCGCAACAGGCGATCGAAGGCCTTGCCGCCGTGCTGCCGGAACTGCTGGGCGGCTCCGCCGACTTGACGGGTTCGAACCTCACGAACTGGAAGGCGAGCAAGCCCGTGCGCGCGGGCGAGCACGGCATCGAGTGGGGCAATCACATCAACTACGGCGTGCGGGAATTCGGCATGAGCGCCGCCATCAACGGCATCGCGCTGCACGGCGGCTACAAGGCCTTCGGCGGCACGTTCCTCACGTTCTCCGACTACAGCCGCAATGCGTTGCGCGTCGCGGCGCTGATGAAGTCGCCGTCGATCTTCGTGTTCACGCACGATTCCATCGGCCTGGGCGAAGACGGCCCGACGCACCAATCGATCGAGCACGTCGCGAGCTTGCGCCTGATTCCGAACCTTCACGTCTGGCGCCCGTCGGATACGGTGGAGACGGCGGTGGCCTGGACGCAGGCGGTCGAGTATCAAGGGCCGTCCTGCCTGATCTTCAGCCGGCAGAACCTGCCGTTCTCCCCGCGCAGCGATGCGCAGATCGCCAACATCGCCAAGGGCGGCTACGTGCTGCGCGATTGGAACGACGAGATCGTGGCGCGCAAGATCATTCTGATTGCAACGGGTTCGGAGGTCGAACTCGCGTTGGCGGCGGTCGAGCCGCTCGCGCAGCAAGGCATTGCGGCGCGCGTGGTGTCCATGCCGGCCACGATGATCTTCGATCGCCAAGACGCCGAATACCGCGAACGCGTACTGCCCAAGGGCGTGCGTCGCGTCGCGATCGAAGCGGGCGTGAGCGATTTCTGGCGCAAGTACGTTGGCCTGGAGGGCGGCGTGGTCGGTATCGATACGTTCGGCGAGTCGGCTCCGGCCGGCGTGCTGTTCAAGCATTTCGGCTTCACGGTGGAGCACGTTGTCGCAGCGGCCAAGGCCGCGCTCGAGTGACGATACACTTACGCGAAGACGCAATACGGCTTTTCGGGGCGGCGCCGCCCGCGCGAGCGCCCCTCGCTCGGCGCCAGGCCCGAAAAGCATGAGGTACGACAGATTTTTTCAGCCCAAATATCAGGAGAACCAACATGACGGTACGCGTTGCAATCAACGGGTATGGCCGTATCGGCCGCAACACGCTGCGTGCGTTCTACGAGAGCGGCAAGAAGCACGACCTGCAGATCGTCGCGATCAACGACCTCGGCGATGCGAAGACGAACGCCCACCTGACGAAATACGACACGGCGCATGGCCCGTTCCCCGGTGACGTGGCGGTCGAGGGCGAAAACCTCGTCGTCAACGGCGACAAGATCCGCGTGCTGGCGAACCGCAACCCGGCGGAATTGCCGTGGGGCGAGCTCGGCGTCGACGTCGTGATGGAGTGCACGGGCTTTTTCACGTCGAAGGAAAAGGCCAGCGCGCACTTGGCCGGCGGCGCGAAGAAGGTGCTGATTTCGGCGCCCGGCGGCAAGGACGTCGACGCGACGATCGTCTACGGCGTGAACCACAATGCGCTGAAGGCCGCGCATACGGTGGTGTCCAACGCGTCGTGCACGACGAACTGCCTCGCGCCGCTCGTCAAGCCGTTGAACGAGAAGATCGGCCTCGAAACGGGCTTGATGACGACCATCCACGCGTACACGAACGATCAAGTGCTGACGGACGTCTATCACGAAGACCTGCGTCGCGCGCGCTCGGCCACCCACAGCCAGATCCCGACGAAGACGGGCGCCGCCGCCGCCATCGGTCTCGTGCTGCCCGAGTTGGCCGGCAAGCTCGACGGCTATGCCATTCGCGTCCCGACGATCAACGTGTCGATCGTCGACCTTTCGTTCATCGCCAAGCGCGACACGACGGTCGAAGAAATCAACGCGATCATGAAGGAAGCGGCCGAAGGCGAGCTCAAGGGCATCCTCGGCTACAACACGGCGCCGCTCGTTTCGATCGACTTCAACCACAACCCGGCTTCGTCGACGTTCGACGCGACGCTCACTAAGGTCGCCGGCCGTCTTGTGAAAGTGTCGAGCTGGTACGACAACGAGTGGGGCTTCTCGAACCGTATGCTCGATACGGCTATCGCGCTCGCCACGGCCAAGTAAGCACGGTATCCAACGGCTCGGCTTCTCGCCGGGCCGCTCAAAGACAAGAGCCGCCTTCGTTCGAAGGCGGCTCTTGTCATTTCCGGGGCGCCGCGCGCTCGGACCGCGCGTGCGCTCGGCCGACAGTCAATGCTTGCGGTGCGGGCACGCTTCCTTGGTGCACACGCCGTACAGCGCAAGCGCATGTTCCTGCAGCTTGAAGCCGCGTTCCTCGGCGATCTTCTGCTGGCGCTTTTCGATTTCAGGGTCGAAGAACTCCTCCACACGGCCGCAGTCGATGCAGACGAGGTGGTCGTGATGCGAACCCTCATTGAGTTCGAACACGGCTTTGCCCGATTCGAAATTGCTGCGCGAGAGCAGGCCGGCCTGCTCGAACTGCGTCAGCACGCGATAGACGGTGGCGAGGCCGATGTCGAGCTCCTCGTTCAGCAAGCTGCGATAGACGTCTTCGGCGGTCAGATGCCGTACGGCGCTGCGCTGGAAAATTTCGAGGATTTTGAGGCGCGGTAGGGTCGCCTTCAGCCCGATATTTTTCAGATCGGTCGGATTGGTCATGGCTAGGCATCCCTAGAGTACAATGCACGATTCGAATAGTAATGGGTTTTTGCTGTTCAGAACATCTTCGGTGAAACTCGCGCGGCTCGTCGATACGCAAAACGGAGCCCGCACGGTGGGTGAAATGAATCCAATTTTTCTTAAGAAGCGCGGGGGGAGTCACGTGCGCAACCTGTTGATCGCTGCCTCGATGGTCGCGCTCGTTTCGGGATGTTCGACCTACGACAGCCTCACGCAGCGCGTCGCGCAGAGCATTACGCCGTATCGCATCACGATCGTGCAAGGCAACTTCGTTTCGAAGGAAGCCGCCGAGAAAATGCGCGTGGGCATGTCGCGCGACGAGGTCAAGGCTGCGCTCGGCACGCCGCTGCTCACCGACATGTTCCACGACGAGCGCTGGGACTACGTCTTTTACTTCAAGCGTGGCTCTACGGCCGTCGTGCAGCAGCGCGATTTCATCGTCAACTTCAAGGGCGACCGTGTCGAGAGCTGGTCGGGCGGCGAAAATCTGCCCTCCGAGCTTGAATTGCTAGCCGACATCGACGGCGACAAGCGCGGCAAGAAGGCGAAGACGGCCGCGCCGGCCTCGAGCGCGACGGCGGCTTCGGCGGCCGCGCCCGCTTCGAGCGCGACGGCGGCTTCGGCGGCCGCGCCCGCTTCGAGCGCGGCCGCTACCGCGCAAGGTGCGAGCGGCACGAGCGGCACGAACGAAGAGGCAGCCAATACGCAGGCGGCGCAGGCCGCCAACCGCGCGACCAATCAGGTCCCGGCCACGCCTTCCAAGCCGGCCGTGCGCTCGGGCACGCCGTCGCCTTCGGGCGCGCTACCCAGCGCGACGCCGCAGTTCCAGTTCCACCGGCAGCCGCAGCCCGCTTCGCCGGATCAAAGCAATCCGGTCGGCCCGACGGGCTCCTCTTCCGGCAGCACCGGGGCGGGTAAACAGTCCATGTCGTCGCAAGGCGCGTCGAGCACGGGCGGCTAATCGTTCGTTCTCCTAAAGGCGGGCCGTGCGAGACACCGCCCGCCTTTGTTTTTTTTGGGGCGCGCTTCGCACGCGCCGCCGGCCAGCCGCGGACGGCCGGTCTTCATTCATAAAGGGGTATGCATGTTGCCGATGAATATCGCCATTGCCGGCGCATCGGGCCGGATGGGCCGGATGCTGATCGAAGCGGTTTTGAACGATCCGGATGCGACGCTCGCCGGTGCGCTCGATAGAGTGGGCTCGCCGCAGCTTGGGGAAGATGCCGGCGCCTTTCTCGGTCGCCACACGGGCGTCACGTTGACCGACGACGTCGAGCGCGTGATGGCGGACGCGGATTGCCTCATCGATTTCACGCGGCCCGAAGGCACGATGGCCTATATCGAAGCCGCCCTTCGTCATGGGACGAAGCTTGTGATCGGTACGACTGGCCTGAGCGAGGCGCAACAAGATGCCGTGCGCGCGGCCTCCGAAAAGATCGGCATCATGTTCGCCGCGAACATGAGCGTCGGCGTCAACGTCACGCTCAAGCTGCTCGAGTTCGCCGCTCGTCACTTCGCCACCGGCTACGACATCGAAATCATCGAAGCGCACCATCGTCATAAGGTCGACGCTCCCTCGGGCACGGCGCTCGCCATGGGCGAGGCGATCGCCGGCGCACTCGGCCGCGACTTGAAGGATTGCGCGGTCTACGGGCGTCATGGCGTGACGGGCGAGCGCGATCCGTCGACGATCGGCTTCTCCGCGATTCGCGGCGGCGATATCGTCGGCGATCACGCGGTGCTGTTCGCCGGCACCGGCGAGCGCATCGAAATCACGCACAAGTCGGCCAGCCGCGTATCGTATGCGCAAGGCGCGCTGCGCGCCGCACGCTTCCTCGCAGCGCGCGGCGCCGGCCTGTACGACATGCAGGACGTCCTCGGCCTGCGCTGACGCGCAGCACGCACCGGCGCAAGCGCTGACGCTCAAGATTCCGATCACGTTTTCGAATCCGAATGCAAAACTCCGGCATCGTTCACTATTTGCAGGCAGGCGACGCGCTGACGCACGCCGTTGCCTATCTGCTGCTGGCCATGTCCATCGCCAGCTGGTGCTTTCTGATCGTGAAGGGTTGGATGCTTGGCCGAGCGAAGCGCCAGGGCCCGCGGGCCATCGCGCTGTTTTGGCGTTCGTCCACGCTGTCCGAGGGGGTGCTTGCGTTGCGCGCCGCCGATCGGGAGCGCGTGTTCGTGCCCCTCGCGGAGGCGGCGCTGGCAGCCTCGGAGGTCCATGCCGCGTCGGCGTTGCTCGCTCGGGTGGAGCGCGGCGAGCGTGTATTGCGCGCGCTTCGAGAGGCGCTGCTGGCCTCCCAGCGGCGACTCGAATTCGGCCAGGTGCTGCTCGCTTCGGTCGGCAGCACGGCGCCGTTCGTCGGTCTGCTGGGCACCGTTTGGGGGATTTACCATGCGCTCGGCAGCATTGCCGCGAGCGGACAAGCCATGATCGAAAACGTCGCGGGGCCCGTGGGCGAGGCGTTGATCATGACCGCCTTCGGTCTTGTCGTCGCCATTCCGGCCGTGCTGGCGTATAACGTTCTCGGGCGCATGCAGAGGCAGTTGTCCGAGGAACTCGACGGCTTTGCGCACGATCTGCACGTCTACGTGTGCGCGCCGCAAGCCGACGAGACGGCGGCCGGATCCGGCGCCGCGCCGGCGAGCGGCGAAGCGCGAGGAACGCACGGCGCGCACGAGGCGCGCGTCTGACAGGCGTGCGGCAAGACGGCGAAATCTGAACGAGGAGCGGGCACAGGTGGCATTCGGCGGATTCGACAAAGCGCGTTCGGCAGCGCCGATGGCCGAGATCAACATGACGCCGCTCATCGACGTCATGCTCGTCTTGCTCGTGATCTTCATCATCACGGCGCCGCTGTTCACGCACGCGATTCGGCTCGATTTGCCGAAGGTCGCCTCCGCCCCCGCGCCGCAAACTCCGAAGACCATCACCTTGTCGATCGACGACGCCGGGCGCCTCTACTGGGACGGCCGTCCGCTATCGCTCGACGCCGTGCGCGCGGGCCTTGCCGAAGCGGGCAAAGCGGCGCAGCCGCCGGAGCTTCACCTGCGCGCATCGCGCGCGACGCGCTACGAAATCATCGCGCAGGTCATGGGTGCGGCGCAGCAAGCGGGGCTCGAGCGAATCGGCTTCGTGACCGACCCGCCGCGCGCCGCTGATTCGTCGCCCCCGAATTTGGCCCCGGCCGCACCCGCCCGGCCTTGAGCACGCGCCGCGGCGGCGCGCGGCTGCGGTTCGAGTGTCCATGGGCGGTATAATCGACGTTTGCCCCGTTCGCGGGAAAACCGCGTCCCGATATCTCGCCGCGCCCGCGCCGCCAGGCGCCAAGACAGCCAAGCCCGAACCACCGCTATGCAAGAAAAATACTTACCCGCCGACATCGAAGCCGCCGCCCAGGCAGACTGGCGCGCGTCCAATGCCTACCGCACGTCCGAAGTCGCCGGTAAGCCGAAGTTCTATTGCGTGTCGATGCTGCCGTATCCGTCGGGCAAGCTGCATATGGGCCACGTGCGCAACTACACGATCAACGACGTCATGTACCGCTATCTGCGGATGAACGGCTACAACACGTTGATGCCGATGGGTTGGGATGCGTTCGGTATGCCGGCCGAAAACGCGGCGATGGCCAACGGCGTGCCGCCGGCGAAGTGGACTTACGACAACATCGCCTACATGAAAGGGCAAATGCAGTCGATGGGGCTTGCGATCGACTGGTCGCGCGAGGTTGCGACGTGCGATCCGAACTACTACAAGTGGAATCAGTGGCTGTTTCTGAAGATGCTCGAAAAAGGCATCGTCTATAAGAAAACGGGCACGGTGAATTGGGATCCCGTCGACCAAACGGTGCTCGCGAACGAGCAGGTCATCGACGGGCGCGGCTGGCGCTCGGGCGCGCTCGTCGAAAAGCGCGAAATCCCGATGTACTACATGCGCATCACGCAGTACGCCGACGAGCTCTTGAGGGATCTCGACGGCCTCGGCTGGCCCGAGCGCGTGAAGATCATGCAGCAAAACTGGATCGGCAAAAGCTTCGGCGTGAACTTCGGGTTCCCTTATGAACTCGATGGCGAACGTCATCTGCTGCGCGTGTTTACCACGCGCGCCGATACGATCATGGGCGTCACCTTCTGCGCCATCGCGGCCGAGCATCCGCTCGCCACGCGCTTGGCGCAGGGAAAGCCGGCGCTGCAGGCGTTCATCGACGAATGCCGGCACGGCGGTGTGGCCGAGGCCGACATCGCGACGATGGAAAAGAAGGGCATGCCGACCGGCTTTTACGTCACGCACCCGCTCACGCAGGCGCAAGTGGAAGTGTGGATCGGCAACTATGTGCTGATGAGCTATGGCGAAGGCGCGGTGATGGGCGTGCCCGCGCACGACGAGCGCGACTTCGCGTTCGCGAAGAAATACGGTTTGCCGATCAAGCAGGTGATCGCCAAGGCGGGCTGCGAGTACTCGACCGATGCATGGCAGGCCTGGTACGGCGACAAGGAAGACGTCGCGTGCATCGATAGCGGACGCTACGACGGCATGAGCTACGAACAGGCGATCGATGCGGTGGCCGCCGATCTGAAAGGGCTCGGCCTCGGCGACAAGCAAGTCACCTGGCGCCTGCGCGATTGGGGGATTTCGCGCCAGCGCTACTGGGGCACCCCGATTCCGATCATTCATTGCGCTTCGTGCGGCGATGTGCCGGTACCCGAAAAGGATCTGCCGGTCGTGCTGCCCGAAGATCTCGTGCCGGACGGCACGGGCAATCCGCTTGCGAAGTCGGCGGCGTTCGTGAATTGCGCATGCCCGAAATGCGGCGCGCCGGCCAAGCGCGAAACCGACACGATGGACACGTTCGTCGATTCGTCGTGGTATTTCTCGCGCTACACGTGCCCCGATGCGGAAACGATGGTCGACTCGCGCACCGATCATTGGATGCCGATGGACCAATACATCGGCGGCATCGAGCATGCGATCCTGCACTTGCTTTACTCGCGCTTCTGGACCAAGGTGATGCGAGACATGGGGCTCGTCAAGTTCGGCGAGCCGGCGAAGAACCTGCTCACGCAGGGCATGGTGCTCAACGAAACGTTTTACCGCGAGGACGCGGCGGGCAAGAAGACTTGGTACAACCCGGCGGACGTCACGGTCGAGCATGACGACAAGGGCCGTCCCGTCGGCGCGACGCTGAACAGCGACGGGCAGCCGGTGGTGCTCGGCGGCGTCGAGAAGATGTCGAAGTCGAAGAACAACGGCGTCGATCCGCAACTGTTGATCGATCAATACGGCGCCGATACGGCACGGCTGTTCACGATGTTCGCCGCGCCGCCCGAGCAGCAGCTCGAGTGGTCGGGCTCGGGCGTGGAAGGCGCGAGCCGCTTCTTGCGCCGCGTGTGGGCGTTCGGCCATGCCAATCAGGCCGAGCTCGTCGCGCGCGAGACATTCGATCCGGCGCAGCTTGCCGAAGTCGACAAGACGCTGCGCCGCGAGATTTACAGCGTGCTTAAGCAGGCCGATTTCGACTATCAGCGTCTTCAATACAACACCGTCGTGTCGGCGGCCATGAAGATGCTCAATGCACTCGAGAGCGCCAAGTATGCGCGTCCGAGCGTGCTGCGCGAGTGTTACAGCGTGCTGCTGCGTGTGCTGTACCCGGTCGTGCCGCACGTCACGCATACGCTGTGGCAAACGCTCGGTTTCGTCGACGAATGCGGCACGTTGCTCGACGCACCGTGGCCGAAGGTCGACGAGCAGGCGCTCGAGCAGGCCGAGATCGAACTCGTGTTGCAGGTGAACGGGAAGGTCCGCGGCGCGCTGACGGTCGCCAAGGACGCGCCGCGCGAAGCGATCGAAGCGGCGGCGCTCGCGCACGAGATGGTCGCGCGCTTCAGCGAAGGCAAGAGCCCCAAGAAGATCATCGTCGTGCCGGGTCGGCTCGTGAACGTCGTCGTATAACGGCGCAATGTGTAGCGGCGGTTCGCGCGAGTCGCGCGCTGCCGCGTGTAGGCAACCAAGGAGCCAATGTGATTCGCCGATCGTTTCTTGCGCTCGCGTGTGGTGCGCTGATGCTAGCCGGCTGCGGCTTTCAACTGCGCGGGCAGCAAAACTACGCGTTCAAGCGGCTCGCCATCGTGGGCGCGCCGCCTGCGGTGTCCGCGCGGCTGACCCGCATGATTCAAGGGGGCAGCGACACGGTCGTCGTCGAGTCGACAGCCAATGCGGATGCGGTGCTGA
>DATJJH010000191.1:0-27539 GCA_035492395.1 Trinickia sp. | reverse complement strand
TCGCGATGCGCTGCGCGCGCACGGCATTGCGGTTCATTCGACGCCGCATCGGTTGGCGCGCGCCTTCGCGCGCCTTGTCGATTACCGGCTCGGGCGCGAGTTGCTGATGCAAACGCCGCAGGGCTTGCCCGCGCAGGTGCCGGCCGCGATCGAAGCGGCCCAAGGGCGCGCGCGGGCGGCGGTGGCCGCGGGCGGCACCGTGCTCGCCGGCGCGGAGGCGGCCGCGCTTTTGACAGGGTTCGGCATAGAGGTCGTCGATGCCGACGACTCGGCCGGTCTGGCCGATTCGGCCGAGTCGGCCGATCATCCGGCTAACGACGCTTCAGGGGCGGAGGAACACATCGTCGATGTCACGGTGACGCTGCGCGACGATGCTCACTTCGGCCCCGTCTTCGAATTCACCTTGCCTCCAACGGATGCCGCGTCGAGCCCCATGACGACGTATGGCCTACCGCCGCTGAACCCGGTGCTGGCGCGGGAAATCGTTTCGCGTTCGCCCTATGCGCGGCGTGCGCCGGTTGGCCCCGTGCTTGATGCGCTCACGGCATTGTCCGAAAGCGTCTGCTGCGTGGAGCAGATCGTCGGTTTGACGGCCACGCTGCGGGTCACGCGCACGCGCGCGCGGCTCGTTGCGCCGCGCATCGCATTGGGCGCTGTCCGCGGGCGCCTGGCAATCGTCCCCTATCCGCGCCAACTCGAGGAAACGTTCGATTGGCACGGCCAGCGGCTGACGATTCGACCGATCCGCCCGGAGGACGAAGCCGCCCACAGCGCTTTCATCGGCGCCATGACGCCCGAGGATTTGCGCTTGCGCTTTTTCGGCGCGGTCAGCGGGTTCGACCATTCGCAGCTCGCGCGCATGACGCAGATCGACTACGACCGCGAGATGGCGCTCATTGCGACGACGGGGGAGGGCAGCCAAGCCAGAACGCTCGGCGTCGTGCGAACCATCACCGACCCGGACAACGAAAGCGCCGAATTCGCGGTGGCGGTACGGTCGGATCTGAAGGGAAAAGGGCTGGGCCGAATGCTGATGGAGCGAATGGTGGCCTACACGCGCGCACGGGGCACGCGTTGGATCGTCGGCGAGGTGCTGCGGGAAAACGGGCCGATGATGGGGCTCGTCAAGGCGTGCGGCTTTTCGATCGGACCGACGGCGGACCCGGCCGTCGTCGAAGTGAAAATGCCGCTGCGGGGCGAGGCGCGCACGCCTTAGCGACGATTAGACGTCGAGCCGCGTCAAGCGGCGAGCTTGGCGGCCGCTTCGTCCACGTGCGTGCGCGAGATCGCGAGTTCCTCGAGCCAGGCGTCGGCGTACATCGCTCCCGTTTCGCGTTCGAGCCGCGCGATGGTCGCCGCGTTGCGCGTGGCATCTTTCGGCGTGGCGAGGAACGGCTTGACCGATTGCCCCGCCTTGAACGCGTCGAACAACGGCACGCGGATGTCGTCGGGCAGCGCGCGCGTCCACTGATACGTCTTGCCGTTGAACGTCAGCGCGGGCGGCAGGGCGCGTTCCTTCTTCGTGGCGGCGATGAGGCCGTAGGCACGCGCCGCTTCGGCGATCTGCTCGGGCGAGAATAGCTCGTCGGGCGTAATTTCGAACTGGGCGATATGGGTCTCGATCGCGTGCATGGCTGCGGCGCGGTCGTCGCGCTTTTGCTGCGCGCGTTCGACGATGGTGCGCAGTTCGTCGGCTTCCTCGCCGGTGATGGTGAAGCTGGCTTGCTTTTGCTGAAGTTCGGAAAAGCGCTGGAATTCGAGATCGGTCAGAAGTTTTGCCATGAGGTAGAACGACGGCGCGCGCGGACGGGCCCGCGCGTGCGTTTTTGAGGGGTCGCCATTCTAGCGCCCATTGGGCCGTCAATCTAGCTTCGGCGAGCATGTTCGGATTGTCGGCGCGTCGCCGCCCTGCACCCACGGCCTGCTTCAGGCCTGATGGCAGACTGCTTCGATGTTGTGCCCATCCGGATCGAGCACGAAGGCGCTGTAGTAGCCCGGGTGGTAATGCGGCCGCTCTCCGGGCCCACCGTTGTCGCGGCCTCCAGCTTCGATCGCAGCGCGATAAAAAGCGTCCACGGTCGCGCGATCGGCCGCGCGGAACGCCACATGGATCGGCGGGTTGTTCGGGGTGCCCCGGCTGATCCAGAAGTCGGACACGCCGTTCGCGCCGAACCCGGCCACGTCGGTATGGCGCGTGACGGCTGCCGCGAACTCATGAAGTTGTTCATAGCCTAGCGGGGCGAGTGCCTCGCGGTAGAACTGCTTGCTTTTCTCGAAATCGCTCACGATCACGCCGGTGTGGTCGATCATTCAATGCTCCGAAGTTGTTGATCGGGTGGTGACAAGGCGGCTTAGCCGGCGACCGGCGCGCATTGTGCCGATATCGGCGTTACGCGCTTTCGTCGCCATGCGGTTCCGACTCGTGGTGCGGCAACGCCGCGTTCGGACCGTCGCCGACTCGGTTGACCGTACCCTGGGCGAGGGCGACGAGCGTTTCTTTTTCGCCGTCCAAGACATACACGCGGCATTGGCAGATTGCATGGCCGCGCCCGGCGTAAATCAATTCGGCGCGCGCGAGCAGCGTGCCGCGCACGGCGGGCCGCAGGTAGTTGATCTTGTATTCGCCCATGACGACGCGCGGGCCCAACGCCAGCGCGCCGGCGAACGTCAGGGCGTTGTCGGCCAGATAGCTCGTGACGCCGCCGTGCACGAATCCGTGCTGCTGGCGCAACTCGTCGCGGATCGGCAGCCGCAGCGTCACGTCGCGCTCGCCGATTTTCACGAGTTCCGTGCCGAGCAGCACGCTGAACGGCTGTGCATGGAGCGCGCCGCGCGCCAGATCCAAAAGCTCGGTCATGCCGTGCCCCTTCGGGGCAAGGCCCCGTGTCGTCTCGCGTTCCACTCTAGGGAGGGGAAGCGCATTGCGTCAAGGAAGCGAATGGCGCGAGCCTTCGAAAGCCCGACGGCCACGCGTCTTTTGCGGTTCGTCGGCAAACGGCGCTCGCGCCGGTGCGCTCGCCGCCAACCTCAAGCACGCCGCGAGATTGCCGTAAACCCGGATGCCGCCGTACCGGTCTTTCCTTTCGTTTTTCTTTCGGATGTTCTAGATGTTCAGCAAGATTAAGCTCGCCTCCGGCCTGTTATCCGTATTGGCCGCATTCTGTCTGCTTCAGCTCGTCACAGGCGGCATCGGTTTCTGGTTTCTGACCAGCACGCACGACGACGTGGGTCAGCTCTCGAACGTGGCCCTCGTTCAGGTCAACGCCGTCAACGAAACCACGCAGCACCTGATGGACGCGCGCATCAACCTGTCGCGCGCCGGCACGCGCATGGTCGGCGGCGGCGCGGAACCCGCCCCGATCGTTCAGCATGCGCGCGAGCAGCTGGCGCTCGCGGACCAGTCGTTTGCGCGATTCGCCAATGCGCCCAAAACAAGCGACGAAGACCGCGGGCATGCAGCCGCACTGGCCGAGAAGTACCAAGCGCTGCACACGGCGCTCGGCGAACTCGTACAGTATCTCGACAGCAACAACGTCAAAGCGTTCCTCGATCAGCCCACACAGTCGTTTCAAGACGCGTTCATCAACGAGCAACGCACCTTTACGCAATACGGCGATGCGCAAAGCAAGGTATCGCTCGATTCGATCGATTCGCGCCTGGCGATGTTTCGCGGCGTGAGCCTGGCCATTCTCGCGGCGTTGCTCTTTGGTACGGCCGCCGTGTACGCCGGGCTCAAGCGCGGCGTCGTGGCGCCGCTCGAGGAAGCCGTGCGCCACTTCGAGCGCATTGCGCGCGGTAAGCTCGTCGAGCCCATCGCCTCGCGCGGGACGAACGAAATCGGCCGGCTGTTCGCCGGGCTGGCGCATATGCAGTCGAGCGTCGCTCAGACGGTGAAGACGGTGCGCGACGCCTCCGATTCGATCCATATCGGCGCCGACGAGATCGCGACGGGCAATGCCGACTTGTCGGCGCGGACCGAAACCCAAGCGGCCTCGCTCGAGGAAACGGCTTCCAGCATGGAAGAACTGACGGCCACCGTGCGCCAAAACGCCGAGCACGCGCGCGAAGCCCACCTGCTCGCCGACGACGCGCTGCGCTCGACGTCCGAAGGGGCGAGCGTGGTGGACAGCGTCGTCGACAAGATGCGAGGTATCGCGCAAAGTTCGGACCGCATCGCCGAGATCATCAGCGTCATCGACGGCATTGCGTTCCAGACGAACATTCTCGCGCTGAACGCGGCCGTCGAGGCGGCGCGCGCGGGCGAGCAGGGGCGCGGCTTTGCCGTCGTAGCCGGCGAGGTGCGCGGCCTCGCGCAACGCAGCGCGCAATCGGCCAAGGAAATCAAGGCGCTCATCAGCGAATCGGTGGCGCAGATCGGCGGCGGATCGGAACTCGTCGAGCGCGCGGGCGATGCCATGCGGAAGGTGTCGGCATCGATCTCGCGCGTCGCGCAGGTCATGGGGGAGATCAGCGCCTCCTCGCACGAGCAGAGCACCGGCATCGACCAGGTCAACCAGGCCGTCGTGCAGATGGACCGCATGACGCAGCAAAACGCGGCGCTCGTCGAACAGGCCGCCGCCGCGGCGTCGTCGCTGCACGATCAGACGCGCCAGCTCAAGGACGCCGTGTCGGTATTCGACATCGCGTCGGCCGTGCTTGGCGACGCGCGTTTCGCGGGCTTGGCTCAGGCGGCCGCCCGCTAGCGCTGACGGCTAGCCCGGCAGCGCCGCGTAAGCCGTCGCGAGGTGATATGGCGTGGTCGACGGCATGTCGGCCCGCGCCAGCGTCCCGTCGGGCGCGATGCACTCGTACCACCCTCGCGCGTGTAAAAAGCGCGCTTGAAAGCGTGGAATTTGCAGGGCGAGCGTTTCCAGATCCTCGTCGCGCCCGCGCGTGGCGAGCGCGCGCAGGTATTCCGTCTGAGCCCAAATCCGTTGCGTCGACTCCTTGACGCCGCCGCTTTCGTCGAGCGCGGCGCAAACGCCTCCCGTGCCCCGATCGACGCCGTGGTGCTGGGCGAAATCGAACGCCCGCTCGAGGTGGGCTTCCAGCCCCGATTGCGCGAGCACCGGCCCCGCCCGCTTGACCAGATAAAACCACTCGAATTGATGTCCGGGCTCGAGCCGGTTGTCGGCGCTGCCGATGGGCAATTCGGCGATCGAGCCCGTGCGCTCATGAACGAAACGGTCGGCCATCGCATCGGCCAAACGCACGAGCGCGGTTTCGAAGTCCGGCGCACCGGTCGTTTCGTAGGCCGAAAGGTAGGCTTCGGTCAAATGCATGAGCGGGTTCTGCAGCGGCCCGGTGCGCACGGTGGCGAAGTCGGCGTCGAGCGCGGCATGCAGCAACGCACCGCCGGATTCGGCGAAACGCGCCTGGACGATCGAAGCGGTATCGTCGATCGCCCGCAACGCATCGCGATCGCCCGAGGCCGCCGCGTAGTGCGCACAGGCGAAGATCACGAACGCGTGCGTGTAAAGATCCTTCGTGGTGTCGAGCGGCTCGCCTTTTGCATCGATGCTATAAAACCATCCGCCGCGTGCCGCATCGTGAAAGTACCGGCGCATGGCATGAAAGAGTTGCTCGGCATGCGCGATTTCGCCGAATTGCGAAAAGACGAACAATTGCCGCGCGCACGCCATGGCACGGTAGCGCAAGGCGGGCAGCGGCGCATGATCGTCGGCCCCGACGGCCTCGTACGGTAATTGCAGGGCGCTGTTGAATCCGGGGCCACGCCAGATCGGCAGGACGGTTTGCGCGAAATGCGCGCGCAGGGCGGCGGCTTCGGCCGCGATCGAACGATCGATCGAAAGTGTCATGATACGTTTTGACTGGGCGACGGAACGACGCACGCTTGCGGCGGCGTCGTGAGAAGCGCCAAGGATAATGCAAAGGCGCGGCGCGGGGCAGGCCGGCCGACCACCAAGGAGGACTGAACCATGCTGAGCAACGTCGAACTCGTTTTGCGATTGATCCTCGCGGCCGTGCTTGGCAGCGTCATTGGGTTCGAGCGCGAGCGACAATCCTGGGCCGCCGGCCTGCGTACGCACATGCTGGTCTGCGTCGGCGCGGCGCTTGTCATGATCGTCTCGCAGTTCGGCTTCGCCGACGTGCTGGGTCGCCCGAACGTCGTGCTCGATCCGTCGCGGATCGCCGCGCAGGTCGTCTCCGGCATCGGGTTTCTCGGAGCGGGCGCCATCTTGCTGCGCGGCGAGGTGATCCGCGGGTTGACGACGGCGGCGAGCGTATGGTCGGTTGCGGCCGTTGGCCTGGCCGCCGGCGCGGGGCTGAACACGGCTGCGATCGCGGCGACCATCATCATTCTCGCGATTCTTGCGGGGATGAAGCCGATCGAGCGGCGCTACATCTCCGTGCGCCAGCGGCGGCGCGTGTCCGTGCGCGCCGATCGGGGCGCGCTGACGCTCGGCTCCTTGCGCGCGATCTTGGGGCCCGCGAGCGAGCGCGTGAAGCAATTCATCGTCCAGAGAAGCGAGGAGGCGCCCGACTGCGACGACATCGACATCGGCTTCGCCCGGGTGCCTCCGACCGAGTTCGAACGGCTGTGCCATGTGCTGCGCAACGCGCCCGGGGTGCGCTCGCTGAGGGAGGAATTCGAAAACGGCGAAGTCAGCGTCAACGCGAACGGGAGCGAAGACGTGCGGGCCGACGGCCGTTGACCGAGGGTCCCACCGCCGACCGATCGTGAGACAATGCCGCGTTCGCATTACGCCTGATCACGATTCCAATGAGCCGCGCCCGGCCGCGGCCGTCACCACACGCCATGGCAGATTCCGCAGCATCCCCGTCTTCTCGTTCCAAAGGTTCTTCGCCCGCCAAGGGCCGGTCGCGCGCCGCGGCGTCGGGCGACGATCGTCGGGCCGCGCGGGCCGCGATCGAGCCTGAGTTGCCTGTCTCGCCCGCGTTGCTTGATCCACTCGCGTCGACGGACGCGGGCGTCGACGCGAGCGACGCGGCGCAGCCGCCGCATTTCGACCCACGCCAGGGGACGTTGCTCGGCTTCGAGTTGCCGCCCGATGCGCTGGAGGCGCTAAAGAGGGAAGGTGCGCGGGCCGACGGCGAAGGAGCGGCACCGGTGAATGTGCCGGAGGCCGCGTTCGGGCCCGCGGCGAGCATCGCGCCGAAGAGGGCGCGGGAAGTCGCGCCGGAAGTCGCGCCGGAAGTCGTACCGACGCCGAGCGCGGGCCGTCGCAAATCGCTCGTCGCCGAACCCACGCTCGCTCCCGCCGATGCGGTCCGCGTGGGCGGCTCGACGCCGATGCCGAGCGCGGGTGCGGATGGCGGCGAAGCCGAGCGGCTCCAGTCCTCTGCGCATGCGTTGTCCGCGTTTCTCGTCGCGCCTGCCGCCGCCACTGCCTCTGCTGCCTGCGCTTCCTCTACTAGCGCTTCCCCTTCTACTTCGACTGCCGCGGCTGCGCCAACCGCAGCCAGCCTTTCGGCCACGCACACCGACGATAGCGCCCCCCGCGCTGGGACCGCCGCGCCCGCAGCGCCCGCCGCGTCCACGCGGACGCTCGTTTCGTTGAACGAGGCGCTCCAGCAAGAGCGCCATGCCGCGGAGCAGCGCTGGCGACGCACGCGCAATTGGTTGGCCTTGGCGTTGGCTGGGGTGGCGTTGCTGGTCGTGGCCTCGATCGCGCAGAGCGTGGCGATGATCGGATTTGCCCGTCGAGCCGACGCGGCGCAGCAGCAAGCGCAATTGGCGATGGCCGAGCAGAAAGCCGCGTTGGCGAGCCTGGCGAACGCCACGTCGGCGTTGTCCGCCCGCATGCCGGCGCCGCCCGACGCAGGAGCCGCCGCCGATGCCGCTGCCCCCTCTGGCGTAGCCCAGCAGCAGGCGAAGCACGCCAAGCCCGTTCACGTCCGGCGTCTTAAAGACAAGGGCAAGGACAAAGATCAGGCCAAGCCCGTCGCTTCCCGTTGATCGAGGCGAGCCGATCGGCGCCCTAAAGTCGCGGCACCGACCGACTTTAGGGCGCGGCCTTCAGAGCGCGTCAGGCGCGCGCCTTACCCCCGCTGCACCCCCTCCACCGTTTGAGCAGCAACGCGTTGGTCACGACGCTGACGCTCGAGAACGCCATCGCCGCGCCGGCCAGCATCGGATTGAGCAAACCGAGCGCCGCGAGCGGAATGCCGACCAAGTTGTAGATGAAGGCCCAAAACAGGTTCTGCTGAATCTTCCGATAGGTTCGGCGCGAGATGTCGATCGCGTCGGCGACGAGCGCGGGATCGCCTCGCATGAGGGTGATGCCGGCCGCATGCATGGCAACGTCGGTGCCCGTCGCGAGCGCGATGCCGATGTCGGCCGCGGCGAGCGCGGGCGCATCGTTGATGCCGTCGCCTGCCATCGCGACCGTCCGGCCGGTGTGCGCTTTCAACTGCGCGACGATCTGGGCCTTGTCCTCCGGCAAGACTTGCGCGTAAAACTCTTCGATGCCTAGCAGGGCCGCCACACCGGCCGCCGCGCCGCGGTTGTCGCCCGTCACCAGTACGCTCTTGACGCCGCGCGCGGCCAATTGCTCGACGGCCGCGCGCGCGGTCGGTTTGAGGCTGTCGCCGAATGCGATCAATGCAAGTGCGCTTGCCGGCGTATTTCCCTCGGCCTGCCGGATCAACCACGAAACGGTATTGCCCCCGGCTTCGAGCGCTTGCGCGCGTTCGCGCGCATGAGCCGGCGGCTCGACGCGGAGTTCGTCGAGCCAGCGCCCATTGCCGACGCAAAATATCGCACCGTCGATTTGCGCTTGCATGCCGCGCCCCGCCACGGCTTGCGCCTGCGAGCCGGCGTATACGGTTCTCCGTGCGACGACCGTGCCGGAAGGCTGGCCGGACTCGGGGCCCGCCTCGGCGTGCGCCTGCGCGTCGTATTCGGCGAGGAGTGCGCGCGCCAGCGGATGGTCGCTGCCACGTTCGACGGCCGCGGCGAGTGCGAGCGCGTCCTCGTGCGAGACGCCGAGCGGCTCGAGCGCGACGAGCCGCGGCTTGCCGACCGTCAGCGTACCGGTCTTGTCGAAGGCGACGACGGACACGCGCTGCGCGAGTTCGAGCGCTTCGGCGTCCTTGATGAGCACGCCGTGCCGCGCGGCTACACCCGTGCCGGCCATGATCGCGGCCGGCGTCGCGAGCCCGAGTGCGCAGGGGCACGCGATGACGAGCACCGACACCGCGTTGAGAATCGCCGTTTCGGCCGACGCGCCTGCGATCAGCCAGCCAGCGAGCGTTGCCGCCGCCAGCACGAGGATGGCCGGCACGAACACCGCGCTGACGCGATCGACGAGCCGCTGGATCGGCGCCTTCTCGGCTTGCGCGCTTTCGACGAGGCGGATGATGCGGGCCAGTGTCGTCTCGGCGCCCGTGGCGCGCGTCGTCACGTCGAGCGTGCCTTCGCCATTGATCGACCCGGCCGTCACGTGTTCCCCCGGCCCTTTCGCCACGGGCAGGCTTTCGCCGGTAACGAGCGATTCGTCGACGTGCGTGCGCCCTGCCGCGATCACGCCGTCGACCGGCACCCGCTCGCCTGGCCTGATCACGACCACCATGCCCACCCGCACCTGCGCGAGCGGCACTTCGCGCTCGCGGCCGGACGCATCCTTGATGTTGGCGCGATCGGGCCGCAATGCGTTGAGCGCGCGAATCGCGTCGGTCGTCTCGCGTTTAGCGCGCGCTTCGAGCCACTTGCCCAGCCGCACGAGCGTAATGACGACCGCCGACGCTTCGAAGTACAGATGCATCGCGTCGCCCGGGTAGGCGATCGTCTGCCAGACGCTCAGGCCGTAGGCCGCCGATGTGCCGAGCGCGACGAGCAAGTCCATATTGCCCGCCCGCGCGCGCACGGCGCGATAGGCGCTCACATAGAAGCGCGCGCCGCAAACGAACTGGACGATGCTGGCCAGCACGAGTTGCAGCCATGAGGGCAGGGCAACCTCGGCGCCGAACGGTGCCGCCAGCATCGGCAGCATGAGCGGTGCGCTGAGCAGTGCCGAGCCCGCAACGGCCGCGAGTTCGCGTCGGGCTTGCCGCGCCCGGCCGCTTGCAACGGATGGCGGCGCGCTCGCCTCGGCGCCGGGCGTTTGGGGCTCCGCCGCGACGGGCCGGGCGTCGTAGCCCGCGTCGACAACGGCTTTGACCAGCCGGTCGACGTCGGCGGACGTGAGCGGCGTTTGCGCGCGGACACTCGCCCGCTCGGTGGCAAGATTGACGGAGGCGGCCGTCACGCCGGGCACGCGCGCAAGCGCTTTTTCAACGCGCGCGGCGCACGAGGCGCAGGTCATGCCTTCGATGTCGAATTCAGCGGTTGGCGCGTCAAAGGCGCCGGGGGCAGCTAGCTCGGTCATGATCGTCGAACCCATGAAAAACGCGGGCGTCGCGTAAGGAAACGCCATACCGGCACTATCGACCTTCCCATGATTGGAAGGTCAAGCGTCTTTTTACGCCTTTCGAACGAGCGTAGCGGATACAGTGTGGGATTGTTTTGACGAAGATCGTCGATCCGATGCCGGGCGCGGCTGTTGCGCCTTTATGCTCGAGATTCGGATGGTCCTTGCTTCGCGGACGCGGATACGATACAACGCTCTCGCGATTCGACGATGAATCGACGTGGCGCACGATCCTGGCCGGATCGCGTATTGCCGCCACGGCGACGGCGGAGTGGGCCGCCGGCCGCTACAAATACACGGTACCTATGACAACAAAAACACGAAAATCGCTACTGCCCGCGGGGGCGCGTTACTGGGTGGCTTGCATGGCCGCCGTGATTCTCGCGGGTTGCGCCGCGACGCCGAAGGCGCCGCCCGCGGCGCACGCAACTGGCTGGACGCAGGACGAGGTCGTCGATTCCTACGTATTCGGCTACCCGCTCGTCGTGATGGCGACGGCGCGCGCCGCGGCGCTCGCTGGGGACGGCACCGAGGCGGGCGCTGCGCTCAATACGCTGCGGCCGGTCTCGGCCAATGCGGCGGAGGACAATCTGCCGCCGCTGGCCGACGTCGATACGTTGTCCGCGAACGCCTGGCTGGATCTGTCGCAGGAGCCGGTCGTCGTCTCCCTGCCGGACACGCACGGGCGCTTTCTCGATGCCCGAGTGCTCGATATGTGGACGAACGTCGTCTGGTCGACGGGGCCGACCGCCAACGCGCGCACCGGTGCTCCCAAGCCGCAGACGATCGCGCTCGTCGGGCCGGGATGGAGCGGGCAACTGCCGTCGGGCGTGGAACGGGTGGACGCGCCGGCCAACAATCTCTGGCTGGGCGTGCGCATCGCCGCGCTCGATGCCCGCGCCGTGCCTTGGGCGCGCCGGCTGCAAAGCGAGGTGCGCGTCGCGCCCTTGTCGGTCTATCTTGCCGACGAACACCCGCGTCATGCCGCGCGCGGCAAGCATGCGAATCGCGACCGTCATGTCGTGAGGGCGCGCGCCGACGACCCGCAAGAGAGCATCGCCGAAGCTTCGACGGGATTGGCCGCGAACGCGGCAGCCGTGGCGCGGCTCGACGCGAACGGCTTCTTCGGCAAATTGGCGGAGGCCCTGCGCGACAATCCTCCGTCGACCGATGACGACCATGCGCTCAAGGTGCTGGCCGATATCGGCGTGAAGCCGGGCGAAGCCGTCCGATTCCCGAACGGCTCCGCCGACGCCATCGCCGCCGGTGTGGCCGAAGGCGCCAAACGCGTCCAGACGCCGCCCGTCAATGCCGTCTCGGGCAACGGGTGGGCTTGGAGCGGAGACGGCACGGGCCGTTACGGCGACGACTACGCGCTGCGCGCCTATGCAACCAGCGCGCACCCAGGCGCCGCGACCGAGCAAGACGAAGCCTTCCCGACCGCGACCGTGGACAGCGACGGACAGCCGCTCGACGGCAGCCGCGATTATGTGATGCACTTTGCAGCGAAAGCGCTGCCGCCCGTCCGTGCCTATTGGACGATCACGGCTTATACGCTGGACGGCGC
Organism: Trinickia sp.; assembly: GCA_035492395.1. Taxonomy (GTDB): domain Bacteria; phylum Pseudomonadota; class Gammaproteobacteria; order Burkholderiales; family Burkholderiaceae; genus Trinickia. Next base: position 15,578 of record DATJJH010000191.1, on the reverse strand, counting down.
CTTGGCGCCCGGACGCCTGCCGCATCGCTCGATCGACTCGCACGATCGGCTGCGGCGCAACCGTGACGGTTCGATCGACCTCTATGTTTCATCGAAGTCGCCCGGCCGCGCGCGCGTATCGAATTGGCTGCCGGCGCCGCAGGGGCCGTTCGAACTCGTGATGCGGCTCTATGCGCCGCAGTCCAATGCGATGAACGGAAGCTGGTTGCCGCCGAAGCTCGAGCGGCGCTGATGCGAACGTGCGCAGGACGGGTATGAATCGAACGGAGCGGGGGCGAACGAGTTTGAACGGAGCGGCGCAATGACGAATGAACCGAAGGGCGGGACGCTGGGCCGCCTCGGGGAGAAGATGCGCTCACGCGGCGCGCGCCGCACGCTGATTGGCGTCGTGATCGCCGTTGCGCTGTACGGCTTGCTCGGTTTTTTCGCGGCGCCGCCGCTTATTCGGCACGTTGCCGAACGCCAGCTCGGCCAAGCGTTGGGCCGTCCCGCCACGATTCGTCATGTCGCGCTCAATCCTTATACCCTTCGGCTGGAAGCGGACAGCGTGCGGCTGGGCGAGCGCGGCAACGCCGGCGATTTCGCCTCGATCGAACGTCTGGTCGTGCGCGTGTCGTGGATGACGCTGCTGCGCTTCGCGCCGATCGTGACCGAACTGCGCATCGATTCGCCGCGTGTGAATGTCGTTCGCTACGACGCACAGCGCTTCAACTTCAGCGATATCGCGGAAAAATTCGCCACCCCATCGAAGCCGCAAGCCGGCCCGACGTTGTTCTCTCTGTCCAACATCGCGGTCGAGAATGGCCGCATCGATTTCGACGATCGGCTGCTCGGTGCGCGTCACGTCGTCGACCAGCTCGCGCTCGGCGTGCCGTTCATCGCGACGCTGCCTTCGCAAACGGACATCTTCGTCGATCCGCGGTTTTCCGCCCGTATCGACGGCAGCCCGATCGACATTCGCGGCAGGACCAAGCCGTTTGCCGCCTCCCGCGAATCGGATGTGACGCTGACCTTCGGCGATCTCGACGTGCCGCGCCTGCTGTCCTACGTCCCGACGAAATTGCCGCTCGAGGTGCAAAGCGGCAAGCTGGCCGGCGATCTCAAGCTGCGATTCCTGATGTCGGCCGACAAGCCGACCCTGACGATCACGGGGACAACCGATTTGACCGATGCCCGGATCGTCGACGCCTCGCACGCGCCGTTCTTTTCGGCTCGCGCGCTGCACGTCGCGGCGGCGGGGCTCGCGCCGCTCGCGGGCGTGTATCGGTTCGACGAGATTCGGCTGGATCAGCCGTCGCTGCATCTGACCCGCGAGCATACGGGCGAACTCGGCATCATGCGCGCCTTCGCGGCCGCTTCATCCGGCGGCGCGGCGCGTCCGGCGAGCGCATCGGCGGCAGCCGTTGCGACGTCCGCTTCCGGGGCTGCCGGTGCATCCCCGGCGCCGCGCGCTTCGACGCCGGCGCCGGCCACCGCTGCGTCGGCTCCCGCCACCGCCGCCAACCAGCCCGCGCCGCTCGACGTATCGATCAAGCATCTAGCGTTGAACGACGGCGACATCGCCTTCGAAGATCGCGTGCCCAATCGGCCCGTCTCATTGGATCTGACCGCGCTCACCGCCACGCTCGACGATTTTTCCACGCTTGGCGCGGCCAAGGCGCGATACGCCATTCACACGGCGCTCAAGCAAGGCGGCACGATCGAGGCCGCCGGCGCGCTCGGATTGGCCGCGAAGCACGCCGATGCCAAGCTGTCGCTGGCCGGTCTCGCGTTGCCGTTGGCGCAGCCGTACCTGGACGGCGTGACGAACGCGCGCATCGCGGACGGCAAACTTGGCGCTTCGTTGCCGCTCGACGCCGACTGGTCGAGTCCGGAGATGCGCCTGCGCGTGGGGGCGGGCGAGCTGACGCTCGGTTCGCTGAAGATCGCGGGAGCCGATGCGGCCAAGGGCGCGGCACCCGCCGTTTCGCTGACGAAAGGACGTATCGCGCTCAAGAGCGTCGATTTAGCCGCACGCTCCGCCGATATCGACCGTGTCGAGGCGACAGGGCTCGCCGTGACGGGTGTACGCGACAAGGCGGGCCGCATCGACCTCGCCGAGCTGGCGCAGCCGCCGCGAGCGGCGCGCCCGGGCGCACTGGCGGCGCATAACCCGGGCAACGCGAATGACCACTCGCTCGAGCGCGAGCGGCACGCGGGCGAGCGCGCCCATGAAGCGACCAAGCCGAGCAGCGCCACTGCCGACACCAATGCCAACCCCAACGCCGCCCAGCCCGGTTGGCGCTATCGCATCGGCGAACTCGCGCTCAAGGATGGGTCGGCCGACATCACCGACGAAAGCGCGCCCAAGCCCGCGAAGCTGCATATCGCGCCGATCCAGCTCGACGTGCGCAACGTCACCGAGGACCTGACACGCCCTCTCTCCGTCAAGCTCGAAACCTCTCTGAACGGCAAAGGCATGTTGAACGTGAGCGGCGATCTCGTCCCGAGTCCCCTCGCCGCCACGCTGACGGTCGACGCGAATCGGCTCGACCTATCGCCCGTCGAGCCGTACTTCGGCAGCGGACTGAACGCGAAGATCGCGAGCGCCGAGCTCAATGCGCGCGGACAATTGAAGGCCGCGATGCCCAAGCGCGGCGCGGCGTCGTATACGTATCGCGGGTTCGCCTCGCTCGTCGACGTGCGGCTGCTCGATCGCACCACGTCGGCGCCGCTGGCCGGCTGGCGCACGCTCGGGATCGGCGGCATCAACGCTCGCTATGATGAACACGGCATCAATCTCGATATTGCCCGCGTCACGTTTGCGCGCTTTTTCGGCCGCGTGCTGCTCGACCCGCAAGGCAAGTTGAATCTGAACGACGTGCTCGCTCAAGAGCGCGAAGCGTCGCAGACGGCCGGCGCGTCCAAGCAGAAGGCGTCGACGAGCACCGCCCACGTCGAAACGGCGCCGCCGACCACGGCTTCCACGCCGCTGCACGCGCGTATCGGCCAAGTGGTGCTCGAGCAAGGGCACGTGAACTACACCGACGACTTCGTCAAGCCGAACTACACGGCCGATCTCGTCGATATCACGGGCACGATCGGAACGTTCGGCACCGAGGTCGCCACGCCCGCGCCGGTCGACATCAGCGCGAGCTTGGCCGACAACGGCCCGGTCGCGATCCGCGGCAAGGCCAACCCGCTCGCGCCGAAGCCGTCGCTCGACCTGACCGCGAGCGCGCACGATATCGGGCTCAAGCATCTGACGCCGTATTCGCTCAAATACGCGGGCTACCCGATCGAGAAGGGCAGCCTGAACGTCGATCTGCACTACAAGCTCGAGAACGACCAGCTCACCGCGGAAAACCATCTGTTCATCGATCAACTGACGTTCGGCGAACACGTCGAGAACGACACCGAAACGCACTTGCCCGTGCGTCTCGCGATCTCCTTGCTGAAGAATTCGCGAGGCCAGATCGACGTCAACATTCCCGTCTCCGGATCGCTGTCGAATCCGCAGTTCAGCTTAGGCAGCTTGATTTGGAGCGCTGTCGCGCACTTGATCGAGCGAGCCGTGACCGCGCCGTTCTCGCTGCTCGCGAATGCGCTGGGCGGCGGCGCGCATGGGTCGGCGAGCGTCGAGCAGCTGCAGTACATTGCTTTCGCGCCCGGCTCGGCCGCGCTGACCGACACGTCGCGCGAAAAACTCGATACGCTCGCGAAGCTGCTGAGCGAGAAGCCAGAAGTGAAGCTCGAATTGAGCGGCCGCGCCGATGCGAACATCGACACGCAAGGACTCAAGCTCGCGTACGTCGACGATCTCGTCAAGAAGGAGAAGGCTAAAGCATCGAGCGGCGGCGCTCAGCCGGCTGACCTGTCGGCCGTGACGCTCACGCCCGACGAGTACAGCCGCTACCTGAAGCAGGCGTACATGGACGCCGATTTCAAGAAACCACGCAATTTCGTAGGCTTGACGAAAACGCTGCCCGACGAAGACATGAAGCGAGCGCTCGCTTTCCATGCGAAGGTGGACGACACGAGCCTGCACGCGCTTGCCGATCAACGCGCGCAGAACGTGCGGCGATACCTGAGCGAGAAGGTCGATGCGAATCGGCTTGCGATCGTCGCGCCGCATTTCGGCACGGAAGGCCTGAAGGACAACGGCCCGTCGAGCCGCGTGGACTTGACTCCGGCGACCTGATACACTTTTCTCACACGTATTTTCCTCAATCGCACTAACCACTTCGGGAGGCATTCGATGTTCGACACTACGCTTGCGGCCGTCCCAAACGTGGCACGTGTCCCTCTGCGCGACATGCGACGCTGACGTCGCGATTCTCGTCGCCGCGTTCGGCCGGGTTCGCCCGGCAAGCAAACCGGCTCTCACCGTTTCTCGATAGTTCGCCGCTGTAAGCGGTGCACTGCTGTCGTTGTCGCCGACGTCGACCGTCGGCGGCGTGAAGCGTTTTCCTCTTTTATTTGACCCTGCGGCGCACTACGCCCCAGGGCGGAGCGGCTATGACTCGCAAAAAAATCGATCTCGGCGGGCAGACGTTCAAGGACGTCTTCAGCTTCGCCGCTTCACACTGGACGCGTCAGCGGTGGCGCGTCGCCGTCATCGTGACCGTGGCCCTCTGCTCGGCATTGGCCGACATCCTGACGCCGATGTTCGCCGGCCGTCTCGTCGGCGCATTGGCCGGCGCGGGTTCGGTCAAGACGAGCGCGCTGCACGGCATATTCGCGGCTTTTTCCGCGCTGATCTCGCTCGCGCTGGCGGGCGCGGTGCTGCGCTATTGCATGTACGCCGGCATCACCTCGGTCACCTTGCGCATGATGAGCGACATCGCCGGCGATGCATTCCATCGCGTGCAACGCTTGTCGACCGATTGGCACGCGAACAGCTTCGCCGGTTCGACCGTTCGCAAGATCACGCGCGGAATGTGGGCGCTCGACATGCTCAACGACACGCTGCTGCTCGGGTTGCTGCCCTCGGTCGTCATGCTCGTCGGCGCGACCGTGCTGCTCGGCATGCATTGGCCGATCATGGGTGTGGTCGTTGGCGTGGGCGCTGTCCTCTACATTGCGACGACCGTTGGGTTGACGCTGGGCCTCGTCGCGCCGGCGGCCAGGCTGGGTAACGCATGGGATACGCGCATGGGCGGCGCGCTGGCCGATGCCGTGACCTGCAACGCCGTCGTCAAAGCGTTCGGCGCCGAGACGCGCGAGGAAGCGCGTCTCGCGCGCGTGATCGGCAAGTGGCGGCATCGTACGCGCCGGGCATGGATACGCGGCACATTCAACGGCAGCGTGCAAAACGTCATGCTCGCCGCCATGCAGGCGGCCATGCTCGGCGTCGGGCTCATGCTGTGGCTCGACGGTCGAGCCGGCGTCGGCGACATCGCATTCGCGCTGACGATGTTCCTGATGCTGCAAGGCTATCTGCGCGACGTGGGTACGCTCGTGCGGCAACTTCAGCGGTCGGTCAACGACATGGAAGAACTCGCCGCGCTCACGCGCCAACCGCTCGGCATCGAGGATAAGCGGGGCGCCGGCGCGCTCGTCGTCGAGCGCGGCGAGATTCGCTTCGAGCATGTGACGTTTCGCTACGACGCCCATGCGGCGCCGCTCTACGCCGATTTTTCCGTGCGTATCGCGCCGGGCGAGCGCGTGGGACTGATCGGCCATTCGGGCTCCGGCAAGACGACGTTCATCAAACTGATTCAGCGCCTGTACGATGTGGCGGAGGGCCGAATCACGATCGATGGGCAAGACGTCGCCGGCGTGGCGCAAGCCTCGCTGCGTGCGCAAATCGCAATCGTTCAGCAAGAGCCGTTGCTGTTTCATCGGTCGTTGGCCGAGAACATCGCTTACGCGCGCCCTAGGGCCTCGCACGCCGACATCGAGCGCGCCGCACGGCTGGCGAACGCACATGAGTTCATCGAGTCGTTGCCGAATGGGTACGACACGTTGGTGGGCGAGCGCGGCGTCAAGCTCTCCGGCGGCGAGCGCCAACGCGTCGCGATCGCTCGGGCGTTTTTGGCGGACGCCCCCGTGCTGATCTTCGACGAAGCCACCTCGAGCCTCGATAGCGAGAGCGAAGCATCGATTCAGCAAGCGATGGAGCGGCTCATGGTGGGACGCACGACGCTCGTCGTCGCGCACCGGCTGTCGACGGTGCGTGCGCTCGATCGCTTGCTCGTGCTCGACAAGGGGCGCGTGGTCGAGGAAGGCAACCACGATACGTTGATCCGATCGGAGCGCGGCCTGTATCGGCGCTTGTTCGAGCGGCAAGCGCTCGAGTTGACGAAAGGGCTGTACGTTGCCGAACCGCCGCGTGGCGCGACGACAGCCACGGCCGCCGAGGCTTGAGCGTCTCGGCTCGAACCCTGTCCCTGGCCGGCGCGATGCCGGCCGTTTTTTTTGTAGGCTACGAAAATCGAATGGCCTTTTATTTGAATGTCATTGTAATGAGATTGAAAATTAATCATACGTGAACTTAAAATAAGACTAGTGATACCTATCTAATTAGATAATTCTTCTTACATAAAATTCTCATTGCTGCTTCACTCCAATGTTGCCGTGGCAGCCTTCGTAAAGGCTTCGACGCGGCGCCGTTTAAACCACCGTATGAATGAAAATCGGCAATTCGCCGCGCTCGAACATTGGAGAAAACAGTATGGCCAGGTCGTTGAAAAAAAGAATGCTGACAGGTTTGACCGCAATGGCAATCGGTAGCGCTTCATTAGCCGGATTAACCGGCGCCGCCGCATTGCTCTCGCTCGCGGCGCCGCGGGCCGCGTTGGCCGATACCGCGCCGTCGGTCGATGACTATGCCGCGACGCAGTACCCGATCGTGCTTGCGCACGGCTTGTCGGGCACCGATCGCTACGCGAACGTGCTCGACTACTGGTACGGCATCGCGTCGGATCTCGAATGGCACGGCGCCAACGTCTATGTCGCGAACTTGTCGGGTTTCCAGAGCGATTTGGGTGCGAACGGGCGCGGCGAACAACTGCTGATCTACGTCAAGCAAGTGCTCGCCGCGACGGGAGCGAAGAAGGTCAACCTGATCGGCCATAGCCAAGGCGGCCTCAGCGTGCGATACGTGGCGGCGGTCGCGCCCGAACTCGTGGCATCGGTGACGACGATCGGCACGCCGCATCGCGGCTCGGAATTCGCCGATTATGTTGCCGGCGTACTAGCAAAAGATCCCACGGGCTTGGCCGAGCCGTTGATCGGCAAGTTCGCCGATCTGCTCGGCACGCTGTTCAGCAGCAATTTCAACTCGAACCAGGATGCGATCGCTGCATTGACCGCGCTGACGAGCTCGGGCGCGGCTCGGTTCAATGCGACTGTGCCGAGCGCGGGGCTGGGCGCGGCGGGCGCCTGCCAAACGGGCGCGGCGACCGAAACCGTCAACGGCAACATCCACTACCTGTATTCGTGGGCCGGCAGCGCGATTTCCCCGACGTGGTCTGTTCTCGGCGTGCGCGGCGCAACCGATACGAGCGTCTCGGGGGCCTTGGACGCAGCGAACTTCGCCGATCCGACGACGGTAGCGCTGCTCGGCTCGGGCATGGTCATGATCAATCGCAATTCCGGTCCGAACGACGGCCTCGTATCGGTCTGCAGCGCGCTGTTCGGCAAAGTGCTGAGCACGAGCTATCACTGGAATCACGTCGACGAAATCAACCAGGTGCTAGGCGTGCTGGGACAGAACGCGGAAGATCCCGTGGCCGTGATCCGGACGCATGCGAACCGTCTGAAACTTCAGGGGCTGTAACCGATGACGCACCCCGCCGATGCTAAGAAGACCGCGAGCACGCTCGCGCCGTTCGCCCTCGTCGGCGCCGTTGCGGCCGTCGCGGTCTGGTATTTCATCGCGCCGGCCGGGGCGCCGCGCGTGCGCGCGCAACCTGCCGCACACGCGGTGAGCGCTGCGGCCGTCATGCCGCTTGCCGAGGGGGCGCCGCTTGGGCCTGTGTCGTCCGCGCCGCCGTTGCCGGCTTCGCTCGAGGGGACGATGCCGCCAAGGCTGCCCGTCGATGCGCATGGTCATTTGCGCAAGACGCGCGCGGTGCGCGAGTTCTTCGACTACTTTCTGACGGCGCAGCATGAACTGCGCGATGAAGCGCTCGATGCGCTCGTCAGAAAGCAAATCGCATCGCAACTCGACGCAACGCTCGCCCAGCGCGACGCGCTCGATGTCTGGCAGCGCTATGTTGCGTATCGCCGCGCGCTCGCCGCGCTTGCGCCGCTCGCGGCGCCCTCGCCCGGGGGCGGGCTCGATCTCGATGCGTTGCAGTCCTCGCTCGACGAACACGTGTCGCTGGCGAGCCGAACGCTTGGGGCCGACTGGAGCGAAGCGTTCTTCGGTCTCGATTGGCAGCGCGGCCGCTATACGATCGAGCGATTGCGCATCGCGCGCGACCCGGCGTTGACCGAAGCGCAAAAGGCGGCCCGCCTACGCGCGCTCGATGAAGGCCTGCCGCCCGAGGCGCGCGCGGCGCTTGCCGGCGGCGAACGTGCCCGCGCGACGGTCGATACGGTCGCCAAGCTCGAGCAGCAAGGGGGCTCCATCGACGCGCTGCGCGCGAAGGCGACGCAAGCGCTCGGGCCGCAGGCCGCCGAGCGCATCGTCAAAATGCAACAGGACGACGACGCGTGGCGAGCCAAATACGCCGGTTACGCGGCGCAGCGCGCCCGCATCGATGCGATGGGGCTCACGAGCGCCGAGCGCGACGCGCGGATCGACCAATTGCGCCGACAGGCGTTTTCGAATCCGGCGGACGCGCTCAGAGCCGCATCGCTCGACGGGCCGCCCGCCCACTGAGCGTGCCGTTGCGCTCAGGCGACCTGCACCGCGCCCGCTTCCATGTGACGCTCGATGACGCGCGCGAGCGTGTCGAACGCCGGTTCGATACCTTCGTTCGGCACGCAGGCATAGCCGAGCAGCAGCCCCCGGCGCGCGACGTCCTCCCGGCTGTAGTAGGTGGAGAGCGGCCGCACGATCACGCCGGCATCGAAGGCGGCCGATGTCACGCCGCGATCGTCGACCGCATCCGGCAGCCCGAGTACGAGGTGCAGGCCCGCTTCGTCGCCCATCACGGGAAGCGCGTCGCCGAAGCGCGAGGTGATGGCGTCGATCAGCATCTGGCGGCGCTCGCCGTAGAGCGCGCGCATACGTCGCACGTGGGAGGTGAGGTAGCCGCCGAGAATGAATTCGGCGAGCACTGCCTGATGCATGAGCTGGCCCTCCCGATACAGCTCGGCCACGGCGGTCCGGAACGTATCGACCAAATGTTCGGGTGCGACCATATAGCCGATGCGTAGCCCAGGGTACAAAATCTTGCCCAGGCTGCCGACGTAAATCACGCGGCCGGCGTCGTCCAGGCCCTGCAGCGAGGCGATCGGCCGGCTGCCGTAACGGAATTCACTGTCGTAGTCGTCCTCCACGATCCACGTGCGATGCTGGCGGGCGTATTCGAGCAACGTGCGGCGCCGCGCAAGGCTCATGACCATACCGAGCGGATACTGGTGGGATGGCGTGACGACGGCTAGGCGAGGCGCCACGCCCGGGGTCAGCTCGCGCGGGTTCAGGCCTTCGCCGTCGACGGGAATCGGCTCCAGTTCCAGCCCGGCCGCCTGCAGCACGCTGCGCGCGCCCCAGTAACACGGCTCCTCGACCCACGCGCGATCGCCGACGTCGGTCAAGAGCTTCACGGCGAGGTCCATCGACTGATGTATACCCGTGGTGATGATGATCTGATCGGGCGAGCATTTGACGGAACGCGCCACCCGCAGATAGTCGGACAGCGCGCGGCGCAGTGGGCGGTAGCCGCCCCCTGGGGCGTAGGTGAGCAGTTCGGGGTTCGCTTCTTTCCACAGCCGCGCCTGCAGGCGGCTCCATGTGCGGGTAGGGAATTCCTTGACGTCGGGCACGCCGGGCATGAAGGCGCCCCACTGCTTCGGCGCCACCCCCGCGCGCCCGATCAGCCGCTGCCCGCGCGTGGAAAGGTGCTCGTGCGCGCGGTTTTCCCGAGCCGCGGGCGTCTCGCTCGGGCGCACGACGGGGCGCGGCCGGACCGCTTTCGTGTCGGGACGCGTGTCCGCCACGTAGGTGCCGCTGCCCGTGGACGACAACACGTAGCCCTCTGCCGTCAACTGGTCGTACACGCGAAGCACCGTATTGCGTGCGATGTCGAGATCCTCGGCCAACGTGCGCGAACTGGGAAGCTTCGTGCCAGGAGCCAATTGTCCCGTCAGAATGGCCTGCTGAACCAGACGCAACACCTGGCGGTACATGGGCTCGGCGGCCGCGCGCTCGAGCCGGGCGCCGAGCCAATCCGACAGAATGATCGTATCCAAAGTGGTTCCCTTCGGAATAATGAAATGGTTCCGTTACGTGGAACCGTAACCGATTATATTGGATTGCAAATGAAATGAGGTGCTCGCTAGTCGATGGAGCCAATCGGAATGGGAGTGGAGGCAGACGATGAAATCGGACCAGGTGATTGTTAGCTTTCGCGGGGTGCGCAAGACGTACGACGGCGAGAGCCTTGTCGTGAAGTCGCTCGACCTCGACATCTACCAGGGCGAGTTCCTGACGCTGCTCGGGCCCTCGGGATCGGGCAAGACGACTTGTCTGATGATGCTGGCCGGGTTCGAATTCCCCACGGGCGGGGAGATCCGGCTCGACGGGCAATTGCTCAACACCGTGCCGCCGCACAAGCGCAACATCGGCATGGTGTTCCAGAACTACGCATTGTTCCCGCATTTGACAGTCGAGCAGAACGTCGCCTATCCGCTGACGGTACGCAAGATGGACGCCGCCGAGCGTGCCGACCGCGTGGCCGAAGCGCTCAAGATGGTGCGCATGGAAAGCTTCGCCAAGCGCTATCCGTCGCAGCTCTCGGGCGGCCAGCAGCAACGGATCGCACTGGCTCGCGCGCTCGTCTTTCAGCCGCGCCTCGTGCTGATGGACGAACCGCTCGGCGCGCTCGACAAACAGCTGCGCGAACACATGCAGTACGAATTGAAGGCGCTGCACGACAAGCTCGGCTTGACGTTCGTCTACGTCACGCACGATCAGGGCGAAGCGTTGACGATGTCCGATCGCGTCGCCGTCTTCGACAAGGGCATCGTGCAGCAGCTCGATACGGTCGACCGCCTTTACGAAACGCCGTGCAACGAGTTCGTCGCGAACTTCATCGGCGACAGCAACCGGCTGCGCGGCACGATCGCGGGTGTCGACGGCGAGTATTGCGAATTCCATCTGAGCGACGGCACGCGTCTGACGGGCCGCAATATCGGCGGCGCGCAGGCGGGCTCGCCGGCGGTCGCGTGTATCCGCCCCGAGCGGATGAAGCTCGCGAACGGCGTCGCGCGGCCCGGCGCAAATGCGCTCGCCGGCGAGGCGCGCGGGCTCATCTATTTCGGCGATCACGTGCGCATGCGCTGCGGGGTGCGGCAACAGGACGAGTGCTTCGTCAAGGTGCCGCTCGGCACCCACGTACTCGACACCTTCGCGCCCGGCGCGCCGGTCGCGCTCGAGTTCGCGCCCGAGCATTTGCGAGTGTTCGCAGGAGCTTGAGGCAGGCAGGGCAGTGAAGCGCCGCATGCGGGAGAAGTCGGCGCGGCAGTTCAGCGGGATAACAAAGCCAGCAGAGGTCGGTACCTCACGAACCGCACCCTGTCCGGCGCTACTTGCATCGAGACATCACGGACATCACCCAAGGAGAGCCACACCATGAATAAGATCGGGAAATCGAGCTGCGCTATCGCCGTCGCTGCTGTCACGCTCGCGTTGGGCGCCGCTCAGGTCCACGCGGCGGAGATAACGGTCGTCAATTTCGGCGGGGCGAACGGCGACGCGCAGAAGGCCGCCTTCAACCAGCCGTTCGAAGCGGCCACCGGCAACAAGGTGACGGCCGTCGAATACAACGGCGAGCAGGCCAAGGTGAAGGCCATGGTCGAGGCGAAGCATGTGAACTGGGACGTGGTGGAGGTCGAATCGGGCGACATCGGCCGTGGCTGCGACGAAGGGCTGTACGAGAAACTGGACTGGTCGAAGATCGGCAAGAAGTCGGATCTGATTCCCGAAGCGCCGCAAACCTGTGGCGTCGGCTTCTTCGTGTGGTCGACGGCGCTCGCGTATGACGGCGACAAGCTGAAAACCGCGCCGACCGGCTGGTCCGATTTCTGGGACACCAAGAAAATCCCCGGCAAGCGCGCGATGCGCAAGGGCGCGCGCTACAACCTCGAATTCGCGTTGATGGCCGATGGCGTGGCGCCGAAGGATGTCTACAAGGTGCTCGCGACCAAGGAAGGCCAGGACCGCGCGTTCAAGAAGCTCGACGAGTTGAAGCCGAATATTCAGTGGTGGGAAGCGGGCGCGCAGCCGCCGCAGTTTCTGGTGGCGGGCGACGTCGTGATGTCGACCGCGTATAACGGCCGGATCGATGCCGCGCAGCGTGAGGGCAAGAACCTGAAGGTCGTGTGGAACGGCAGCATCTACGACCTCGATTATTGGGCGATTCCGAAGGGCTCGCCGAACAAGGCGATCGCCGAGCAGTACATCGCTTACTCGCTGACGTCGAAGCCGCAGCAGGAGTACGCGCGTCACATCGCGTACGGTCCGGTGAACGTGGCGGCGATCAAGTCGCTCGATGCGAAGACGCTCGCGAATCTGCCGAACTCGCCGGCGAACGGCAAGAACGCGGTGCTGCAGAATCTGTCGTTCTGGACCGATCATGGCGATGAGCTGGAGCAGCGCTTTGCGTCGTGGGCGTCGAAGTGATGGGCTCTTGAGCTCGTAGGCTCCTGGTGAGAAGGCGCGGCTTCGCAACAACGGTGGGGCCGCGCAGTATCGAGGAACACAACTGTGACTACGATAACGATCGGCACCGATTCGACGCCTGAATCAACCAGCCGGCTCAAGCGTGAACTGAAGGCCGCCGAGGCGAGAAAGCGCGCGATGGCGCTGCTGTTGGTCGCACCGCTCGCGATTTTTCTGCTGCTGATTTTCGTGGTGCCGATCGGCGCGCTGCTCACGCGTGCGGCGCAAAATCCCGAGGTTGCCAATGCGTTGCCGCATACGCTGCAAGCGCTGAGCGGCTGGGATCGCAAAGCACCGCCGCCCGACGCCGCGTTCGCCGCGCTCGCCACCGACCTTACCGCAATCGCCGACAGCGACGGCATGGGTGCGCTCGCGCGGCGCCTGAACGTCGAGATTCCGGGCTATCGCTCGCTGGTTGCGAAGTCCGCGCGCGCGATGCCGTTCGCCGACGACAACAACCAGCCGCTGCATCTGTCGCCACGCGACACGCGCGCAAAATTCGTCGAACTCGATGAGCGCTGGAACGACGTCGCGTACTGGCAGGCCATTGCGAAGAATTCGGGCACGTTGTCGCCGTTCTATCTGCTCGCGGCGCTCGATCACAAGCAGGACGCGTTCGGCCGCATCGTGCCGACCGATCCCGATCAACAGATCTATCTGAAGGTATTTGGCCGCACGTTCGTGATCGGCGCGGCCGTGACGATTTTCACGCTGCTGCTCGGCTATCCGCTCGCGTACTGGATTTCGACGCTGTCCGAGCGCCGCGCGAATCTGGTGATGATCCTCGTGCTGATTCCGTTCTGGACCTCGATCCTCGTGCGCGTGGCCGCGTGGATCGTGATTCTGCAAAGCGAGGGGCTCGTGAACAAGGCGCTGATTGCGAGCGGCTTGCTGAATGATCCGCTGGCGCTGTTGTTCAACCGTACCGGCGTCTATATCTCGATGACGCATATTCTGCTGCCGTTCATGATTCTGCCGCTCTATAGCGTGATGAAGTCGATTCCGCCCACCTATCAGCGCGCGGCGATTTCGCTCGGCAGTCATCCGTTCGCCGCGTTCTGGCGTGTGTATGTGCCGCAGACTTATCCGGGTGTTGGTGCGGGTGCGTTGCTCGTGTTTATTCTTGCGATCGGGTACTACATCACGCCCGCGCTACTCGGCGGACCGAACGATCAGATGGTCAGCTACTACGTCGCGTACTTCACCAACGTGACGATCAACTGGGGGATGGCGTGCGCGCTCGGCGGGCTGCTGCTTGCCGCGACGCTCGTGCTGTACGTGATCTACGGACGCTTTACGCGTTCTTCGCTGAGCCTCGGTTGAGCGGCTGACATGAACCGAACCGGAGGGAGCAAACCGCGATGAAACTTGCCAGGCCCCTGTTCGCACCGCATACGTCGCTGGTCGAGCGCGTGTGGTATTTCGCGCTGCGCGCGCTGGTCGTGCTGACGCTGCTTTATCTGATATTGCCGGTGCTTGCGATCGTGCCGTTGTCGTTTTCGTCGAGCACGTTTCTTGTCTATCCGATTCCGGGGTGGTCGTTGCGGTGGTATCAGAATCTTGTTGCTTCCGATGAGTGGCGGATGGCGGCGAAAAACAGCTTTATTGTTGCGCCGTCGGCGACGGTGGTTGCGACCGTGCTCGGCACGCTCGCGGCGATCGGGCTGACCAAGGCGAACTTTCGCGGTAAGGCGCTGCTGATGGCGGTGCTGATTTCGCCAATGATCGTGCCGGTTGTGGTGGTTGGTGTGGGTATGTATCTGTTCTTCGCGCCGATTGGGCTTGCGAATACGTATATCGGGTTGATTCTCGCGCATGCATCGCTTGGCGTGCCGTTTGTTGTGACGACGGTTGCGGCTACGTTGCAGGGCTTTAACTACAACCTCGTGCGCGCTAGCTTGTCGCTTGGTGCGAATCCGGTGAAGACGTTTTTTCGCATTACGTTGCCGGTGATCGCGCCGGGGGTAATTTCGGGTGCGTTGTTCGCGTTTGCGACCTCGTTCGATGAAGTGGTCGTTACGCTGTTTCTCGCGGGCGCGGATCAGACTACGTTGCCGCGGCAGATGTTCACGGGTATTCGCGAGAACATCAGCCCGACGATTGCCGCGTTGGCGACGATTTTGATCGTGTTTTCGACTTGTTTGCTGCTTGCGCTTGAGTGGCTGCGTGGGCGGAATGCGGCGCGGGCGGTGAGGGTTTGAGGTAGAAAGCGGGCACGAAAAAGTTCTTTGCGGGTTTGCGGGGACTTTGCTGTGGATAGGCTGCGGCCGGCCACAACCGACTGTTCAGCATGTGTTGAAACGCGCGGTTGGAGCGGCTGTTTTTCTCCTAGAAGCTGACGGACGTACTCAGGGCGTGAAGCGACCGATCATACCGATCGACTTCATTGTCACGTCCCGGAGCATTGCGGTTGACTGTGGAATGTTGACAGCGATAGCGTTACGAAGCCGCACCAACGGCTGACAAGTCTGGCGACTTGGGGCAATGCAATCCAAATTTGTCTGATGTAGATATTAGGAGCATCTAAACTACTAATTTTGGACGCCAATCTCTTACTTTCCCCGAGGTTTTTGCATGTCGCCATCGCCTCGCGAGTTGCTGCATCGCTTGTTTGTTTACATCGAAGAGCAACTCAAAAACGTCGACCCGCGCGGATTCCAGATAACCAAGTCGGGAGCTCCCCGTCTTTTCCAGAAGGACCTGGCCAATCTGCCGGGCGTTTCCTTCGACATTCAGGAAGCTGGCGATCATGTCTGGCTCA
>DATJJH010000190.1:0-8634 GCA_035492395.1 Trinickia sp. | reverse complement strand
ACCCATTTACACCCATTTGACCGAGTCGCGGAGCGGCACTCCACGAAACACGACGCCAAAAACGACAAAGGGCTACAGCCGCGTTGGACTGTAACCCTTTGTTTTGTTTGGTGGCGAATCAGGGATTCGAACCCCGGACCTGCGGATTATGATTCCGTCGCTCTAACCGACTGAGCTAATTCGCCGAAGAAAGTCGATTATGGTCACGACGGGCCTCGCTGTCAACCCCCTTTTGCAGGGCCACCCCCCAGCGGCCCCACAATTGGCCCGTCGCGCCCCCTCAATCCTTCGCGTAGATATTCGAGTCTTTCGTCTCCTTCACGAACAGCATGCCGATCACGAACGTGCCGAGCGCGATCACGACCGGGTACCACAACCCCGAATAGATGTTCCCCTGGGCCGCGACGATCGCGAACGCCGTCGCGGGCAGGAAGCCGCCGAACCAGCCGTTGCCGATGTGGTACGGCAGCGACATCGACGTGTATCGGATCCGGGTCGGGAACATCTCCACCAGCATGGCCGCGATCGGCCCGTACACCATCGTCACGTAGATCACGAGCAATGCCAGGATCGCCACGGTCATCGGCCAGTTAAGCTGCGACGGATCGGCCTTCGCCGGATACCCGGCGCTCTTGAGCGTGCCGGCTAGCGACTTGTCGAACGCTTTGGCCTTGTCCTTCGCGTCCGGGGCCTTGCCGTCGTACGTGTCGATCACCGTATCGCCCACCTTGACCTGCGCCAATGTCCCCGCCGGCGCCGCCACGTTCGCGTAATTCAGGCCCGCTTTGGCCAATGCGCTCTTGGCGACGTCGCACGAACTCGTGAACTTGGCCGTACCGACCGGGTTGAACTGGAACGAGCATTCGTCGGGGTTCGCCACGACGACAATCGGCGCTTTCTGTTCAGCCGCTTCGAGCGCCGGGTTCGCATAGTGCGTCAGCGCCTTGAAGAGCGGAAAGTACGTGAGCGCGGCGATCAGGCAGCCCACCATGATCACGGGCTTGCGGCCGATCCGGTCGGACAGGGAGCCGAAGAACACGAAGAACGGCGTGCCGATCAAGAGCGCCAACGCGATCAGGATGTTGGCCGTCGCGCCATCCACTTTCAGCGTTTGCGTCAGGAAGAACAGGGCGTAGAACTGGCCCGTGTACCAGACCACGGCTTGGCCGGCCGTCAAGCCGATCAGCGCGATGATGACGACCTTCAGATTGGCCCATTGGCCGAACGCTTCCGTCAGCGGCGCCTTCGAGGTCTTGCCCTCGGCCTTGATGCGCTCGAACGCGGGCGATTCGGACAGTTGCAGGCGAATCCAAACCGACACGGCCAGCAGAGCCAGGGACGCGACAAACGGAATGCGCCAGCCCCAAGCGCCGAACGCTTCCTCGCCCATCGCCGTGCGCACGCCGAGGATCACGAGCAGCGACAGGAACAGGCCCAGCGTCGCCGTCGTTTGAATCCACGAGGTGTAGTAGCCGCGACGGTTGGCCGGCGCGTGCTCGGCAACGTACGTCGCCGCGCCGCCGTACTCGCCGCCCAGCGCGAGGCCCTGCAGCAGCCGCATGGCGATGAAGATGACCGGAGATGCAAAACCGATCGACGCATACCCGGGCAAGAAGCCGACGACGAACGTCGACAAGCCCATGATCACGATCGTGATCAGGAAGGTGTACTTGCGCCCGACCATGTCGCCCAGCCGGCCGAACACGAGCGCGCCGAACGGACGCACGGCGAAGCCCGCCGCGAAGCCGAGCAGCGTGAAGATGAACGCGGCGGTCGGATTGATGCCCGAGAAGAAGCTCTTGCTGATGTAAGCCGCGAGCGAACCCGCTAGATAGAAGTCGTACCACTCGAAAACGGTGCCGAGCGAAGACGCGAAGATCACCCGCTTCTCGTCGCTCGTCATCGGCGCGTGCGAAATGTGCCCGCCAACGGTTGCCATGAGTCGTCTCCAAACAATTTTGATAATAAGTTCGCAGGTGGCCGTCTCCGGCTCACACCCGTCGTCGATTATTGGGAGCCAAACTTACGGCCTACTGACGCGCGAGATGCGCACGGCATCTTTTTGTTAGAAAGAGATGTGTCGGGTTTTTCGGTTTTCGTTGGGCAAATTGGGCCCAAATGACGCTATCTCGCCGGTTCGGCGTTTTTATCGCCTAAGGTGAAGGGCGGCCGACAGTAAGGCTTAGGGTAACTCCGGGGTCGTTTTCGATATGGGCAAACTGACGCGCACGAGCGTGCCGACCAAGCGCGGCGCGGCTTGATAGACATGATCCTCGAGCGTGAGCGTGCCGCCGTGCATCGTGGCGATCTCCCTGACGATCGCGAGCCCCAGTCCGCTGCCGTCGCCTTCTCGCCCGAGGATGCGGTAAAACCGCTCGACCACTTTCGGCCGTTCGGCCGGCGCGATGCCGGGCCCTGTATCCTCGACTTCGATATCGACTTGGCCGCCTTCGTGTCCCGCTTCGTAGCCTGTCTGATAGCCGGGCGGGCGCCGCGCGGCGACGCGCACGGTGATGCGCCCGCCCGCGGGCGTATAGCGAATCGCGTTGTCGATGATATTCGAGAGCATCTCCCTGAGCATCACGGGATTGCCTTCGACGAAAACAGGTGCGTCCGGCCCCTCGTAGCCCAGATCCATTTGCTTGGCCAGCGCGGCCTGCACCCAGTCGCGCACGGCCAGCCGGGCCAAGTACGCGACCTCGACATGGGTGAAGACTTGGCCCGACATGCGGTTTTCCGCGCGCGCCAGCGCGAGGAGCTGCGTGACGAGGCGGGCCGCTTGATCCGAGCCTGCCGCAATCTGCTCGAGCGAGCGGCGCACCTCGGGGGAAACGTCGTGGCGCATCGCAAGTTCGGCCTGCATGTGCAGCCCGGCGAGCGGGGTCTTCATTTGATGCGCGGCGTCGGCGATAAAGCGCTTCTGCAGATCGATGTTTTGGGCGAGCCGAGTCAGAAGCTCGTTGAAGGACGTGACGAGCGGCTCGATTTCAGGCGGGGCGCTCGACGCTTCCAGCGGCGAAAGGTCGTCGGGCAATCGCGCGCGCAGGTTCTCCTGCAGCGTCGTCAGCGGCGCGAGCCCGCGCGAGAGCCCGAACCAGACGAGAACGATCGCGAGCGGCAAGATCACGAACTGCGGCAGGATCACGCCTTTGATGATGTCGTTCGCCAGCGCGCTGCGCTTGTCGAACGTCTCGGCCACTTGAACCAGCACGGCCTGCCCGTCGCCGCCGGGCGGCAGCTCCACTGTCGTATAGGCGATGCGGATGTCGTTGCCGTGCAGAATCGCATCGCGAAATTCGACGAGACCCGGCTGGGGGCGGTCGTCCACGGGCGGCAGCGGCATGTCGCTCACGCCGGCGACGAGCTCGCCCCGTGTCCCCAGCACTTGATAAAAGACTTTGTCGACGTTGTCGCCGCTCAGAAAGTCGCGGGCCACGTCGGGCAAAGTCAGCGTCGCGACGCCGTTGACGGGGTGAATCTGCCGGGCGAGCACATAAGCGTCGGTCTCGAGGCCGCGATCGAAGGGCCCGTTCGCGATGGTTTTGGCGACGAGATAGGTGACGGCGATGCTCATCGGCCACAGGAGCAAGAGCGGCGCGAGCATCCAATCGAGAATTTCGCCGAACAGCGACCTCGGCCGCCGCGTCGTCGCGCCCTCGCGTTCGTCCGGCGGCGCGAACGGGTTCGCGGGGACAGCGCCGCGCGGGGCCGGCGGCGATTGGGGCGATTGGGGCGAGGGCGGCTCGGGCGGCTCGGGCGGCTCGGGCGGCCGCGCTTTCGCGTCGGGCGCTCGCTCGGCGTCCTCGTTCGCAGAGGCGGGCGAAGCCACGATGCGCCTACTTGTGACGGGCGTGCGCGGCAGGGTCGGCGGGCGTCGGAGGCGGGGCGGGCACGCTCGTCACTTCGCTCGCGGACGCGGACGTGGACGGCGTCGCGCCGGGGCCGTTCGCCGCGGGCTTTTCCAAACAGTAGCCGAGGCCGCGCACGGTGATGATGCGCACGCCGCTTGGCTCGATCTTCTTGCGCAAGCGGTGGACGTAAACTTCGATCGCGTTGTTGCTGACTTCCTCGCCCCATTCGCAGAGGTGATCGACGAGCTGCTCCTTCGACACGAGCCGCCCGATCCGCTGCAGTAGCACTTCGAGCACGCCGAGTTCGCGCGCCGACAGTTCGAGCACCTGCTCGCCGACGGACGCGACGCGTCCGACCTGATCGTAGGTGAGCGAGCCGTGGCGCACGACGGCCGGCCCGCCGCCGCTGCCGCGTCGCGTGAGCGCCCGCACGCGCGCTTCGAGTTCGTTCAGATGAAACGGTTTGCTCATGTAGTCGTCGGCGCCCAGATCGAGCCCCTTCACGCGTTCGTCGACGCCGTCCGCGGCCGTCAGAATCAGCACCGGCAAGGTGGAATTGCGCGCGCGCAGGCGGCGCAGGACCTCGAGCCCCGACATGCGGGGCAGGCCGAGATCGAGAATCAGCAGATCGAACGTCTGCATCGACAGCGCGCTGTCGGCCTCGCTGCCGCCTTTGACGTGATCGACGGCATAGCCCGATTGGCGGAGTGATCGGACGAGGCCGTCCGCGAGTATGCTGTCGTCTTCGGCAATGAGTATTCGCATGGTGCGCCGCGCGGCCGGACGGTGCTTTCGCGCCGGCGCCGGGCGGGTGTCTCCGATGGTCTTTATAGGGGGCCGAGGGGGGCGAATCGGCGCAGCGCTCCGTCTCTCGTTGCCGCAACGCAAATCCGCCGGTATCGGGCTTGCAAAGAACCCTGTTTTTTTATACAGTGTCTGCGTTTCGCGCGTTAGCCGGAAATATGTGCCGCGAGCACGTGCCGCCACCATGCGGCGCCTACGCCTCACAGCCGGCCCGCTCGCCTCAGACGCCCGCTCATCATAGCAAAGGACGATTCATGGAAGAAAGCAAGAAAGGCTCGGCTGGACTGACGGCTGAAAAGAGCAAGGCGCTGGCCGCCGCACTCGCGCAGATCGAAAAGCAGTTCGGCAAAGGGTCGGTCATGCGGCTCGGCGACGGCGAGGTGGCCGAGGACATCCAAGTGGTGTCCACGGGCTCGCTGGGCCTTGACATCGCACTCGGCGTCGGCGGCTTGCCGCGCGGGCGAGTGGTCGAAATCTACGGGCCGGAATCGTCGGGTAAGACCACGCTGACGCTGCAAGTCATCGCCGAAATGCAAAAGCTCGGCGGCACGGCGGCGTTCATCGACGCCGAGCACGCGCTCGACATCCAATACGCCGGGAAGCTTGGCGTAAATGTGGGCGATCTGCTGGTGTCGCAGCCCGATACGGGCGAGCAAGCACTCGAAATCGCCGATGCCCTCGTGCGCTCGGGCTCGATCGACATGATCGTCATCGATTCGGTCGCGGCGCTCGTGCCGAAGGCCGAAATCGAAGGTGAAATGGGCGATTCCCTGCCGGGTCTGCAGGCGCGTTTGATGTCGCAGGCGCTACGCAAGCTGACGGGCACGATCAAGCGTACGAACTGCCTCGTCATCTTCATCAACCAGATCCGGATGAAGATCGGCGTCATGTTCGGCAACCCCGAAACCACGACGGGCGGCAACGCGCTGAAGTTCTACGCCTCGGTGCGTCTGGACATCCGCCGTATCGGCTCGATCAAGAAGAACGACGAAGTCATCGGCAACGAAACGCGTGTCAAGGTCGTGAAGAACAAGGTGTCGCCGCCGTTTCGCGAAGCCATCTTCGACATCCTGTATGGCGAAGGCATTTCGCGCCAAGGCGAAATCATCGATCTGGGCGTGCAAGCGAAGATCGTCGACAAGGCCGGCGCGTGGTACAGCTACAGCGGGGAGCGGATCGGCCAAGGCAAGGACAATGCGCGCGAATTCCTGCGTGAGAATCCCGACATCGCGCGCGAGATCGAAAACCGAATCCGCGAATCGCTGGGCGTGAACGCCATGCCGGCGAGCAGCGGCGCGGTCGAAGTGGCCGACGAAGAGTAAGCCTCGCCTGATGCGAAAAGAGCGGGCGCCTTCGGCCTCGGAGCAAACCGGCCGATCGAGCCGGCCCGCTCGTTCGCTGAAGGCGCGAGCGATCGCCTACCTGTCGCGGCGCGAACACAGTCGCGCCGAGCTCGCCCGTAAGCTGGCGCCATTCGTCGAAGAAGGCGATCCGCTCGATCCGCTTCTCGATTTGCTCGAGCGTGAAGGCTGGCTATCCAATGAGCGCTTCGCCGAAAGCGTCCTTAACCGGCGTTCGGCCCGCATGGGCGCGAACCGAATCGTCAGCGAACTGCGCCAGCACAAGCTCGACGACTCTCTGATTCAATCCATCGGCGCTCAACTACGCCACACCGAGCGCGCCCGCGCACAGGCGGTGTGGCGCAAGAAGTTTGGCGAATTGCCGCAATCGCCCGCCGATCGCGCGAAGCAGATCCGCTTTCTGACGATGCGTGGTTTCTCGCAGGCGACGATCTCCCACCTCCTCAGGGGCGACGACGATAGGGGCGACGAGTAGGGCGCCGGGGGCGTCCAGTGCTCCAAATACCCAGTATGTTAAAATCGCCCGGTTTTCCTCTGCCAGCCGTCCCCCTCGCATGCCGCTCTCTCCGCCCGTTTCCCGCCAGTTGCGCCATCGCCGCGCAATCCATGCGGAAGCGTTCGAGCGAGACGACGGCCTGTGGGATATCGAGGCGTGTCTGACCGACCACAAGCCGCGCGACGTCGCATTGGCCCCCGGTGTCCGGCCCAAAGGCCTACCGATCCATGAACTCTGGCTCCGCATCACCATCGATCGCAAGCTCACCATCGTCGACGCCGAAGCGTCGTCGGAATGGGTGCCTTATCCGGGCCACTGTTCAGCCGCCAATCCCGCCTATCGCGCGCTCATCGGTCTCAACCTCCTCAACGATTTCCGCCGCCACGCACGGCGCTTGCTTGCCGGAACGGCAGGCTGCACGCATCTCACCGAACTCTGCTCCATCTTGCCGACCGCCGCGATCCAGGCATTCGCCGGCGATGTCTGGAACACGCGCGATAGCGCGACTCACGAGCCCGAGGGTGAATCCGAGGGCGCGGGCGTCGATCGCGAGCCGCCTTTCCAGCTCGACCGCTGCCATGCGCTGCGGTTCGACGGCGAAGCGGTGCGCCGCTTTTATCCGCGCTGGTACGGACACGCCCCGCGAAGCGTCAAAACGAGCGATGCGCCGGCGGCGCGGCCGCCGGCGCCCGTGACCCGGACAGCGAAACCGGACGCGGCGGGCTCCACGGAATTACCGCATCACGATCACGAAGTTCAATCCAACTCTCAGACTGAAGGGAATCACGCATGAAGATTCACGAGTACCAGGGAAAGGAAATCCTGCGGAAATTCGGCGTCGCGGTACCGCGCGGCAAGCCGGTGTTTTCGGTGGACGACGCGGTCAAGGCCGCTGAAGAGCTCGGCGGCCCGGTTTGGGTCGTCAAGGCGCAAATCCATGCGGGCGGCCGCGGCAAGGGTGGCGGCGTGAAGGTCGCCAAGTCGCTCGAGCAAGTTCGCGAGTACGCGAACCAAATCCTCGGCATGCAGCTCGTCACGCACCAAACCGGTCCGGAAGGCCAGAAGGTGAACCGCCTGCTGATCGAAGAAGGCGCGGACATCAAGAAGGAACTGTACGTCGGTCTCGTGATCGATCGCGTGTCGCAAAAGGTCGTCGTGATGGCCTCCAGCGAAGGCGGGATGGACATCGAGGAAGTCGCTGCCAAGACGCCGGAAGCGATCCACAAGGTGGCCGTCGACCCGTCCAAGGGTCTGCTCGATTCGGAAGCCGACGATCTCGCGAAGAAGATCGGCGTGCCCGACGCCTCGATCCCGCAAGCGCGCGCCATTTTGCAGGGCCTCTACAAGGCCACCTGGGAAACGGACGCCTCGCTCGCCGAAATCAACCCGCTGATCCTCACGGGCGACGGGAAGGTCATTGCGCTCGACGCCAAGTTCAACTTCGATTCGAACGCACTGTTCCGTCACCCGGAAATCGTCGCGTATCGCGATCTGGACGAAGAAGATCCGGCTGAAGTCGAAGCGTCGAAGTTCGACCTCGCCTACATCTCGCTCGACGGCAACATCGGCTGCCTCGTGAACGGCGCGGGCCTCGCCATGGCCACGATGGACACGATCAAGCTGTTCGGCGGCGAGCCGGCGAACTTCCTCGACGTCGGCGGCGGCGCGACGACCGAGAAGGTCACCGAAGCGTTCAAGCTGATGCTGAAGAACCCCGGCCTGAAGGCGATTCTCGTCAACATCTTCGGCGGCATCATGCGCTGCGACGTGATCGCGGAAGGCGTCATCGCCGGTTCGAAGGCGGTGAACCTGAGCGTTCCGCTCGTCGTTCGCATGAAGGGCACGAACGAAGATCTGGGCAAGAAGATGCTCGCCGAGTCCGGCCTGCCGATCATCTCGGCGGACAGCATGGAAGAAGCGGCGCAGAAGGTCGTTGCGGCCGCCGCGGGCAAATAAGGGCGCATCAGCTTCACGGATACGAATGGCGGCGCGTGGCGCGGCAGGCCCGTGCGAATGCACGCGGCGACGCAGCGCGACGCCAAACGAACAGAGGTCAATACATGTCGATTCTCATCAACAAAGACACGAAGGTCATCACGCAGGGCATCACCGGCAAGACCGG
>DATJJH010000189.1:0-4074 GCA_035492395.1 Trinickia sp. | reverse complement strand
GATCTTCTTCGAGGCGGGGCCGGACACGCGCAAGGCGATGGGCATTTCCGACGGCATGCTGCGGCTGTCCGCGGGCATCGAGGATGTCGAAGACCTGATCGCCGATTTCGAGCAGGCGTTGAAACTGGCGGCTTAGGGTTGAGGCGGTTCGTTACTACCCCGCCGCCACGACGACATGCGCCTGGATCTTCCCCGCCACCGGCCCGTCGCCGTGGCGGCGGGCGATCGCCTCGGCGGCTTTGTCCGTGGCCGACTGCAGCAAGCTCGCATCGCGCGTTTCAATCTCGTTGCGCAGCGGCGTTCCCAAGCAATAAGCGGTCGCGACGTCGCGCGCCGACGCCGCGCGGCTAACCTTTTCGTGTGTCGTGATTTCGATATCGGTGAATCCCGCACGCCTCGCGTCTTCACCGATCAGCGCCGTATCGTAATACCCGTGCGGCGTACGGGCCAAGAAGTTGGGAGGATCATGCGGAAACTGCGTACCCACCGCCCGCGTGATTTCATCGGCGAAGGCGTTGTCCTCGATGCGGTCCCAGACACTGAAGATAAAGCGCCCGCCTGGCTTCAGCACTCGCCGCGCCTCGGCGTACCCTGCGACGCGGTCGGGAAAAAACATCGCACCGAATTCGCAGCAGACGATGTCGAACGACGCATCGTCGAACGGCAAATCGAGCGCGTCCGCCTGCCGCCATTCGATCCGGCTATCGGCCCCTTGCCTGGCAGCAGCAAAGTCGAGCATGGGCTGATTGAGATCGGTCACCACGTAGCGCGCCGAGGCGCCAAGTTTAGGCGCCAGCGATCGAGCAACGACGCCGCTGCCGGCCGCCGTTTCGAGCACCGACCCTGGCGAGAACGCCGCGACGAGCGCCGCCATATCGGCGGCGTACGCCTCGAAGATCATCGGGACCATCAGCGTGTCGTAGAACTTCGGGATCGATCCCGCGAACGCCTTGTCGCTATCAGTCATGATGCCTCCTTCAAAGCGCGGCCCGCGCCCTCGATCATCGATCGGAGCGACGATCGCTCCGCCCTATTCCGTCAAGCTTAAGCTCAAGATCAGCTCCGCAAAACCGCTATCCACGAGCCGCGGCCGGCCGTTACCGGCTCAGGGCCGACTGCGCGCGTTGCAGCCATTCGCGGTTATGGTCGCGGGCGTAGCGCGGCCAATGCTTGGCGTCGTGCACGATCTCGCCGTAAAGCACCCGCGCACGCCCGCGGTCGGCGTCGTCGGACCGCGCTGCCAGCCAATCGGCGTATAGACAACGCGGCGCCGCGTCACTGGCGCTGGCCAGCGCGGCCTCGAACGCGGCGCGCGTACCCGGCGCATCGACCGCCGCGAGCGCTCTTGCGTACAACAGGGCCGGTTCGGATTTCTGCCGAGCGACCGGATGAACGGCGAACAGACGTTCCAGCGTCTCTTGTGTGGCCGCGGCATCGCCGCTGGCAAACTGCGCTCGCGCAAGGCCTTCGAGCAAGTCCGGATCGGATGCGAACGGCCCACTAGCCGCCTCGCGATAATGCTCGAGCGCTTCGGCCGTATTGCCCGCATCGAGCAGCGCGGCAGCGAGCCGCATGCGATGCGCGACCGTAGGCGCACGGTCGAAATCGGTGCGCGCCTCGCGCACCGCCCGGTCAGGATCGACTAGCTGCGAGAAGGCCCGCGTTGCCGCCCGTGCCCCACGCGACTGGCGCAGGCCCGGCAAGTAGACGACAAACAAGTAGACCAAACTGCCAAGACCGGGAAACAGAAACAAGATCAGCAGCCAGTACATGTTCTGCCGGGAACGGACGGCGTGCACCGCAAAGATCACGGCGATGATGACAGAGAGGCTTATTCCGAAAATGCGCATTGACGAGAAGATCGGTCGTAGTTCGTGGCCGACCGCCGACGGTACGCCGGCGAATCGGTGGAACATCATTATGACAAAAGATGTTTTCGCTCAATGCGACGAAACAAACGTCGTATCCGCAAATGCGGGAATAGCAAATGCCGCCCGCATGCGCTTTACCTCGGCCGCCGGCGTCAACCCGAACAGCCGCTTGAACTCGCGACTGAACTGCGATGCACTCGTGTAGCCCACGGCGTGGCTCGCGGCCTCGGCAGTCAGTTCCCGGCGCACCATCAGCAAGCGAGCTTGATGCAGGCGCGTCGACTTGACGTACTGCATCGGCGATACCTGCGTCATTTGCTTGAAGTGGCTATGGAAGCTCGGCACGCTCATACCCGCCTCTTTCGCCAGGCTCGCCACGTCGAGCGGCTGCGCGTAGCCGGCATGAATGAGCCGAAGCGCCTTCCCTATCCGACCGAACGGGCCGCGCATGGCCAACGCCGCTCGCATCGAACAGCCTTGCGCGCCGGTGAGCACGCGAAAGTAGAGTTCGCGCAACAGCCCTTGCCCCAATACCGCAGCTTCAAGCGGGCGGTGCATCGCTTCGAGCAGGCGCAAGACCGACGCTTGCATGGCATCGTCGATCGGCGTCGACATCATGCTGCGAGGTGGCTGCACGGGTTCGGCCATGCCTTCGCGATCGATCTGCGCGGCGAGTTCGGCCGCCATGGCGGAATCGAGATGCAGATAGAGCGCGAGCAGCGGGCGCTCCGGCGTGGCATCCGTTTCCATGGTGAACGGCACAGGGATCGAAACTGCCAAGTACTGACGTTCGTCATACAGATAAAGCTCATCGCCAAAGTAGCCGCGCTTGCGGCCCTGACAGACGATCACGATGCCCGGATCGTACAAAACGGGCGTGCGCGACAGTGCGCGGTTCGAACGCAGGATACGGACGCTGGACAAGGGGGTGAGGTTATAACCCTCTTCGGGCGCCAACGCATGCAGCAGCGCCACGATGCGTTTCTGGCTTCGAACGGGCAAATCAGGGAGTTGCGGAGCCCCGCGGTCATCGCTCATAGGTTTGTGCAAGAAAATCAGCGGAAATCGCCTGTTTTGGCTTATCCAGCGAGACTAGTATGCACTTCCTCAGTCACATTTGGGAGGATGCAATCATGACAACCGGCAAAACGCTGCTCATCACCGGCGTCAGCAGCGGCTTCGGCCGCGCGCTCGCACGAGAGGCGCTGGCGGCGGGACACACGATCGTCGGTACCGTGAGAAACGAAGCGGACAAGCGCGATTTCGAATCGATGTCCGCGCGCTCGGCTTTTGGACGTGTGCTCGACGTGACGCATTTCGACGCCATCGGCGGCGTCGTGTCGGATATCGAGTCGACGGTCGGGCCGATCGACGTGCTCGTCAATAATGCGGGGTACGGCCACGAGGGCGTCATGGAAGAATCGCCGCTGTCGGACATTCGCCGTCAGTTCGACGTGAACGTATTCGGCGCGGTCGCCATGATGAAGGCGGTCTTGCCGTTCATGCGCGCGCGTCGGCGTGGTCACATTCTGAATATCACGTCGATGGGCGGTCACATCACGATGCCGGGCATCGCGTATTACTGCGGCAGCAAGTTTGCGCTCGAAGGCATTTCCGAGGCGCTGGGCAAGGAAGTGAAGCCTTTCGGCATCCATGTGACGGCGGTGGCCCCGGGTTCCTTCCGCACCGACTGGGCGGGCCGCTCGATGAAGCGCACCCCTCGCTCCATCGCCGACTACGACGCCGTCTTCGATCCAATTCGCCTCGCGCGCGAGGAAAAAAGCGGAAAGCAATTGGGCGATCCGACGAAAGCCGCGCGGGCGATGCTCGCGGTGATTGCCGAGGAGCGCCCGCCCGCCCATCTCTTGCTCGGCAGCGACGCGTTGAATCTCGTCCGCGCCAAATTGTCGGCGTTGGACGACGAGATTCGCGCGTGGGAAACGGTCACTGTGTCGACGGATGGTTGATGGGGGCGACAGTGCGTTGCGAGCGTGGATCCTGCGCTACGGCGGCGCCCCCCCCAGACGAGCCACAGCATCAAGCTACGGCGGCCTCGGGGAATTCGAACATTTGCAGCGCAACGGATAGCGAATCGCTCGCCAGCCATGGCAAACGCTGCGCGCCGACGAACACGATCCGCGGCCAGCCATATCCGCCCGGCGCGTATTCGTGGAAATACGGCACACGGAACCAGCACCGGCTG
>DATJJH010000188.1:0-18709 GCA_035492395.1 Trinickia sp. | reverse complement strand
TCTGACCGAGCGTCTCGCGCAGCTGATGCGCGAGCACTTGTGCATCGCCCTTCGCATCGCCGGCGAGCGCCGCATCCTGCCGCAGCTGGCCGAGCGATTCCGTCGCTACGCGCAGGCCGCTTACGGCCAGCACGCTCTTCGCCTCGCGATCGGATTGATCGCGGGACAGCGCCTCTTGCGCGGCCACGATGGCCTGCCCGTAATGCGATTGAGAGAACTGGATTTGCGCGATGCGCGACCACGGCTCCTCACGCGTCGGATCGGCCTTCGTCAGCTGATCGTAAAGCGCCAGCGCGCGCGGTTGATCGCCGCTCTTGGCAACGGTGTCCGCATCGGATAGCGCTTTGTTGAAGGCTTCGGGTGAAGATTGCGTGTTCGCGTTCTGCGTTGCGCAGCCAACCATAGTTACGCAGGCGAGCACTGTGGCGGAGAATAGGAAAAGTCTATGTTTCATCATTCTTTCTTCTTTCGACGAAGCCGTTTATTAATTCACCCGGAAAACCGCTACTTTGCTTTGCGGCCAGTGCGCGCGTATAGTACCGGCCAATTTTCGATAATTCAACTGCGTCGCTTCGAATCCGATTCATCCGAATTCGAATGACACGTGATATCTCAGGTAAGCCATGCTGAAATAATTTCCGAATTAAATCGAAAACGAATTGCGGGGCGGAAAATTTTTCCTGTTACCCGAAATAGACAAACCTGTATATAGATTTCCATGTCATCGTGTTGTCACCGACGGCGCGTGTCGTACAGGGCGTTGGACATTAAGCAATGATCGACTTTGGACGGGGTGTGGGCGTGAATCACGAAGGGTTCGGTTATCGGCGTGCGTCGCGCCTCGCGTGTCTGCTGTTGGCATGCGCGCAGTTGGGCGGATGCGCGGCCGCGGTGCCCGTGCTGGGCGCCGCGGCCTCCACGGCGCTGCAGGCGATCGGCGTGGGCAAGCCGCCGGTGCCCGACTCGCAAAAGCCGCCGCGCGACGTGCCCCTGACGCTCGCGGCCGCCCCCAATCTGAACGCCGCCAACGACAATCATCCGCTCGCAATCGTGGTGCGCCTTTACGCGCTGAAGGATCCCACCTCGTTCCAACAGGCGCCGTTCGATACGTTCACCGATCCGGCCAAGGAGAAAAGCACGCTAGGCGCCGATTTGCTGAGCGTGCGCGAAGTGACGCTGATACCTGGCCAGCATTACCAAATGACCGAAAAGGTGACGCGCGAGGCTCAAGCGTTCGGCGTCGTGGCATTGTTTCGCGACCCGGCGCAACAGCGTTGGAAATTCGCTTTCGATCCGGCTAAATCGGAGAAATCCGGCATAATGATCGGCCTTCACAGCTGTGCGATGACCGTCACGAGCGGTACGGTCATCGCGCCCGATCCGCGATTGCCGATGCAGCCGCTCAATATGCTCTCGACCGTCAGTTGCGGCTAGGCGGCGAATGAACACGGACGCGCTCCGTCATTGCGGCGCCTTGCCCGATGCACGCATAAGATACGAAACCCAGACAGTGAAATTGAGATGAGTTATTCGGCGAAATTGCTTTGGGGCGAGGGGCTCTTTCTGCGGCCCCAGCATTTCCAGCAACAAGACGCTTATCACGAGGCGCGGCTCTTCGAGTCGATCCGCACGATCCAGCCGTTCAATTGGGGCGTGCGCAGCGTGCGCTTCGACGCCGATTCGCTCGGCAACAACTTGCTGCGGCTATCCGAGCTTTCGCTGGTCTTTCCCGACGGCACGCTCTACTCCGCCCCGCTCGCCGACGATCTGCCGCAAACGGTGGCGCTCGAAACGCTGCCCGAGGGCGTGTCCGAGTTCACGTTCTATCTCGCGTTGCACCCATTGCGAGAAACAGGGGCGAACTGCGCGAACGAATCGGCTGACGCTTTCGTGTCGCGCTACGCCTCCAAGCAAGTGAACGTGGCCGATCAATTCACCGATGCGGCCGTGGCCAATCTCACGTTTCTCAAAACTCGCGTGAAGCTGATCAGCCATACCGAGCCGCGCGCCCAGTTGCTTGCCGTGCCGCTCGCGCGGCTGCGGCGAACGGCCACCTCGGGCTTCGAATTCGACGAAACGTTCGTGCCGCCGTGCCTCGCGGTCGAAGCCTCGCCCATCCTTCATCAGCGGCTGCGCCAGCTCATCGACGCCCTGCAAGCCAAGGTCAGCGCGCTTTACGGCTTTCACCGCGAGCCGACGAAGAACATCATCGAATTCCGCTCGGGCGACATCGCCTCGTTCTGGCTGCTGCACACGGCGAACGGCGCGGTCGCCTCGCTCGTGCACCTGCTGCAGCAGCCCACGCTGCACCCCGAGCGGCTGTTTCAGGAGCTGCTGCGGCTCGCCGGGCAATTGATGACGTTCTCCAAGCGCTATGCGCTGGCCGATCTGCCCGCGTACCGCCATGACGATCCGGGCGCGGGTTTCGCGCAGCTCGATACGATCGTGCGCGATCTGCTCGAAACCGTCATCTCCACGCGCTACTTCGCGATCGCCCTCGACGAAGTCCGTCCTTCGTTCTACGCCGGCCGGCTCGATTCGGGCAAGATCGACGAAAAGACCACCTTCTTCCTGGCCGTGTCGGCCGACATGCCGGCGGTCGAGCTCGTCGAAGCCGTGCCCGCGCGCTTCAAGGTGGGGGCGCCCGACGACGTCGATAAACTCGTGCTGTCGGCCATGCCGGGCGTGCGCCTCGTCTACACGCCGCAGGTGCCGCCGGCCGTCCCCGTGCGGCCGGGCGCGTGCTACTTCGCGTTCGAATCGCGCAGCGGCCTCTATGACCGCATGCTGCAAGCGCAATCGGCCATGATCTACGCGCCCTCGGGCATCAACGAACTCAAACTCGAACTGATCGCGGTGACCTCATGACTCAAATGCCTTCGCTGTTCGGCGCGAATGCGCCGTCCGCGCCGCTACCTGCCGCGACCGAGGGAGGGTTCCAAGCGCGCTCGTTGCGCGACTTGCTCTACGACGGCTTTTTCATGCTGTTCCTGCTCAAGCAGGGCCGAGCACCCGGAGAGGCCGCCGAATTCGGCGCGCGCGTGCAAGCGTTTCTCGCCGATTTCGAACGCGGCGCGAAGAAACTGAACGCGCCGGCCGACGACGTCTACGCCTCGAAGTTCGCGTTTTGCGCGGCGATCGACGAAGCGGTGCTGGCTTCGTCGTTCACCATCCGCGCCGAATGGGAGCGTCGTCCGCTACAGCTCGCGCTGTTCGGCGAACAGCTCGCGGGCGAGAAATTTTTCGAATTGCTAGAGCAGTGCCGCGCGCAGGGTGCGGCCCGGCTGCAGTCGCTGGAGGTGTTTCACATGTGCCTGCTGCTCGGCTTCCAGGGCAAGTATCTGCTCGAAGGGCCCGAGAAGCTCTCCTACCTCACCGGGCGGCTCGGCGACGAGATCGCGCAGATGAAAGGCAAGCGTGCGCCGTTCGCGCCGCATTGGCCGCTGCCCGATCAAATCGCGCACCGGCTCAAGCACGAGCTGCCGCTGTGGACGATCGGCGCCGTCTTCGCGCTCGTCGGGCTCATGGCTTATCTCGGCTTGAATACCTACCTGCGCAATTCGACCCTCCGCACGCTCGCCCCCTACTCGCAGCTCGTCAAACCGGAAGCGGAATCGGCCAACCTTACGATCTCGCTCCCGTAACCGCGCTCGGAAACCCGGCCCGCGCGGCTTCGAAACAGCGCCGAGGCGCTCTTACAGTTTCGTCGCCGCGACGAAAATCGCCCAGCCTCGTCAGTACCGCGCGTCCGACGGCTTGCCGCCGTTCGGCCAATCGTGCTCCTTGCCGGCGAAATCGGGACGCGGCTGGTGCGTCACGTAGGCCGCGACGTCGAGCGCTTCCTGATCGGCGAGCGTCGCGTTGCCGAGCGGCATGTTGTGCTTGATGAACGCGGCGGCCGTGTTGATGCGCGCCATGCTCGCGCCGATGTTGAACGACGCGTCGCCCCACAGCGGCGGAAAGACGTAGCGCCCGCCGGCTTGCATACCTTGGCCGTCGGCGCCGTGACACGATGCGCAGCGTTCGGCATAGACAGCCTTGCCGTGCACGGGATCGGGCGTGAGCTTGCCCGCGCCCGCTACCTTGCCCATGCCTCGGCCGGGGCCGAACGCGCCGCTTTCCACGCCCCTGGAGACGAACGTCATATAGGCGAGCATCGCGTTCATTTCCGCTGAATCGAGCGCGAGCGGGACACCGTTTTCCGACCGGCGGAAGCAGTTGTTGATGCGCTGCGCGAGCGATTCGACCGACGCGCTGCGCGCGGTGTAGGCCGGCGTCACGCCGATCATGCCGTACCACGGCGATGCATGCGGCGTCGTGCCCGCGCCGATGTGGCAACTCGCGCAAGACATGGCGCCGGCGGGCACATGCCCAGGCGCGTAATGCGGCGTGTCGACGGTCAAACGGTAGCCGAGCATCACCGCATCCTTATCCGGGCCCGCCGGCAGTGCGGCGAGCCGCGCTTCGAGCGTATCCGCGGTGACGATGCCGTCCGTCTCCGAGGGCGCAGCCGCAGTTGCCGATACGGCTTGCGCGGCCGGTGCATTGCGTTGCACCGCCTGCGCGCCGGCCGGCGAAGCGATCGCCATCGCGGCCACCGCGCATGCAACGCCGGTGAGGCGCGCGCCGGCGAGCGGCCCGATCGCGCGGTCGAGTTCGCGGGCGTGCGCGCACAGAGCGCCGCGTATCCGATGCGTCAGGCGATTCGACTGAATTTCCATGTTTCGACTGTCCCCTGTTTCCGGCCGCTTTCGGCCGGGCACAATGCGTCTGCCCGATGTCGGACCGGTGAGCAGTCACCATAAACACCAACGGCCTCGCGAGCAAGACGCAAGCCCGAAAGGAGAAACGCTTAGGACGCCGGCTGTCCCACGTGTTGCGAATCGGCGAGCACCGATTGCACGCACTCGTCCACGCTGAGCTCACGCATCGCGTCGAGCGGCAGCGTATCGTCGGCGGCGCGCCGGAGCGCATCGAGCGCGCGCGGCTTCAAGCGCACGAGCACAAGGCGCTGACCGTGCGCGCGCAGCTCCGCCGCGAAAATGCGCAAGGCCTCGATAGCCGTACCGTCGACATCGGGCGTTTCCTCGAGGCTCAGCATGATCGTATGGGGCGCGCTCGCCTGCCCTGCCGCGAGCTTGCGCACCTCGCCGAGCACACGGTCGGCATTGGCGAAAAAGAGCGGCGCCTCGGGCCGCACGATCATGATTGCGTCGACGCTTTGCGCATCGGCGTGCGCCGATACATCGACGAAATCGTGGCTATCGCGCAGACGGCCGAGCACGCTCACCATCGGCACGGAGAAATTGCGCAGCGTGACGAGCAAGCTCACGCCGATCGCGACGACCAAGCCGTGCAGCACGCCCAGCACGAGCACTCCGGCCAACGCCGCGATCGTGATCAGCCGATCGCGGCGCCAGAGCCAGTACGGACGGAAAACGCTCGGGTGCAGCGAATGGCTGACGGCGTAGATCACGATGGCCGCAAGGACGGGTTGCGGGATGCGCGCCAGTTCCGGCCTCAAGAAAGCCACGATGAGCGCGACGACCGCCGCCGCCACGAGACCCGCCCAGCGCGTTTGCGCCCCGGCCGCCTCGTTGGCCGAGGTCGCCGAATAGCCGGCGCCCACGGGCATCCCCTGCAGTAACGCCGACACGATATTGGCCCCGCCCAGCGCGACGAGATCGCGATTGGCGGACACCGTGTCGCCGTGCTTGAGCGCGAAGCTCCGAATCGATCCATACGACTCGGCATACAAAATCAGCATCAACGCGAACGCGAGTTCGATCGTCTGCGCCCACTGCGTTCGTGCAAACGCGGGCAGCCCCAGGCGCACGTCCTGCACGTCGATGGCGCCGACCATCGAGATGTGCCAGCGTTGCCAATCGATGAAGTACCCCGCCCCGATGCCGAGCACGATGACGACGAGCGTCGCCGGTATGCGCGCGCGCGCACCGAGCGCGAACAGGATCGCCAGCGCAATACCGCCGAGCGCCACGCTATGGATGTTCCAAGCGCTCGCTTGCCGCGCGAGATCGAACGCCATGCGCGGCACGTCGGCGTAGTGCGACGACACACCGACAATGCTCGGCAACTGCTTGACGGCAATGGTCAAGGCGAGCCCGAACGCGAATCCGCGTAATACCGGCTTGGCGACGAAGTCGGACATGCCGCCAAGCCTTGCCAGCCCGGCGAACGCGAACAGCAGCCCCGTCGCCGCCACGAGCGCGGCCGCATAGGCGAGTTGCGCCCCGCCGCCGCCCGCCTGCGCGCTCACGGTGGCCGCGAGCACAGCGGCCGAGGACGACGTGGCCGACACAATCGCGAAGCGGCTGCTGCCGAGCAACGCATAGACGGCCAGTCCCGCCATCAAAGCGACGAGCCCCGCCTGCGGCGGTAGATTGGCGATGCCGGCGTAGGCGACGGCCTCCGGCAACAGCAAGCCAGCGATCGACACGCCCGCGAGCGCATCCTTGACGGCGCGCAGCGCGGGCGGTTTCGGCGCGCCCGACTGCGCGTAGTGCGCGGGGTCTTGGAGATGAGCCGCGGCGGCGTGCCCCGTATCGATCGTCATGAGTTCGAGCGCGGCGTCAAGTCGTGGGCATCTGGCCCGCCCAGCCCGGCAGATACCGAGCGTCGGCTTCATGCGCGCAGGCGAGCGCCTCTCCGAGCGCTTTGTCGAAATTCTTGCGAATGCGTTTCTCGGGGACTTTCGAGCGCAAATAGTCGGCCCACAAAAATTCGCTGAACGGCGCCGCATCCTTCGCATAGCCGCCGACGCGGCGCAGCTCGCCGGCAAGGCTGCGATAGGGGTCGTCGACGAGTTCGGTCAGCGTCTTGGGCAGGCGGTCGTAGTCGTGCCGCGCACCATCGGGGCCGAACGGATGAACCCACTGATAGTGCTCCATCATGCGCCAGAACATGTCCGGCTCGAGCCAAGACAGGTCGCGCAGGACCATCGTCTTGACCTCGCGCACGCCCTCCTCGATCAACGCGAGCCCGAGGTGATGGTGGTCGACGACAAAATGGGCGTTCCCCGGGCCCAGCACCGCCGGAAACCAATGCGTCGAGATCGCCTGCGCGCGCGCTTTCCGATCGAGCGACTTCCAATGCGCGCGCTTGGCGCGCACCTCGTGATAGCCGACGGTAATCTGCGTCGGCCGCAGCGCCTCGAGCTTCGCCGGTACCAAACGAATGTCGGCGGTCGGACCGTTCATGGTGATCTCCCCCTGCTCGAACGAATTTTTTTCTCGCTGCGGCCCCCGCGCTCCGGGCGCCGCCGTCAGCGGGTTCCGCCGTTTCGCGCGACGCCCGTCGTCGACTTCTTGCGCAGCAGTTTCCACGCGGCCGCGAGCACGACCGGCACGATCGCCGCGCCTACGCCCACGAGCACGATCAAGTTCAGATATTGCCGAATAAACGGAATATTGCCGAAGAAATACCCGGACAGCACGAGCAGCAGCACCCAGAGTGCGGCGCCGGTCACGTTGAAAAGCTGAAAGCGACCGGTGCGCATGCCCGAGACGCCTGCCACGAACGGCGCGAAGGTCCGCACGACGGGAATGAAACGGGCGAGAACGATCGTCTTGCCCCCGTGCCGCTCATAGAAGTTGTGTGTCTTTTGCAGCGCGGCCCGATCGAGAAAGCGCTCCAAAAATGGAATGTGCGTGTTGAAGACCTTGGGGCCGATCGCGCGCCCGATCAGGTAATTCAGGCTATTGCCGCCAATCGCTGCGACGAGCAAGAGAGCAATCAGCGAGATCAGGTTCATCTCGCCCGTCGCGCAAAAGGCCCCGCCGATGAACAGCAGCGAATCGCCGGGCAAAAACGGCAAGACAACGAGGCCCGTCTCGCAAAAAACGATGGCGAAGAGAACCGCATAGACCCAGGCGCCGTACTGGTGGACGAAATCCCCGAGGAACTTGTCGATATGCAGAATCAAGGCGACGAAATGAAGCAGCGTATCCAAAGGCATTCCTTCCAAAAAAGTCCAAACGGGCGAGGCGGTCTTGCCCCTGCGTCAATCACCGCGCCATGATACCGAAAGCCCATGGCCGATCTCGAAACGACTCGGCGCCCGTGCGGTGTGGCGGGTCTGCGCGCCTTCGCGAATCGCTATAATCGCCGCATGTCAGAATTCCTCGAATCGCCGGCCGACGGCGAGCGCGCCGCGCCGCCAGCGCCTGCCGCGCGCCGCGTGATCGCGCCCCTGCCCGATCAGTTGATCAGTCAAATCGCCGCCGGCGAGGTTGTCGAACGCCCGGCGTCGGTCGTCAAGGAACTGCTCGAAAACGCCCTCGATGCAGGCGCGAAGACGCTGCGCATCATGCTCGACGCGGGAGGGGTCAAGCGTATTTCGATTACCGACGACGGCTGCGGCATCCCCTCGGCCGAGCTGCCACTCGCGCTGTTGCGCCATGCAACCAGCAAGATTCGCTCGCTGGCCGAACTCGAAGCCGTCGCCACGCTCGGTTTTCGCGGCGAAGCGCTTGCTTCGATCGCATCGGTGGCGGAAACGTTCATTACGAGCCGCACGGCCGATAGTGCGCATGCCACGCGAATCGACGCCCAAACCGGCGCCCTGACGCCCGCGGCGGGCGGCGTGGGCACGACGATCGAAGTGCGCGAGCTTTACTTCAACACGCCGGCGCGCCGGAAGTTCCTCAAAAGCGAGCAAACCGAACTCGGCCATTGCGTCGAGATGATCCGCCGGGCCGCGCTGGCACGGCCCGACGTCGCGATTTCGGTCATGCACAACGGCCGTGCGCTCGAGCATTGGAATGCGAGCGAGCCGCCCGCGCGCGTGTCCAAGATACTCGGGGAAGCGTTCGCGAACGCCCACCTTCCGCTCGAGGAAGTCGCCGGGGAAATCGCCCTCTACGGCTGTGCGGGCCTGCCGACGGCGAGCCGCGGCCGCGCCGATCAACAGTACTTCTTCGTCAACGGCCGGTTCGTGCGCGACAAGCTGCTCACGCATGCCGTGCGCGCCGCCTACGAAGACGTCCTACACGGCGATCGCTATCCCTCGTACGTTTTGTTTCTCGATCTGCCCCCCGAAGCGGTCGACGTCAACGTGCACCCGTCGAAGATCGAAGTGCGCTTTCGCGACTCGCGCGCGGTTCACCAATTCGTTTTTCACGCATTGCAGCGCGCACTGGCACGGCATGCGGGCGCATCGCCCGAGACGACCGCGCTCGGCCATGCCGCGCAAATCGAGCCGCGCGCGGGCGCCGGCCTTGCGGGCATGGCCGGGGCGACCGGTGCGGCGGGAATGCCGGGCGGTATCGGCGCTGCGCCTTCAAGCGCCTCCATATCGGCCGCGAACCGCGGCGGTTCCACCTGGTTGCGCGATTCGCGCATGACGCAGGGCACGCTGCCCGTCGCGCAGCCGCTCGCGTTATACGACGCGCTGTTCGGGCGTAAAGATAGCGCCGGCGCGGCCGGCGACCAGGCGGGTTCCACCGGCGGCGCACCCTGGCTTGCCGTGCCTCCGTCTTCCGCTATCGAGGCCCGCGACAGCGCCGCAGCCGCGCCGAGCTTCGGCGCGCCGCAAGCCTCAATGCCGGCCGACCTCGATCACCCGCTCGGCTTCGCGATCGGCCAGATTCACGGCATCTACGTGCTGGCGCAAAATGCGCGCGGGCTGGTCATCGTCGACATGCACGCCGCGCACGAGCGCATTCTCTACGAGCAATTCAAGCGCGCCCTCGCGGAAAGAACCGTGGCGGTGCAACCGCTTTTGATCCCGGTATCGATGACGGCCGATGCCGTCGAGATCGGCACGGCCGACGAAGAGCGCGAGGCCCTCGAGGCGCTCGGCTTCGACCTCGCTCCGCTTTCGCCCACGACACTCGCGATCCGTGCCGTACCGGCGCTGCTCAAGGACGCCGACCTGCCCGCCCTCGCGCGCGCGGTGCTCGCCGATCTGCATGCATACGGCGGCTCGCGCGTGCTGACCGAACGGCAGCACGAGATGCTCGGCACACTCGCTTGCCATCACGCCGTACGCGCGAATCGGCGCTTGACCCTCGACGAAATGAACGCGCTGCTGCGCCAGATGGAGGCGACCGAGCGCGCCGATCAATGCAATCACGGCCGGCCGACCTGGTACCAATTGACGCTTTCCGATCTCGATCGGCTCTTCCTGCGTGGGCAATGAGCGCGTGAACGAACCGCATCGCATCGCGATCGCCTGCTTGCTGGGGCCGACGGCGTCGGGCAAGACCGCCGCCGCCCTTGCGTTCGCGGCAAAACACCCGACCGAAATCGTCAGCGTCGATTCGGCGCTCGTCTATCGCGGCATGGACGTCGGCACGGCGAAACCGACGCCTGAAGAACGCGCACGCGTGCCGCATCGCCTCATCGACATCCGCGATCCGGGCGAAGCGTATTCGGCAGCGGACTTTCGCGCGGACGCCTTGCACGCCATCGACGAAATCCGCGCGCGCGGCCGGGTGCCGCTCCTCGTCGGCGGCACGATGCTCTACTACAAGGCGCTGGCGCAAGGCCTGAACGACCTGCCCGCGGCCGACCCCGCCGTGCGTGCGACGCTCGAAATCGACGCGGCGCGCGAAGGCTGGCCCGCGCTGCACGCGCGGCTCGCCAATGTCGATCCGGTCACGGCGGCGCGCTTGGCGCCGAACGACGCGCAACGCATTCAGCGCGCGCTGGAAGTGTTTATCTTGACGGGCCAGCCGATGTCGTCGCTACTGTCCGCGTCCGAGCGTCCGGACGAATCGGCCTACCGTTTCGTGCCGATCGCCCTTGAACCGAGCGATCGCGCCGTCCTGCACGCGCGCATCGCGCAGCGCTTCGACGCGATGCTCGAGGCCGGTTTCGTCGACGAAGTGCGGCGCTTGCGCGCCCGCGGCGATTTGGACCCGAGCTTGCCTTCGATGCGCTGCGTCGGGTACCGGCAAGCGTGGGAATACCTCGACGGCGCCATCGATCTGGCGACGATGCGGGATAAGGGGATCTTTGCGACGCGACAGCTGTGCAAGCGGCAACTGACTTGGTTGCGCGCGATGCCGGAGCGGATCGTCATCGATTGCTGCGCGCCCCACGCAACCGAAGACACGGTGCGGGCGATCGAAGCGGTCGTCGGGGAGACGACCTAGCGCTATCGCAGCCGCATCCTACGGCCGGATCGATCGAACGCTTAGACGACGACGGTTTGCGCTTCGCCTGCGCCGCTCGCCCGCACCACGCCGATCTTCCAAACTTGCTCGCCGGCCGCGGTGAGTTCGCGCACGGCCTCATCGGCGTCCGCCGCCGCCACGACAACGGCCATCCCGATCCCGCAGTTGAACACGCGGTGCATTTCCGCGTCGGCGACGCCGCCATGCTGTTGCAACCAGGTGAACAGCGGCGGCATCGGCCATGCCGACTGTTGCAGTTCGGCCGTGAGGCCCTCGCGCAGCACGCGCGGAATGTTTTCGACGAGCCCGCCGCCCGTGATGTGCGCCATGCCCTTCACGGCCATCTTCTGCATCAGCGCGAGCAACGGCTTCACGTAGATGCGCGTGGGCGCCATCAGCGTGTCGGCCAGCGAGCGCCCGTGGAAATCGGCGGACAGGTCGGGGTTCGCGCGCTCGATGATCTTGCGCACGAGCGAAAACCCGTTGGAATGAATGCCGCTCGAAGCCAGGCCCAGCACGACGTCGCCCGCGGCGATCGTGCTGCCGTCGATGATCTTGCTTTTTTCGACCGCGCCGACGGCGAAGCCCGCCAAGTCGTATTCGCCGTCGGGATACATGCCCGGCATTTCGGCAGTTTCGCCGCCGATCAACGCGCAGCCGGCCAGCTCGCAGCCCTGCGCGATGCCTTTGACGACCGTCGACGCCGTGCCGACGTCGAGTTTGCCGCAGGCGAAGTAGTCGAGGAAGAACAGCGGCTCGGCGCCTTGGACGAGGATGTCGTTGACGCTCATCGCCACGAGATCCTGGCCGACCGTGTCGTGTTTGTTCAGATGGAACGCGAGCTTGAGCTTCGTGCCGACGCCGTCGGTACCCGAAACAAGCACCGGCTCCTTGTAGCGCTTCGGCACCTCGAACAGCGCGCCGAACCCGCCGATACCGCCGAGCACGCCTTCGCGCAGCGTCTTCTTCGCAAAGGGCTTGATGGCGTCGACGAGCGCATCGCCGGCGTCGATGTCGACGCCCGCGTCGCGGTACGACAGACCCTGGGCGCCAGCGCCTGCGTCCGGCGCGGATTTCGGTTGATTCATGGGGAAGAGCGAGAAGGTCGGTAAAATGCGATTTTACCTTATGTCGATCCGGTGTCGGCGCCCGGCGCCTCGCTCGGTTCGGATACGGAACAACCGCCCTCGAGCGCCGGCTCGCCTCGCATCGAACCGGCCATTCCCAGGATACCCCCTTGCCGCCGAGCTCTCCGCTACTTACACCGTACCAGCGCCAGGCCCTTTTCTGGGGCGCCGTCGCCCTTACGCTCGGCATTCTGCTCTGGCTGCTAAGCCCCGTGCTCACGCCGTTCCTGCTGGGCGCCATCCTCGCCTACATTCTGCAGCCGGGCGTCGCCTGGCTCGTGCGGCATCGCGTGCCGCGCGCTCTGGCGGCGCTCCTGATGATGCTCGTGTTCGCGATCATCGTCTCGCTGCTCGCCCTGCTCGTGTTCGCGGTCGTGCAGAAGGAAGGCCCTCAGTTGAAGGCGCAAATCCCAGGACTGATTTCGCATCTGCACGACTGGCTGCAGCCCAAGCTCACGATGCTCGGGTTCGGCGACGTCTTCGATTTCTCGAGCCTGCGCGACATGCTGACGACTCAGATCGAGGGCAGCGCGCAAACGGTCGCGCTCGCGGCCTGGAAGTCGCTGCGCACGAGCAGCAACGTCATGATCACCCTCATCGGCGACGGCGTGATGGTCCCGCTCGTGCTGTACTACTTGCTGTACGACTGGAATACGATGCTCGCGCGTCTGGCCGCGATCGTGCCGCGGCGCTGGCTGCCCAAAACGCTCGAGCTGGCCGTCGAAATGGACCGCACGCTGTCGCAGTACCTGCGCGGTCAATTGCTCGTCATGGGCGTGCTCGCGGTGTTCTACGCGTTGGCCCTGACGATCGCCGGCTTCGAGATCGCCCTGCCGATCGGCATCTTCACGGGGCTGGCCGTTTTCATCCCGTACGTCGGTTTCGCCACCGGTCTCGCGCTGGCGCTGCTCGCGGCGCTGCTGCAATACGGCAGCCTTTACGGCTTCGTGGCCGTAGCCATCGTCTACGGCATCGGACAAATTCTCGAGAGCCTGTTCCTGACGCCCCGGCTCGTGGGCGAGCGCATCGGCCTGCATCCGCTTGCCGTGATCTTCGCCCTGCTCGCGTTCGGCCAGCTTTTCGGCTTCTTCGGGGTGCTGCTCGCGCTGCCCGTCAGTGCGATCATCTCGACCGCGCTGCGCGAAGTGCGCCGCAGCTATCTCGCGAGCGGCCTATACAAGAACTGACACCCACCGTATCGATCGACTGCGTTTTTCATCGTGACTGTGCATCGCCAACTGACGCTCGACCTCGGCACGCCGCCGCCGTCGACGTTCGACAACTTTTTCGCCGGCGCCAACGCCGAGCTCGTCGCGCGGCTGGCGCAGCTCGACGGCGCGCTCGCGGCAGGCCCGCTCGCCGACCGCACCTTCTATGTCTGGGGCGAGGCGGGCAGCGGCCGCAGCCACCTGCTTTCCGCGCTCGTGCATAGCGCGGCGTCGGGGCGCGCCTCGTTCCTCGGACCGCAGAGCGCGCTCGCGGCGTTCGCGTTCGATCCGAGCGTCGCGATCTACGCGGTCGACGATTGCGATAAGCTCTCGGGCGCGCAGCAAATCGCCCTGTTCAATCTTTTCAACGAGGTGCGCGCGCATCCGACGAGCGCGCTCGTCGCGACGGGCAACGCGGCGCCGCTCGGGCTCGCGGTGCGCGAGGATCTGCGTACGCGCCTGGGCTGGGGCTTGGTGTTTCACTTGGCGCCGCTGCCCGACGAACGCAAAGGCGCCGTGCTCAAGCACGCGGCCAAGGAGCGCGGCATCGCGCTGGCCGACGACGTCCCCGCGTACCTCCTGACGCACTTTCGGCGCGACATGCCGAGCCTGATGGCGCTGCTCGATGCGCTCGACCGTTTCTCGCTCGAGCAAAAGCGCGCCGTCACGCTGCCGCTGCTGCGCACCATGCTCGCCTTGCCGCCCGGCGAGGCGGCTCCCGAAGGCTCGCCGGCCGCGACGAGCCGCTTCAAGTAAAATGCGCCCTCATGACGAATCTCGCACTCTTCGACCTCGACCACACGCTCATCCCGACCGACAGCGACCACGAATGGGGCCGCTTCATGGTGAAGCTCGGCATCGTCGATGCCGAAACCTACCTGCGTGACATCGATCGCTTCTATGCCGACTACAAGCGCGGCCAGCTCGATATCCACGCGTATCTGGAAACGATCCTCACGCCGCTCGCGAATCGGTCGCGCGAACAACTGGCCGCCTGGCACGCGCAGTTCATGCACGAGGTGATCAAGCCCGCCCTCGCGCCCGCCGCGCTCGAGCTCGTGCGCCAGCACCAGGATAGCGGCGATCTGTGCTGCATCGTCACGGCGACGAACGAATTCATCACACGCCCGATCGCCGATGCGTTCGGCGTCGACACGCTGATCGCATGCGAAGTGGAAACCGTCGACGGCCAGCCGCATTCGCCGTTCACGGGACGCGGCACGGGCACGCCCAGCTATCGCGAGGGTAAGATCGTGCGCGTCGAATCGTGGCTTGCCTCGCTCGGCAAGACCTTGCGCGACTTCGAGCACAGCTTTTTCTACAGCGATTCGCACAACGATATCCCGCTGCTCGAGATCGTCACCGATCCGATCGCGACCAACCCCGACGCCACACTGCGTGCGCATGCGCAGGCAAAGGGATGGCGAATCCTCGATCTTTTTCAACCGTCGTGATCAAGAAACTCATTCGTAAGCT
Source organism: Trinickia sp. (assembly GCA_035492395.1). Classification (GTDB taxonomy): domain Bacteria; phylum Pseudomonadota; class Gammaproteobacteria; order Burkholderiales; family Burkholderiaceae; genus Trinickia. Next base: position 3,760 of record DATJJH010000188.1, on the reverse strand, counting down.
GCTCGGCCAAGATTCGGAGACGGCCGCACCTGAAGCCGCCCGGTCCAAGGCCTCCGCCAAGGCGGACGTGTTGCCCATCGGGGAAGACTCGCTCGCCGAGGAAGCGGCATGGGCCGACGCGGCCGCGGACGAAGCGGCCGCCAAGCCGCGCCGCAAGAAAGTTCGCGTTGACAAGAGCCTGCCTGCCGCGGCGGCCGGACCCGACGCGCCCGTGATCCTGTCGTCCGACGTCCACGGCATCGACCCGTCGCTGCTTTCGCGCAACGCTGTACGCGTGACCGAAACGCTGCAGCAAGCGGGCTTCCGGGCATTCGTCGTCGGCGGCGCCGTGCGCGACTTGCTGCTCGGCATCGCGCCGAAAGACTTCGACGTCGCGACCGACGCCACGCCCGAGGAAGTGCAGCGCCTGTTCCGGCGCGCGCGCCTGATCGGCCGGCGCTTCCAGATCGTGCACGTGCAGTTCGGGCAAGAGATCATCGAAGTGTCGACCTTCCGCGCGCTGATGGACGCCCCGAAGGAAGCCCCCTCGGGGGGTGCCCCGAAGGATGCCCCGAGCGAAGCGCCGCCCAAGCGTCTGCGCCGCGAGGAACTCGATCGCCGCACGCACGCCGTGGACGCGAGCGGCCGCGTGCTGCGGGACAACGTCTGGGGCGAGCAGCACGAAGACGCGACGCGACGCGACTTCACGATCAATGCGATGTACTACGACCCGGCCACGCAGACGGTGCTCGACTATCACAACGGGATGGCCGACATTCGCGCGCGCTTGCTGCGCATGATCGGCGATCCCGCCACGCGCTACCGTGAAGATCCGGTGCGCATGCTGCGCGTCGTTCGCTTCTCGGCCAAACTCGGCTTCGAAATCGAGGACTCCACGCGCGAGCCGATCCAGCCGCTGGCCGACCTGATCCATAACGTGCCCGCCGCGCGTCTGTTCGACGAAATGCTCAAGCTGCTGCTCTCGGGCCAGGCGCTCGCCTGCCTGAAGCAGCTGCGCCAGCAAGGCCTGCATCACGGCCTGCTGCCGCTGCTCGACGTCGTGCTCGAGCAGCCGCACGGCGAGTCGTTCATCACGCTCGCCTTGAACAGCACCGACGCCCGCGTGAAAGCGGGCAAGACCGTGTCGCCCGGGTTTCTATTCGCCACGCTGCTCTGGCACGACGTGCAGCAGCGCACGCAGCAATATGAAGCGAACGGCGAATATCCGGTCCCGGCGCTGCACCGCGCAATGGACGATGTGCTCGACATGCAGACCGAAAAGCTCGCGATCCACAAGCGCTTTTCAGCCGACATGCGGGAAATCTGGGGCCTGCAGTCGCGCCTCGAAAAACGCTCCGGCCGCAGCCCGCTCAAGCTCGTCGAACACCAAAGATTTAGAGCGGGTTATGATTTCCTCTTATTACGGTGCGAATCGGGCGAGCTCGATCCCGCCATCGGCGCGTGGTGGACCGCTTTCCTCGAAGGCAACGGCCCGGAACGCGAAGCGCTGATGTCGCAGGGCGGCCGCGAGCGCACGCCGCGCAAGCGGCGTCGCCGCGGCGGGCGCGGCCGCAAGGGCGCCGACACGGAGGCCGCCGGCGAGGAGCCGGCGCAGCACTCGGACGAGGACTGAACCCGAACTCAAGCGGGACTGACGCGGCGGCCGCGTGCCGCCGAACGAGCAGTCGTGAAGTCGTAGGAAGCCATGTCATGACGGTTGCGTATCTCGGTCTAGGCGCGAACCTCGGGGATGCTCGTCAATCCCTGAAGGATGCCGTCGTCTGCCTCGCCCAGCAGCAGACCATCACCGTGCTCGCGAAGTCGAGCCTTTACCGCACGGCGCCGATCGATGCGGGCGGCGACGATTACTACAATCTCGTCGTGAAGCTCGAGACATCGCTCAGCGCGCAAGCGCTGCTCGCGCTGTGTCATCGCATCGAACATCACTTCGGCCGGGAGCGCCCTTTTCGCAATGCGCCGCGTACGCTCGATCTCGACGTCGTCCTTTACGGGCAAGCGTGCATCGACGAGCCCGATCTCGTCGTCCCCCATCCGCGCGCGTTCGAGCGCGCATTCGTGCTGGTGCCGCTCGTCGAGATCGACCCCGACGTATCGATCCCCGGTCATGGCCGGGCCGACGCATTGCTGCCGGCCGTGGCCGATCAACGCATCGAAAAAGTAAAGACCTGCTGCTGCCCGATGGCCGACGCGCGCGAGAGAGAGCAGGCGCATGCCGGCGCGGAAAACGGCGCGAACGACGCCGGCAAGGCGGCGTCCGGCGCACCGGCCGAGCCGTACGGCGGCAAGACGGGATGCCGATGAATGCGCCGCCCTTGACGGTCACCGCGCCGGACCTGCGCGCGCCGTACCGCTACATCGCGATCGAAGGACCGATCGGCGTGGGCAAGACTTCGCTCGCGCAGCGGCTCGCCGAGCGCTGGTCCGTGCGCACCCTGCTGGAGCGGCCCGAGGCGAATCCCTTTCTCACGCGCTTCTACGGCGACATGACGCGCTACGCGCTGGCCACCGAGTTGCACTTCGCCTTGCAGCGAGCGGACGAAAGTCGGCAAACGGCCGATCTGCTTGCACAAGGCCTCGCCGTGGTCACCGATTTCATCCCGCACAAGAGCGCGATCTTCGCGCGCCTGACGCTGCCGGACGACGAATGGCGTCTCTATCGGGCGCTGACCGAACGTGCCGATGCCTCGGCCGTCCCGGCGCCCGATCTCGTCATCCATCTGCAGGCGGGGGCAGCGACGCTGCAAGCGCGCGTGAACAAGCGCGCACGCGCCGACGAAGCGGCAATATCCGAAGCGTACCTGCGCCAGCTGAGCGACGCGTACGATCAATTTTTCTATCACTACGAAGCGAGTCCCGTGTTGACCGTCAACACCGAGCATCTGAACCTGCTCGAATCGGACGACGACTTTACGCTGCTCCTCGAACACATCGAGACGATGCGCGGGCGTAAGGCTAGCTTCGTCAAGGCGTTGTAGCATCCGCCCCCGCGGCGTGCTCGCGCTGCGCCTTCTTTTCCGAATGCGAGACCCCCGATGACCTATTTGCAGGAACCCACCCGGCCGAAGATCACCGTGCCGAAGCTGCAAGCGATGCGCGAAGCCGGCGAGAAAATCGCGATGCTGACTTGCTACGACGCGAGCTTCGCCTCGCTGCTCGACCGCTGCGGCGTCGATGTCCAGTTGATCGGCGACTCGCTCGGCAACGTCTTGCAAGGCCACGGGACGACGCTGCCCGTCACCCTCGCAGACATCGCCTATCACACGGCCTGCGTCGCGCGGGCCCAGCCGCGTGGCCTCATCGTGGCCGATTTGCCGTTCGGCGCCTACGGCACGCCGGCCGATGCCTTCGCCAGTTCGGTCGAAGTCATGCGCGCCGGTGCGCAGATGGTGAAGATCGAAGGCGGCGAATGGCTCGCCGACACGGTCCGCTTTCTCGTCGAACGCTCGGTGCCCGTGTGCGCGCATCTAGGGCTTACGCCGCAATCGGTGCATGCGTTCGGCGGTTTCAAGGTCCAAGGTAAGACCGAGGAAGGCGCAAAACGGCTGCTGCACGATGCGCGGGCGATGCAAGACGCCGGCGCGCAACTGCTCGTGCTCGAGGCCGTTCCGCCCGCCGTCGCGGCTAATGTGACGAACGCCTTGTCCATTCCGACGATCGGCATCGGCGCCGGTGTCGACTGCTCGGGCCAGGTGCTCGTACTGCACGACATGCTCGGAATTTTCCCCGGCAAGCCGGCGCGTTTCGTGAAGGACTTCATGGC
>DATJJH010000187.1:0-14265 GCA_035492395.1 Trinickia sp. | reverse complement strand
GAGGCCGACGCCCAGCAGGCGGTCGAGGCGGCAACGCGGCTCGGCCCGCTCGTCGGGCTCGTCAATTGCGCGGGCGTCGCGCCGGCCGTCAAGACCGTCGGCAAGGACGGCCCTCACCCGCTCGACAAATTCCAACGTACGATCGAGATCAACCTCATCGGCACGTTCAACATGATTCGGCTCGCCGCGGCGGCCATGTCGAAGAACGAGCCGAACGCGAACGGCGAGCGCGGCGTGATCGTCAGCACGGCGTCGGTCGCCGCCTTCGATGGACAAATCGGCCAGGCGGCCTACGCGGCGTCGAAAAGTGGCGTGGCCGGCATGACGTTGCCCATCGCACGCGACCTCTCGCGCAATGCGATCCGCGTGATGACGATCGCCCCCGGCATCTTCGAAACGCCAATGCTGCTCGGTATGCCCCAGGAAGTCCAAGACGCGCTCGGCGCGATGGTGCCGTTTCCCCCGCGGCTCGGCAAGCCCGGCGAATACGCGATGCTCGTCAAGCAGATCTTCGACAACCCGATGCTCAACGGCGAAGTGATCCGCCTCGACGGCGCGATCCGCATGCAGCCGAAATAAACGCGGCAATGCGCCGGCGTCCCCGCCGCGCGCTTCGCACTGCCCCGATAGGGCAACGCCCGCCTACGCAGATGCGCTCAGGCGGGCGTTTTCATTAGGACGAGGCGGGGAGTTGCACGGGCACGGGCGCTCGCCCCGCAGCGCAGTGATGCAGACGCTTAATCGTTGCCGTGGTCGGTGCGCTGACGCAGCTCGTTCAGCTGCGACTCGACGGTGGTGGCATCCTCGGCGTCGGGCCGATCGTCCAGATAGCGTTCGAGATCTTCGAGCGCCGGGCGCAGGTAGTCGAGCCGCGCGTAAGCGAAGCCTCGATCGCGCACTTCCTCGATGTTCTCCGGCAACAAGACGACGAGCCGCTGCTGCACCGCCAAAAGCCGCTGCCAGCGCTCCGTCTGCAGATAGACGGCCTTCAGGTTGCGCAGCATGCGGGCGACGATCTCCCGCGGCGTGGCCGGCTGCAGCAGCATGCGCAGCGCATTGCCGACCGACTGCTCGGTGTGCGAGATGTACGGTTCGAGCATATCGACCATCTGCGCCTCGGACAGCGATTGCCCCGTGGTGGGATCGAGCATGACGTCGCCCTCCGGCAACGTGACGCGCAGGAGAAAGTGCCCCGGAAACGAAACGCCTTTCGCGGGCACCCCGATCTGTTCGCCCAATTCCAGATAAAGCACGGCCAGCGAAATCGGGATGCCGCGCCTGCGCTTCAGGACGATGTTCAGGTGGCTGTTGTCCGGGTCGTAGTAATCGTTGAGATTGCCGGCGAACCCGAGCTCGCGGAAGAAGAAGCGGTTCAGCGCGCCGATCTTTTCAGTCAAGTCCGCCCCCTCGGGCAAACGACGCTTCAAGCGCAGCGCAAGCTCGTCGAGTTCGGCCAGCACCGCTTCCAGATCGAGATCGGGGTACGCATCCTGAGCGAGCGCAACCGCCGTCTCCGTCAAGGGCAGGCTGTCGTCGTCGGCAACGAGGGTGGAGAAGTAGTCGAGAACCGATGTCATGGCCGTCACTTGGCACGCCTTCTGAAGTACGCGTATTTGAAACCCATTACCCAAAGCATACTGAAATATAGCGCGGCGAACAGCACGACACAGGCGGCGAGCAGTGCGATGCGAGCAGCGGGACGCGCATGAAGCCCGACCCAGTCGAAGTTGATCGAGCACCAGTGCATGGTACCCGCCAATATCAACGATGCTCCGGTCAACTGCGCGAGAAAGCGCAGCCACCCGCTCGACGGCGTATAGATGCCACGCCGGCGCAATCCGATGAACAGCAGTGCAGCATTGACGCAAGCGCCGAGCCCGACGCTCAAGGTCAGACCGGCGTGGGCGAAGACGGGCACGAAGACGTAGTTCGACAGCTGCGTGACGACCAGTACGGCGATGCCGATTTTCACGGGGGTCTTGATGTCCTGCTTGGCGTAAAAACCGGGCGCGAGGATCTTGATGAGAATGAGCCCGATCAGCCCGACGCCATACGCGGTCAACGCCCTCGCCACCATAACGACCGAGCGGCCGTCGAAATGACCGTAGTTGAACAGCGTGGCCGTGAGCGGTTCGGCGAACAGAAAAAGGGCGAGCGCGCTCGGCACGGCGAGCAAAAACGTCACGCGCAGCCCCCAGTCGAGCAGCGACGAATATTCGTGCGGATCTTCGTCGACGTGCGCTTTCGATAGGCTCGGCAGCAAGATCGTGCCGAGCGCAACGCCCAAGAGCGCCGTCGGGAACTCCATGAGGCGATCGGCGTAGTTGATCCACGACACCGCGCCCGGCCCCAAGCGCGAGGCGATGTTCGTATTGATGATGAGGCTCAGTTGCGCGACCGAAACGGCGAACGTCGCGGGCACCATCTTCAGCAGCACGCGCTTCACGCCGCGGTGCGCCAGCGCGGCGAGCGGGTTCAGCCCGATGCGTGGCGTCATGTCGATTTTCCGTAGCCCCGGCAGCTGCACGAGAAACTGCAGCACGCCGCCGACGATGACGGCCCAGGCGAGCGCATAGACCGGTACCTTCATGAGCGGCGCGACGAAAACCGCCGCGACGATGAAAACGACGTTGAGCAGGACTGGAGCGAAGGCGGGCAGCGAAAAGCTGCCGTAGGTATTGAGCACGCCCGACGCAAGCGTCGTCAACGAGATGAAGATGATGTACGGGAACATGATCCGCGTCATCGTCGTGGCGAGCATGAACGCCTGACCGTCCGCGCGCAGTCCGGACGCCACCACATAAACGACCCAGGAGGCGCCGGCCACGCCCAGGAGCGATAGCAGTGCGAGCGCCCAGGCGAGGACCGTCGACATCGCATCGACGAGCGCCTTGGTCGCGTCGTGCCCCTGCTGATTCTTGAATTCGGCCAGGATCGGCACGAACGCCTGCGAGAACGCCCCCTCCGCCGACAAGCGCCGCAGCAGGTTCGGAATGCGAAAGGCGACGTAAAAAGCGTCGGTGTATTGGCTTGCGCCGAACGCGCGCGCGATCAGCGTTTCGCGGGCCAGTCCGGTCACGCGCGACAGCAGCGTGAAGCCGCTGACCGTCAGCAGGGCTCGGAATAGATTCATGGGGGGCGATTATACGGACACCGGCGAGCTGTCCCATCATATAAGGGAAGGCTCGACCGCTTCGCCGCGGATCGGCGCGATCGACCGGTGTCGTCATCGGCGCCAGCCCTAGGAAGGCGCTCGCTCGCCGCTCGAACAGCAGTCCAGGCCGTTCGACTCTCGCCGCTGCAACACGTTGCAAGCAACGTGCGTTGCCCCTCGTGCTTGCCATGTACCTGATTTTGTTGCTATACTCGCGCGTTTCCAAGCTCGATCTCGGTCGCCTCCCGGCTTTTCCTCGTTTTAAGCCGGGTCCAGGTTGCCGGTCGAGAAGCCGGCTCAGGACCGAACGGTGAGCGCGGCGCGCAGTGACTAGGCGCAGGTGTTGGCGGCATATCGCGAAAACCGCAAGCACGCTTCGCCGATGTTTTTTGCGCCTCTGGGCAATCGCTTCCAGAGGTACGGACCAAAAAGCGGCACTCGATCGGCCTTCCGGCCGGGCGCCGAAACAGTACAGGACAAGGAACTCTCATGGCTAACTCCGCACAAGCACGCAAGCGCGCCCGTCAGGCCGCGAAGGCGAACTCGCACAATTCGGCACTGCGCTCGAAGTACCGCACGGCAATCAAGGCTGTCCGCAAGGCGATCGAAGCCGGCGATCAAGCCAAGGCAGCGGAAGTTTTCCGCGCCTCGTCGAAGACGCTCGACATCATCGCCGACAAGAAGATCGTGCATAAGAACAAGGCCGCTCGCCATAAGAGCCGCCTGGCTGCAGCCCTGAAGGGCCTGCAAGCCGCTGCTGCACAGTAATAGGTCACACAGCAGCAGCACGCCCACGCCGAGCTGCGCGATCGTCAGCGCGGCCATCGCCGCGCGGGCCGCATAGGTTGGACCGCAACGACCCCGCCGTACAAACGGCCGGGTCGTTTTGCATTTGAGCGTCGGTTTTTGCGAACGATCGAGGCCCGCGCTACGCGCTTTGGCGTGGCGGGTCAGAATGTCCTTGAGGTGATGAGGTGAACCTCGAGACTTGAGGCTTTGAGGCGTCGAGACAAGAAGAAAGAAGACGAGAGGGTCAGCCGGCAGCCGTGGTCTCTCGACCCTACCGCCTACTTTGCGCGCACCGCGCCGTGATCGTCCGGCAACTCGCAGGCCTCAGTCACAACGAGATCGTTATCTTTCGCGAAGTTCATCACAAAATCGAACGCCATCGGTTCGATGTCGCGGAGCCTCGAATCGACGATGACGCATTTGAGATCGCCGAGCAGCGTGGGACGCACGTAGCGCGAGTATTGCAAACGCGCATTAGGACCTTGAGCGCCGGGGCCATAGCAGGACATGACTCCCGCGAGGCGCTCCGACCAATCACTCGGGCGAAACTTCTTTCCGCCTTTCGTGATGCCTTGAATGAAGAATTCAGTGTGGGATGCTTCGGCCATGTAAAAAACCCATGAAACGTGCCCGAAGCCTGCCCGCCGGGCTTGGGAAAACTCGTCGATTATAACACCGGAAGCGACTTTTGCCGCACTGCACACAAACGGGGCACGCCCCCGCCGCGGCTCGTCAAACGGAAAAAAATCCTTTATGCTGCCTGGAGTTACCACATCGACGGCGGCGCCGTCCGGTGCGCTCGCACCGGGTCAAGCCCGCCGTATTTGTTTCATGGCCGCCAAACAAATCCGTCACTACCTGCAGTTCAACGACTTCTCCCTGGATGACTACGAGTACGTGCTGGAGCGTGCCCGCATCCTGAAGCGCAAGTTCAAGAACTACGAGACCTATCACCCGCTGCACGACCGCACGCTGGCGATGATTTTCGAAAAATCGTCGACGCGCACGCGGCTCTCGTTCGAAGCCGGCATCTTCCAGCTCGGCGGCCACGCCGTGTTCATGAGCACACGCGATACCCAGCTCGGCCGAGGCGAACCGATCGAGGACGCCGCGCAGGTCATCTCCCGCATGGTCGACATCATCATGATCCGCACCTTCGGGCAAGACATCCTGCGCCGTTTCGCCGAAAACTCCCGCGTGCCCGTGATCAACGGTCTAACGAACGAATACCATCCGTGCCAGGTGCTCGCCGATATTTTCACGTTCTACGAACACCGGGGTCCGATCGCTGGCAAGACCGTGGCGTGGGTAGGCGATGCGAACAACATGTTGTACACGTGGATCGAAGCCGCGCAGATCCTCGGATTCAAGCTGCGCATCTCCACGCCGGCCGGGTACAAGCTCGACCCGGCGCTGGTCGCGCCCGGTAGCGAGCCGTTCTTCAAGGAATTCGACGATCCGAATGAGGCCTGCGAAGGCGCCGATCTCGTCACGACCGACGTCTGGACCAGCATGGGCTTCGAGGCCGAAAACGAAGCTCGTCAGGCCGCATTCGCCGATTGGTGCGTCGATGCCGAGATGATGGGCCGCGCGCACGCCGATGCGCTGTTCATGCACTGCCTGCCCGCTCATCGCGGCGAGGAAGTGAGCGCGGAGGTCATCGACGGGCCGCAAAGCGTCGTCTGGGATGAAGCCGAGAACCGGCTGCACGTGCAAAAAGCCCTGATGGAATTCTTGCTGCTCGGCAAGCTCAATCATTGAGCGCCGCCGGGCGTCACGCCCGCGGCGGCGTCTAGATCACGACAGGCTCGGCCTCGAGCTGCACCCCGAAGCGCGCGAGCACGTCCGCTTGGATGGCTCGCGCCAGCTCCAGCACTTGAGCGCCCGTCGCACCGCCTCGATTCACGAGCACGAGCGCCTGCCGATCGTGCACGGCGGCGCCCCCCATCGCCCGCCCCTTCCAGCCGCACCGATCGATGAGCCAACCGGCCGCCAGCTTGACGCGACCGTCGGCCTGCCGATACGACGCGATCTGCGGCTCACGCGCGCGCAGCGCCTCGTACGTTTTTTCATCGACGACTGGATTCTTGAAAAAGCTGCCGGCATTGCCGAGTACGGCAGGATCGGGCAACTTCGCCCTGCGAACGGCCACCACCGCGTCGAAAATGGCCCGGGGCGACGCATCGGCCCCGCTTGCTTCCAGCGCACGCGCTACATCGGCGTAGTCGGCCCGCGGCGTCCATGCTTTCGGCAAGCGGAATATCACCGAAGCGATGGCGAAACGCTCCCGCCCCTCCTGCTTGAAAAAACTATCTCGATAACCGAAGCGGCATTGCCCCGCGTCGAGTTCGACCCGGGCGCCCGTGGCCAGCTCGATGGCTTGCAGCGAATGGAACCGCTCGGCCATCTCGAGGCCGTATGCGCCGATATTCTGAATCGGCGCAGCGCCTACCGTGCCTGGAATCAATGCCAGATTCTCGAGCCCCGGCAAGCCGTTCTCGAGCGTCCATGCGACGAACGCGTGCCAATTTTCCCCTGCGGCTGCCTCGACGTACCACGCTTGGTCGTCTTCCCGAACGAGGCGCTTGCCGGCCAGCGCCACGAGCATGACGACGCCGTCGAAATCATGCGTGAGAACGATGTTGCTGCCGCCGCCGAGCACAAGGCGGGGCAGGCCGGCCACGCGCGGATCGCGCAGCGCGGCCGTGAACTGATCGGCCGTTTCGATTCGGCAAAACCAGCGCGAGCGCGCCTCGAAGCCGAACGTGTTGTGCTCGCGCAGCGAATAGTCTGGAACAAGTACGAGGGCGTGGGAGTCGGAGGCGGACATCGGCAAAAAGCGCACAGGCGCTGCACTACTAGGACTACTAGGACTAGCCGTCGCACAATGCGAAGCATGGTGCGGCACGGCCACGACCCGGCGTTTTCTCGGAAGAAAGGCGTCGGTAAAATGGCGATCGGTCGTGATTATAGCGAGTGCCCGAAGCGCGCGGTCCGCGCGGGCACGCAAGCATCCCGCGGGCGTCGGCTGCGTTTTCGCGCATGGCCGCCGTCCCTACACAGTTGCACAGTTCGGAGAAATGAATATGCCGTCGTTCGATGTAGTCTGCGAAGCCAACATGGTCGAAGTCAAAAACACGATCGAGCAATCCAATAAGGAAATATCGACGCGCTTCGATTTCAAGGGATCGGACGCGCGAGTCGAGCAAAAGGAACGGGAGCTGACGATGTTCGCCGACGACGACTTCAAGCTCGGCCAAGTCAAGGACGTCTTGCTGTCGAAGATGGCCAAGCGCGGCGTCGACGTGCGCTTTTTGGACTACGGCAAGATCGAAAAGATCGGTGGCGACAAGGTCAAGCAAATCGTGACGATCAAGAAAGGCGTGTCGGGCGACTTGGCCAAGAAAATCGTCAAGCTCGTGAAGGACAGCAAGATCAAGGTGCAGGCGAGCATTCAAGGCGACGCCGTACGCGTGACGGGCGCCAAGCGCGACGATCTGCAAAGCGTCATCGCGCTGTTGCGCAAGGATGTGACCGACACCCCGCTCGACTTCAACAACTTCCGCGACTGACGCAGCTAACGTGACCCACGCGCAGGGCGCGCGCGCCCTGCGTCAATGCTTGCGGGCGTGCGCCCCGCCGGCGTCGCGCTCGGCGCTCGCAGGCAGGCCCGCCTTCTTCTTCTCGCCGATTCGGCTTTCCTTGCCGGCAATGAGCTTCGCGATATTGCCGCGGTGACGCCATACGAGCAGCGCGCTCATGGCGAATACGGCCCATGCCACGCGATTCGGACCGAACAGGAATACGTCGAACAGCGGCGCGAACACCGCCGAGACGAGCGCGGCGAGCGAAGAATAGCGGAAGAAGAACGCGATGATGAGCCAGGTCAGCGCGGTGGCGAGACCCAGGACCGGGTTGACGGCCAGCAGAACGCCGGCGGCCGTCGCGACGCCCTTTCCGCCCTTGAACTTGAAGAAGATCGGGTAGAGGTGCCCCAGGAACACGGCGATCGCCGCCAGCGCGACGGCGGTATCGTCGAGACCGTATCGCGGCCCGAACCGGGCGACGAGCCAAACGGCCAGCCAGCCCTTGAACGCGTCGCCAAGCAGCGTGAGGATCGCTGCGAGCTTGTTGCCGCTGCGCAGCACGTTCGTGGCGCCCGGATTCTTCGAGCCGTAAGAGCGTGGATCGGCCAACCCCATGGCGGCGCTGACAATGACGGCAAACGAAACCGACCCGATCAAATAAGCGGCGACGGTGGCGATCAAAAGTGGCATGGGCAGAACTCGTTCGGCGTGACAGGCAGTGCGCGAGAACGCGCGGGGCGGCTTATTCTACAGAACGGCGCGCGTCAGTCGACGCTCGCGCATTGCACGGGGCGGGCGTCCAGCAGCGACGTCAGCACCGACGGCGCAAGGCTCACGAGATAACCGCGGCGCCCGCCGTTCAAATAGATCGAAGCCAGTTCTAGGATGCTCGACTCGACGTAGATCGGCATCGGCTTTTTCGTCCCGAACGGCGAAGTGCCGCCGACGAGGTAGCCGGAGTGGCGGTTGGCGACCTCGGGCTTGCACGGCTCGACGCGTTTCGCGCCGATCTGGCGGGCAAGATTCTTGGTCGACACCGTGCGGTCGCCATGCATCAGGACGATGAGCGGCTTGCCGTGCTCGTCCTCCATGACGAGCGTCTTGACGACGTGATGCTCATCCACGCCGAGCTGGCGCGCCGATTCCGTGGTGCCGCCGTGCTCGACGTACTCGTATGGGTGTTCGCCGAAACTAACGTTGTGGCGCCGCAGAAACTGCGTGGCCAGGGTCTCCGAGACATGTTTGGTTTTGCTCATCGGCGCATTGTAAGCGGTAAGCGCATGGGCGATATCGTTTCGTTTCGGGGCTGGGCCGCGTCCGGCCAGCCCGCGTTCACCCGCGCGGATGGTGAATCGCATGCAGCGTCTTGAGCCGCTCGCGCGCGACGTGCGTGTAGATTTGCGTCGTGGAAATGTCGGCGTGCCCCAGCAGCAGTTGCACGACGCGCAAATCGGCGCCGTGATTGATGAGGTGCGTCGCGAACGCGTGACGCAGCGTATGCGGCGAAAGCGGCGTCTGCACGTCCGCCGCGCGCGCATGGCGCTTGATGATGTTCCAGAATTGCTGCCGCGTCATACCCTCGCCGCGGGCCGTGACGAACAAGGCGTCGTCGGCCCGCGCGCCCATCAGCGCAGGCCGCCCCTCGCGAAGATAGCGCGCGATCCAGCCGTGCGCTTCCTCGCCGAACGGCACCAGGCGCTCTTTGGACCCCTTGCCCATGACGCGCACGACCCCCTCGTTCAAACCGACTTCGACGGTCTTGAGCAACACGAGCTCGCTCACACGCAGGCCGCTCGCGTACATGAGTTCGAGCATCGTGCGATCGCGCAGCCCGAGCGCGGTCTCGACGTCGGGCGCGGCGAGCAGGGCTTCGACCTGAGCCTCGGTCAGCGTCGACGGAAAGCGCGGCGCCTGTTTGGCCGAGCGAATGCGCATCGTCGGATCGGCGCTGATGCGGTGCTCGCGCAACGCCCACGCGTAATAGCGCCGGAAAACGGAAAGCCGGCGGTTGGCCGACGTCGGTTTGCCGTCGCTGCGGGCCGCGAGGTAGCCGTTGATCAGTGCTTCGGTCGCCGCGTCGATGCCGACACCCTGCGTGCGGGCAAGCCAGTCGCCGAACAAACGCAGGTCGCGTCCGTAGGCGTCGAGCGTGTTGCGTGCAAGGCCGTGCTCGAGCCACAGCGCATCGCCGAAGGCGTCGATCGCGCCCGCGTTGGCCGTTTGCAGCTCGGACGGAGCGGCTTTGCCTTTGCGATCGGCATCGGCCGGCGGCGCGCTTGCCGAGGAACTGCGCTCCGACGAAAGCCCCGCTTCGGCCGCCTCAGGTGCGCTCGTCACATCGAACCCACCGTTCCTGCTCATAGCGCCAACGCCAGTTGGCTGCTCTCGTGCGAGAGGAGCCAGCGCTTGACGCGCGGATAGAAGCCGTCGCCGCCGTGATGCGAGAACCCGCCGAGCCCGCCCGCCGCGACGACGCGGTGGCAAGGAATCACGAGCGGAAACGGGTTGTCGCCGCACGCTTGCCCCACTGCGCGCGGCACGCCGCCCACCTTTTGCGCAAGCGCCCCATAGGTCAGCACGCTGCCGAGCGGGATTTCGCACATCGCCTGCCAGACGCGCCGCTGAAACGGCGTACCGACATCGGCGAGCGGCAGATCGAACGGCGCGTGCGCGTCGGCCAAATAGCATTCGATCTGCCGCGCGGCTCGCTCGGCGAGCGCCGAATCGGGGGCCGCCGGCGGTATCGAATCCTCTAAGTAAGTAATCGCGCGCACGAAGCCGGCCGCGGCATCGACTTCGATCCCGACCTTGCCGAACGGCGCGCTCACGACGGCGTTGTACATCGCTCTCATCTCCAAAGGTTGGCGGGGACGTTGCGCGATAGCTTACGCCGCTTGCAGCGCCCATTGCACATGCTCACGCACGAGCGGCGACGGATCGCGCTCGCGCGCACGCAATGCGCCGACGATGCGCGCACGTGCCGCATCATCGAGCGCGCGCATCGGACCGACATGGGCGGACTTGCCGCCCCCCGCTGAGCCGCCGGCGCCCGGCCCCGTCGTCCGGCCCTCGTCGCTTGGCCCCGGCTGCGACGCGCGCAGCGCATTGCCCATCGCCACGGCCAAGTTGCGCAGCCACCGTTCGTGACCGATGCGGCGAATCGCACTGCCCTGCATACGGGTATCGAATTCGTCCTCGCTCCACGCGAAGAGATCGACGAGCCGTGCGTCGTCGAACCCATGCCGAACGTCGAAGTCGTCGACGGGCGCCGCCTGCGCGAACTTGTTCCACGGACATACGAGTTGGCAGTCGTCGCAGCCGTAGATTCGGTTTCCGATCAAAGGGCGCATCGGCTCGGGAATGCTCCCTTTCAATTCGATCGTCAGGTAGGAGATGCAGCGTCGCGCATCGACGCGGTAAGGCGCGACAATCGCGCCGGTCGGGCATGCGTCGATACAGCGCGTGCAGTGACCGCAATGCGCGCCGGCCTCGCGCGTCGCACGCGCCGGGTCGGTTTGCGCGTCGGTCGGGAGCGGAATGTCGACGTAGATTTCGCCGAGGAAAAACAACGACCCCGCGTCGCGCTCGAGCAGCAGCGTGTGCTTGCCGCGCCACCCGATCCCAGACTTCTGCGCAAGCGCGACTTCGAGCACCGGCGCCGAATCCGTGAAGACGCGGTAGCCGTATGCGCCCACTTCGCGCTCGATGCGCTCGGCCAGCTGCTGCAGGCGCTGGCGGATCACTTTGTGATAATCGCGGCCGCGCGCGTAGACCGAGACGACCGCGGCCGAGGGGTCGGACAAACGCGCCAGCTCGCGCGCGCGCCAGTCGGCGTTTGCCGCCGCGGACGCGGCACGTGGCTCGGCTGACAACGGGCTTTCATCATGCGCCGCGGCCAGCGACGATGCGGGCAAATAGGCCATGCGCGCCGTCACGACGCGTAGCGTGCCGGCCACAAGCTCGGCCGGCCGTGCGCGTTTGGCGCCATGTTTGGCCATATAATCCATCTCGCCGTGGCAACCCGCGTCGAGCCAAGCCGCAAGCGCCGCTTCGGCTTCCGAGAGATCGGTATCGCTGACCCCGACGGCGCCGAAGCCGAGCTCGCGGCCCCACGCCTTGATGCGTTGCGCGAGCGCCGCCAGCGCGGCGTCGTCGAGCGGCTGCGCTAGCGAGTCGGTTGCGCCGCGCGTATCGGCTTGCCCAAGCGTGCGCGCGTCAGAGGCGGCCTGTTCCGGACTTGGTTTCATCCCGCTATTTTACGAGAATGCCCGTCTCGCCCGATCCGTCGTTTTTTCCACTCGCGAACGTCTTGCTCGAGCGCCGTTTCACGCTCGAGAACCTCGCGGCCACGGACGCGTTCGGCGCGCGCTTCGCGCATGCCATCGACTTCGTGCGTGCGACGCCCGGCTTCACCGGCCTGCACGTGCAGTTGCTCGGCGATCTCGGCGCCGGCAAGACCACCCTGGTGCGGGCAACGTTGGCGGGCCTCGGCCATTCGGGCCGCGTGCGCAGCCCGACCTACACGCTGGTCGAGCCGTACGCCCTCGCGCGCGAGGACGGTGAACTCGAGCTCTATCACTTCGATCTATACCGTTTCGCCGATCCGGCGGAATGGGCCGATGCGGGCTTTCGCGAATACTTCGATGCGGGCGCGATCTGCCTCGTCGAATGGCCGCAAAAAGCCGGCGCGCTGCTCGGCACGCCCGATCTCGTCTTCGCGCTCGAACCCGGCGAGGACGAGCGGCGCGTCATCGATGCCCGTGCGTACAGCGAATCAGGAAAAGCATGTCTCGAAAGATGTTGATCAAGCCGTTCCAGTCGATCGAATCGGCCGCCACGGCGACGCATAACTGGCGCCGCCGCCAAATGCTGCGCGCCGGTGCGTCGACGCTCGTCGTGGGTCTGGCCGCTTCGCTTTCGCTGCCGCGTCTCGCGCTGGCGAGCTCGGTGCTGGGCGTGCGCGTCTGGCCCGCGCGCGATTACACGCGCGTGACGATCGAGTCCGATCAGCCGCTGCAGACCACGCAGCAGTTGCTGCAAGGTCCCGACCGGCTCGTCGTCGATTTGAACGGTCTCGATCTCGATCAGGCCCTGCGCGATCTCGTGTCGAAGATCACGCCGAACGACCCGCAAATCCAAACCGTGCGCGTCGGCCAGTTTCAGCCGCACGTCGTGCGCCTCGTATTCGACTTGAAGGGCTCGGTCAAACCGCAGGTATTCTCGCTGCCGCCGGTGGGGACCTACCGCTACAGGCTCGTGCTCGATCTCTATCCGAGCGTCGCGCCCGATCCGCTGATGGAGTTGCTGGCCGAAACCGAGCGCAAGGAAAAGCGCCTGTCCGAAAGCGAGCGCGGCGGCGAAGCCCTACAGCCGCCCGCTCCGCTCGCGGGCCCGGCGAGCCCGCCGTCGGCGTCGCCGTCCGCGCCCGCGCCGACCGACAACAGCGACGCCTTCTTCGAGCGGTACGCGCAGAACACGCCGCCCGGCGCGCAGGGTTCGAATGCCAACGCCAACCCGAGCCCGACGCCCGGCGGCCCAGGCAGCGGGCGCAAGCCGGGCAAGCCGAACGCCGCGCCGCCCGCGCTCGCGCAGCGCAAGGGCGCACCCGACGCGCACGCCGGCCCGAGCAACGACGGCCTGACCGACGGCGACACCTATGCGTTCACCGCGCCGAAGACGGGCAAGACCGTGCGTTTGCTGACGGTCGCGGTCGATCCCGGCCACGGCGGCGAAGATCCGGGTGCGATCGGCAGCGCGGGCACCTACGAGAAGCACATCGCGCTCGATGTCGCCAAGAAGCTGCGCGCGTTGATCGACGCGCAGCCCAATATGCGAGCCATGATGACGCGCGACGCCGATTTCTTCGTGCCGCTGAACGTGCGCGTGCAAAAGGCGCGGCGCGTCGGCGCCGACCTGTTCGTGTCGATCCACGCCGACGCCTTCACCACGCCCGAGGCGCGCGGCTCGTCGGTCTTCGCGCTGTCGGAGCACGGCGCGTCGAGCGCCGCGGCGCGCTGGATGGCCAATAAGGAAAATTCGTCGGATCTCATCGGCGGCATCAACCTCAAGACGAAAGACGAATCGGTGAACCGCGCACTGCTCGACATGTCGACGACGGCGCAAATTCGCGATTCGCTGCGCTACGGCTCGTTCGTGCTCAAGGAGGTCGGCGAAATCAACAAGCTTCACAAGGGCTCGGTCGAGCAAGCGGGTTTCGCGGTGCTCAAAGCGCCCGACATCCCCTCGATACTCGTGGAAACGGCGTTCATCAGCAATCCCGAGGAAGAAGCTCGACTGAACGACGACGGATACCGCAGCGAAATGGCCAATGCGATCCTGAAAGGCATCAAGCGCTACTTCGCGGCCAACCCGCCGCTCGCGAAGAACCGCATGGCGTAAGCGCGCCGCGGCGCGTAGGCGCGAGCCTCGTCATGCGGGCGCCCGCGCTCGACCGATCGTCTGGGCGAAGTACAATGACTGCCCACGATCCCTAAGGGAGCGCGCCGTGCCGCCGTCCGTCAAAGCCATCCTCAAACCGTCGCTGCGCGACATCGGCAGCCTCACGGTGCGTCGCGTGCTGCCCGCCCTTGCCGCTCGTCTCGTCGGCCCGTTCATCTTCTTCGATCATATGGGGCCCGCGAGCTACGCGCCGGGCACCGGCGTCGACGTACGGCCGCACCCCCACATCGGTCTCGCGACCGTCACGTACCTCTTCGAAGGCGTCATGCTGCACCG
>DATJJH010000186.1:0-11574 GCA_035492395.1 Trinickia sp. | reverse complement strand
TTGCCCGATACCGAAGCGGCGCAACGGCTCGCGCAAGGCGCCCTCGACGAACGCCTGGCCGCCTGTGTCACCGAACTAGGTGCGGTGCGCTCGCGCTATCGCTGGAAAGGTCAGATTGAATCAGCTGACGAAATCCAGCTGCTGTTCAAGACGAGCGCGGCGCGCTCGATGGACCTCGAGCAATTCATTCGAGCAAATCACCCCTACGAGACGCCTGAACTGCTCTCGTGGCAGGCCGCCGCATCCAATGCCTACGCGCAATGGGTGGAGACCGAAACACACCGACCGACGCATGTTTAAGCCGCTTCTTGATCCTGCGCGCCACGTGGCGCGTGTGGTGTTGTTCATCGTTACGTGTGTCTGCATGGGCGCCGGGCTCGTGGGCGCCGCACGCGCTGACGATTTTCTCGATCCGGCGGTGGCGTTTCGGTTCAGCGCAGCAGAGCAACCTCATGAAGTGGACGTTCACTTCAAAATCGCAGACGGGTACTACCTTTATCGCGAGCGGTTCCAGTTCGCGGTCAAGGGCGGC
Source organism: Trinickia sp. (assembly GCA_035492395.1). Classification (GTDB taxonomy): domain Bacteria; phylum Pseudomonadota; class Gammaproteobacteria; order Burkholderiales; family Burkholderiaceae; genus Trinickia. Next base: position 11,042 of record DATJJH010000186.1, on the reverse strand, counting down.
ACGGCCACGCTCGGCGCTGCGCAATTGCCGGCCGGCCATATCAAATTCGATCCTACCTTTCAAAAGAACGTCGAGACCTATCGAGGCGACCTGACCGTGCGGGTGCCGATACAGTCAGCTTCGAGCGCCTTCGATCTCGTTGTCACGTCTCAAGGCTGCGCCGATGCGGGCATCTGCTATCCGCCGGCGGAGCACGTTTACCGTGTCCGCGGCGCAGCACTGGGCACGGCCGAAGGTGCGGCGGCGGGGGGCGGGCAATCGGCCGCTTTAACGGGCGGTTCGCAGGGCTCGTGGTACGAGCGCGTGACCAGCGCCGACTACGCGCAATCACTGCTGCAGGGCGGCGGCTTTGCCGCCACGGTGGGGCTTTATTTTCTTGCCGGCCTGGTCCTGAGCCTGCTGCCTTGTTCGTATCCGATGATCCCGATCGTGTCGGCGATCATCATCGGGCAGCGCGGCAAAGTGACGCATGGGCGTGGATTTGCGCTGTCGCTGGCATACGTCGTCGGCATGGCGCTCGTTTATACGGCGCTGGGCATCGCAGCGGCGCTCGTTGGGCAATCGCTTGGCGCGTGGCTGCAAAACCCATGGGTGCTTGGTCTTTTTGCCGCGTTGTTGACCGCATTCGCGCTGACTTTGATCGCCGGCGTCGACCTGGTGCTTCCGCAACGTTGGCAGGACCGCGTTTCGGACGCTTCGAGCCGACGCTCCGGCGGTAGGTTTGCGGCTGTCGCCGTCATGGGCGCGCTTTCGGCACTCGTGGTGGGCGCGTGCATGACGGCCCCGCTCTTCGCCGTACTGGCTTTCATCGCTCATACGGGCAACGCGGTGCTGGGTGGTGCGGCCTTGTTTTCGATGGGTCTCGGCCTCGGCGTCCCGTTGCTGATCATCGGGCTGGGGGCTGGAACGCTCTTGCCGCGCGCGGGTAGCTGGATGGACGGCGTAAAAGTCTTTTTCGGCGTCGTGCTGCTCGCGGCGGCCCTTTGGATCGTCTGGCCGGTATTGCCGTCGACGCCGCAGATGTTGCTCGCCGCGCTTTGGCTCCTCATTGCGGCGGCCGCGCTGGGGCTGTTTACGCCGAACGCGGGAGGCCCGTCGATTTGGCGTCGACTGGGGCGCGGGCTTGGCGCCGCGCTCGCGATTTGGGCCGCTGCGATGCTGGTCGGGCTCGCGGCGGGTTCGGCCGATCCGGTGCGGCCGCTCGCTGTGCTGGCTGCGCGCGCAGGGGGGCAGCCTGCGACGTCGAACACCGCCTCGCCCGACCAGGAGGCCATGTTCGCGCCTGTCCAATCGCTGACGAAGCTCGATACCCTGCTGAAAGCCGATGCACGACCCATCATGCTCGACTTTTATGCCGACTGGTGCGTGAGCTGCAAAGAGATGGAGCGTTTTACGTTCTCCGACAAGCGCGTCCAAGCGCGCCTCGCGCAACTTCAGCTGCTTCGGGCCGATGTCACGGCGAACAACGTGGACGATCAGGCGCTGCTGAAGCGATTCGGCTTGTTCGGGCCGCCGGGGATCATTTTCTTCGACCGATCGGGGAAAGAGGTGCTGCGCGTCGTCGGCTATGAATCGGCCGACACCTTTCTACGTCGCCTCGATCGCGTTGCGCCGTCGCTTCAGTCCTGAGCGCATCGACAGCTAGCACATGCCGTCGGAGCCGGCGCCGGTGCTGGCGCTCGCGCTTCGATACGTTCAATGGTCCATGATCGATTTATCGCGATTCGTCGGCCAATGAAAAAGGGCGTCGCTTGGACGCCCCAACTCGGGTCATTGGCATGTGATCGCCGACAGCGGACACCGTCTTCGCGACTGCCAGGTACCTACTTTTGCGACCGCAGCAGTCGCGCCGCATCCAGCGCAAAGTACGTGAGCACACCGTCCGCGCCCGCGCGTTTGAATGCGAGCAGCGACTCCATCATCACCTTGTCGTGATCGAGCCAGCCGTTTTGCGCGGCGGCCTTGAGCATCGCGTACTCGCCGCTGACCTGGTAGACGTAGGTCGGGAAGCGGAACTCGTCTTTCACGCGCCGGACGATGTCGAGGTACGGCATGCCCGGCTTGACCATGACCATGTCGGCGCCCTCTTCGATGTCGAGCCGCACTTCCCGCAGCGCCTCGTCGGAGTTGGCCGGGTCCATCTGATAGGTCATTTTGTTGCTCTTGCCCAGATTCGTCGCGGAGCCGACGGCATCGCGGAACGGGCCGTAGAACGCGGATGCATATTTGGCCGCATAAGCCATGATGCGCGTGTAGACATGGCCTTCGCTCTCGAGCATTTCGCGCAGCGCGCCGATCCGGCCGTCCATCATGTCCGATGGCGCCACGATATCGACCCCTGCTTCGGCCTGCGTGCGGGCCTGCTCGACGAGGATTTCGACGGTTTCATCGTTGAGCACGTAGCCCGCTTCGTCCAGCACGCCGTCCTGCCCGTGGCTAGTGTAGGGATCGAGCGCGACGTCGGTCAGCACCCCCAACTCGGGGAAACGTTGCTTGAGTTCGCGAACGGCCCGTGGAACCAAGCCGTCGGGGTTCGCTGCTTCGCGGCCGTCGGGCGTCTTGAGCGAGGGCTCGATCGCCGGAAAGAGCGACAGCACCGGCACGCCCAGTTCGACGCACTGCTCGGCCACCTTCATCAGCAGATCGACCGACACGCGCTCCACACCGGGCATCGACGCGACCGCCTGCCGTACGTTGTTGCCTTCGACGATAAAGACGGGATAGATGAGATCGTTCGTGGTCAGCACGTTTTCGCGCATGAGCCGGCGCGAAAAATCGTCGCGACGCATGCGGCGCGGACGGTGATGGGGATAGAAACTCATAGGGGAGAAATCGCGATGGGGTGGCGGAAAACGCCGGGCGTGCCGACGCAAAACTTTTGCAACCAATGGTATATCATAGCGATCGAGCAAAGCGCGTGTAGCCGAAGGGCGCATGCGGCGGCGCTCCCCGCTTCTCCTCCCTGAGCGGGTGCCTGTCGTTTTTTCGATTAGGCTGTTCAACCCGCCGACGTTAGGCGGGTTTTTTTATGGCGAATCCTCGTAGTTTCGGCCGTGGCCGTCACGCAGGCGTAACGTCGGCGTCAGCTTGGCCCGCGTTGGGACGCAGCCACCCCTCCAGGCGTTCATGCGCCTCGTCGAGTCCCACGCGCTTGAGCGCCGAAAACAACTGCGCGCTCAGCTCGCCCGCGTAGCCGGCCTTGCGATATTCCGAGAATCCCTTCTCCGTGGCCCGCAACGCGTTGATGCTTTCCTGCCGCGTCAGTTTGTCGCACTTCGTCAGCAGCGTATGAATAGGCTTGCCCGTCGGCGCGAACCATTCGATCATGCGCCTATCGAGTTCGGTCAACGGCCTGCGCGAGTCCATCATCAAGACCATTCCGCGAAGTTGGGCGCGGGTTTGCAGGTAGCTCGAGAGCAGCGCTTCCCAGTGCGCCTTGGCCGCGCCGGGCACTTCCGCATAGCCGTAGCCCGGAAGATCGACGACGTAGCCGGTGGGGTCGAGCTCCGGCCCGACGCTGAAGTAGTTGATATGCTGCGTGCGGCCGGGTGTCTTGCTCGCGAACGCGAGGCGTTTTTGATTGCACAGCACGTTGATGGCGGTCGATTTGCCGGCGTTCGAGCGCCCCGCGAAAGCGATTTCGGGCTGGACCGTCGCAGGCAGGTCGCGCAAGTGATTGACGGTAATGTAAAAGCGGGCTTGATGCAGCAGGAAGGCCATGGCGGGACAGGAAGGAGAGCGTGTGCAACGCCCGGGTGACGGCGCTGATTGACGCCGGGGCACGCCCGACTGGCGTCTTGGCGGTTAGCGAGTTATTGTACAATACGACGGTTTACTGAAGACCGGTCCGGGCGTTTTTGTCGCGTTGTCAAGCGCTCAGGGCTTATTGCCGCACTGCTTTTTGGTGCTTTTTGGCGGCGATGGTCGCTGCGGTTTTTGCATGAACCTCTCGGGTGTATCGCCGGGCCGCCCTGCGATATGTCCACGGCCCGCAAGGGCGGCGTTCGGAAGCCGGGCGCCGGAGGACACTCTATTCTCACAAGACGAAACCGGGTGTGCGAATGAATCGACTGTGCATGTCTTTGAAGGTGCTTCAAGTCGTTGCAGCAGCAGGTTTGTTGAGTTGGGCGGCACAAACGAGAGCGGCGGATTCACCGAAGCCGGACGTCAATCGGGGGCAAGCGATCGCGACGCAAGTCTGTGCCTCTTGCCACGGGGCGGACGGCAACAGCGCGAGCGGCTCGTTTCCGAAGCTGGCTGGACAGCACGAGGCGTATCTCGTCAAGCAGTTGAAGGATTTCAAAGTGCAAGCGGGCGCCAAGACGGCCGCGCGCGCCAACCCGATCATGGCCGGCATGGCGGCGGCGCTGTCCGATCAGGACATGGTCAACGTCGCGGCATACTTCGCGTCGCAGGCGATGAAGCCCGGCGTTGCGCGCGATGCGGCCATCGTGCCGATGGGGCAAAAGATCTTCCGCGGCGGTATCGCCGAGAAAGGCGTACCCGCGTGCGCAAGCTGTCACGGGCCGACCGGGATGGGTATCCCGGTGCAGTATCCGCGGTTGTCGGGGCAGTGGGCCGACTATACGGTCGCCCAGCTGCATGCGTTCCAGCAAGGCCCCGGCGCACGCAACAACAACGATGCGATGCACGGCATCGCAGCGCGGCTCTCGGACAGCGAGGTTAAGGCGGTTGCCGATTACATCGCCGGCTTGCACTGAGCGCCGCCGGAAACGAACGAGAAGCCGGGCCTGCCGGCTAGAAGAAGACAAGAAAAGGGTGGGAGCGTCACCGCCTCCGGCGGCTGGCCCTCACCCTTTTTTGTTGTATCGCTTGCACGGGACCAGGGTGACCGCTAAAGGCGGTGGCTCTGCTCCACAGGAGTTTGAATGAGCGTCACCACCTCGGGTTATGAGTTGAAGTCGGACAGGCGAGTCCTCAAGAGCGCGCTCGAACTGCTGAGTTCGATGCGCTTCGCGATCGCCCTGCTCGTCGTTCTCGCGATTGCCAGCATTGTCGGCACGGTCCTCACGCAAGATGATCCGTACCCCAACTATGTCAACCAGTTCGGCCCGTTCTGGGCCGACATCTTCCGCGCGCTTGGCCTCTTCACGGTGTACAGCGCGTGGTGGTTCATGCTGATCCTCGGCTTCTTGATCGTATCGATTTCGCTGTGCGTCGTGCGCAACGCACCGAAGATGATCGCCGACATGAAGAGCTGGAAAGACAAGGTGCGCGAGGGCAGTCTGCGTGCCTTCCATCACAAAGCGGAATACGCCGCCTCCACCGCGCGCGCTGAAACCGCCGCCCGCGTATCCGTCCTCGCGGGCAAGCTCGGCTACCGCTATGTCGTGCGCGAGTCCGACGGCGCCACGCTCATCGCCGCGAAGCGCGGCGCGCTCGCCAAGCTCGGCTATATCTTTGCGCACCTGGCCATTGTCGTGATTTGTCTCGGCGGCCTCATGGATAGCAATCTGCCGATCAAGTTTCAGATGTGGTTGTTCGGGAAATCGCCGATCTCGACGAGCGCAGTGATCAACGAAATCGCTCCGACGCATCGGCTCTCGCCGTCCAATCCCACTTTCCGTGGCTATGCGTGGGTGCCCGAAGGGCAGCACGTTTCGACCGCCATCCTCAATCAGCCGAACGGCTCCCTCATTCAGGATTTGCCGTTCTCGATCGAGCTCGAGAAGTTCATCGTCGACTACTACTCGACCGGCATGCCGAAGCTTTTCGCCAGCGACATCGTCGTGATCGATCATGAGACGGGCAAACGTACACCGGCTCGCATCGAGGTCAACAAGCCGTTCGAGTACGACGGCGTCTCGATCTACCAATCGAGCTTCCAAGACGGTGGCTCGCAAATGTCGATGACGGCATGGCCGATGACCGGAGATTCGGCGAAAACGATGCCTTTTAGCGGCGCAATCGGCGCCTCTGCTCCGCTTTCGGCGTCGATGCCGGGCGTGAAAGGCCAAACCGTCGAGCTAGCCGATTTTCGGGCGATCAACGTCGAAAACCTCACGAACGGCAACGGGCGGAACGACGCCCGCGGCGTGGCGGCCCACCAGTCGCTCAAGGAGGCGTTCGACGAGCGGCTCGGTTCGGGCGCGAAATCGTCCAAGTCGATGGACTTGCACAACGTCGGTCCGTCCGTGCAATACAAGATTCGCGGCACAGACGGCCAGGCGCGCGAATTCAACAACTACATGTTGCCCGTCGACGTCGATGGCGCCCGTTTTTTCCTCGCCGGCATGCGTACGACGCCGAACGATCCGTTCCGCTACCTGCGCATCCCCGCCGACGAGCAGGGCAGCCTCAAAGAGTGGATGCTGTTGCGCGCCGCGCTCGACAATCCCACGCTTCGCGCACAGGCGGCGCATCGCTTCGCGCAACGCTCCATTGCCGACTCGAACGCCGAGCTTCGTGCGCATCTCGAGGAAAGCGCCGCACGTGTCTTGACCCTATTCGCGGGCGCGGACGCCGGCGCGGCCAACACGGCGCCCGGACAGCCGCCCGGCGGGTTTCAGTCGATCGCAACCTTCATCGATCGTTCGGTGCCGAAGGGCGAGAAGGAGAAGGCGGCATCGCTGTTGCTTCGGATGCTCGAAGGCTCGACGTGGGACTTGTGGCAGCTTGCGCGAGAGCAAGCGGGCGAGCCCGATGTACAGCCCACGGCGAGCGCGAGCCGTTTCGTGCAGAACTCGATCAACGCGCTTTCCGACAGCTTCTTGTATGGATCTCCCGTCTACTTGCAGCTTGATTCGTTCAAGCAGGTGCAAGCGTCGGTGTTCCAGTTGACGCGCGCGCCGGGCGCGAAACTGGTGTATCTTGGCAGCCTGCTGCTCGTTGCCGGCATTTTTTCGATGTTCTACGTGCGTGAGCGGCGGCTATGGTTCTGGCTGAAAGACGGGCCCGCGGGCACGTCCGTGGTCATGGCGATGTCGACGGCGCGCAAGACGCTCGACTTCGATAAAGAATTCGCGATGGTGCGCGACGCCATCGGCGCCACGCTCGGCGCGCCGGCGCAGGTTGCCGCGACTTCGCCCAACGACGGGGCGCATCCGCGCACCGAACCTCCGAGCGCTAGAGAAACGATCGAATCGTCCTCCGGCTCGCAAGACTGACACTCGGTAATCATCATGGATTTGACACACGCTTCCCGCTCCCAACCGGCCGTCCAGCCGCAGTCCGGCGCCTTGGACGAGCGCTCGTTCCTGCGCCGCCTGCGGCCGTTCGATTGGTTGTTCGCACTGGCCGTGGCAGGCGGTGCGGGCTTCGCGCTGACGCGCTACCACGCGTTCATGAACTACTACGATAAGCTCGTGCTCGTCTGCGCGGTGCCCGCGCTTATCGTACTGGGCTGGCGCTGGAAGCCGGCTCGGCTGTTGGCGATCGGAATCGCGGCGCTCTCGCTGCTTTCGCTGCAAATTTACCAAGGCAATCTGGCTAGGGCCGATTCCGCGTTCTTCCTCAAGTACTTCCTGTCCAGCCAATCGGCCATTCTTTGGATGTGCGCGCTGTTCGTGTTGGCGACGCTCTTCTACTGGATTGGCCTGCTTTCGCGTTCGCCATCGGGCGGCGCCATCGGCTCGAAGCTGACCTGGTTTGCCGTGCTGATGGGATTCACCGGGATGATGGTGCGCTGGTACGAGTCGTATCTCATCGGCGCCGACGTCGGTCACATTCCGATCTCGAACCTCTATGAAGTGTTCGTGCTTTTTTGTTTGATCACGGCGCTGTTCTATCTCTACTACGAGCAGCACTACGCCACGCGTGCGCTCGGCGCGTTCGTGCTCCTAGTCATCAGCGCCGCTGTCGGTTTTCTCATGTGGTACTCGGTCGCGCGCGATGCGCAGCAGATCCAGCCGCTCGTGCCCGCGCTGCAAAGCTGGTGGATGAAGATCCACGTTCCGGCCAACTTCATCGGCTATGGCTCCTTTGCGCTGTCGGCCATGGTTGGCGTGGCTTACCTGCTCAGCGAGCGAGGGATTCTGAGCGACCGCCTGCCGTCGCTCGTCGTACTCGACGACGTCATGTACAAGTCGATCGCCGTCGGTTTCGCCTTTTTTACGGTGGCGACGATATTGGGCGCGCTGTGGGCAGCCCAAGCTTGGGGCGGTTACTGGAGTTGGGACCCGAAGGAAACTTGGGCGCTGATCGTTTGGCTCAACTATGCGGCCTGGCTGCACATGCGTCTGATGAAAGGCTTGCGTGGTTCGGCGGCGGCCTGGTGGGCATTGACGGGCCTGCTCGTCACCACCTTTGCCTTCCTGGGCGTCAACATGTTCTTGTCCGGTTTGCATAGCTACGGCAAGCTGTAGGTGTCGCACCCGGCGTCGATCTCGATCGCCCTTGCCCCCAGAAACCGCCGCATGGTCGACCATCGGCGGTTTTTTGCGTTTTGTACGGGCTGCGCAGCGAGCGAGCCCGAATCGGGACCAGATCGGTATCGAATCGACGCCGCTTGGGCAGTGTCAGGTAATTGAATGCATCCGAATAGCGTCGACAGCGGTATATACACCGAGCGGGCCCGAAACGGTCTTCCCCGATAGAGGGGGCGCAGTGGCCCGGTTTTTCGTTGAGGAGCAGCATCGTGTGGATCAAACGAGAGCAGCGCATCGTACTTTCCGGCGAGGACATCGCCTCTAGCGAGATTACGCCTCGCGCGATGTTCGAGAATCGGCGGCGCGTTTTGCAGGCGGCCGGCGTGGCGGGACTCGCCATGGCGGGCGGCACGCTCGGGCTGAGCCACGCGGCGTTCGGCGCCTATGCGTCGCCAGACCCGAAAGCGCAAAAACTCGCGGCCGCCACGAACGCGAAGTTCGTCGTGGCGGAGAAAGTCACGCCGTACAAGGACGTGACGACCTACAACAACTTCTATGAGTTCGGTACCGACAAGAGCGATCCGGCGCACAACGCGGGCACGTTGCGGCCGCACCCGTGGCGGGTCAGCGTTGAAGGCGAGGTGAAGAACCCGAAGGTCTACGACATCGACGAACTGCTCAAGCTCGCGCCGCTCGAGGAGCGCGTGTACCGGCATCGTTGCGTCGAAGGCTGGTCGATGGTGATCCCGTGGGTAGGCTATTCGCTCTCCGAACTCGTGAAGCGCGCACAGCCTACGGGCAACGCGAAGTTCATCCAATTCATCACGCTGGCCGATGCTTCACAGATGCCCGGCATTAGCGAGCCGATCCTCGAATGGCCGTATTCGGAAGGGCTGCGAATGGACGAAGCGATGAACCCCCTGACGCTGTTGACCGTCGGCGTCTACGGGCAGGTGCTGCCGAATCAAAACGGCGCGCCGGTTCGCGTGGTCGTGCCGTGGAAGTACGGGTTCAAGAGTGCGAAATCGCTCGTGAAAATTCGCTTCGTCGAAAAACAGCCGCCGACGAGCTGGAACACCTACGCGTCGAACGAATACGGATTCTATTCGAACGTGAACCCGAATGTGGACCACCCGCGCTGGAGCCAGGCCACCGAGCGGCGGATCGGCGAAGACGGGTTCTTCACGCCGAAACGCAAAACCCTGATGTTCAACGGCTACGGTAGCCTCGTCGCATCCATGTACCAAGGGATGGACCTGCGCAAGTACTTTTGAGTCGAGGAGCGCCTTTCATGTCTCCGTCTCCCCAGACGCAATCGCTATCGGGCGGCGACGCACGCCCAATGGGCGGCACGAGCCGTCCGGTACGCGCCGGGGCCAGCGCGGCTCGTCCCCGCGGCGGCGTTGAACGGTGGATTGCACCTGCAAAAATCGCCGTCTTCATCGCCGCGCTGTATCCGCTCGTACGGATCGTTTTCTTTGGCTTCACCGATCGGCTCGGTGCGAATCCCATCGAATTCATTACGCGCTCGACCGGGCTTTGGACACTCGTCTTTCTGTGCATCACATTGGCGGTGACGCCCGTGCGACGACTGACCGGCGTCAATGCGCTGCTGCGGTTTCGGCGGATGCTCGGTCTGTATGCGTTCTTTTATGCGACGCTGCATTTCACGACGTACATTTGGTTCGACAAATGGTTCGCCGTCGCCGAGATACTGAAGGACATCGGAAAGCGTCCGTTCATCACCGTTGGCTTCGCAGCGTTCGTTCTTTTGATTCCATTGGCGGCCACGTCGCCGCGCGCGGCCGCCCGCAAGCTGGGACGGCGCTGGCTGACGCTTCATCGCTCGATCTATGCCATCGCCGCGCTAGCGATTCTGCACTTCTGGTGGATGAAGGCGGGGAAGCACGACCTAATCTTGCCGAAGCTCTACGGTGCGATCGTCATCGTGCTGCTAGGCTGGCGCCTGATAGCCTGGGCGCGGGCCAAGTGGTTCGCTGCGCGCGCAGGCACATGACCTTCACGCCGCTCGACTTGCTGCCCGGCATTGTCGCATCGGGCGTTTAGCCCGGTGCGCGGTCCGATGCGGGCGGGGCAGCCGATAGGCATTCGGCTGCCGTATCCGCTCGGTACATCGCCGTATCAGCCGGGGAGGACCGATTCGCCCGCGAACAACTCGTGCACTGTCTCTCGCGCCCGTACGAGATAGGCGCGATCGCCGTCCACGACGACCTCGGCGGCACGCGGCCGCGTGTTGTAGTTCGAGCTCATGACGAACGAATAGGCGCCCGCGGAGCGGATGGCGAGGAGGTCGTTCGGCTCGAGCGCCAGCGAGCGGTCGCGCCCGAGCCAGTCGCCGCTCTCGCAAACCGGGCCGACGATGTCGTACACGCGCGGCGTGTTCGAACGCAAAGAAACGGGCTCGATTGCGTGATAGGCCTGATACATGGCCGGCCGCGCGAGATCGTTCATCGCGGCGTCGACGATGGCGAAATTCTTCTCCGCGCCCGGTTTCAGGAATTCGACACGCGTAAGCAAGATGCCGGCGTTGCCGGTGACCGAGCGTCCAGGCTCGAAGAACACTTCGCGGTGGCCATGGCCGCGAGCTTCGATTCGTTCGAGCAGCGCGCGCACGAATTGGCTCGTGTCGGGAGGCGTCTCCGTCGAGTACGTGATGCCGAGCCCGCCCCCGACATCGATATGGCGGATGGGCAC
>DATJJH010000185.1:0-29819 GCA_035492395.1 Trinickia sp. | reverse complement strand
GCGAGCAGCGCCACGCCCGCTCAAGAAAAGAAAGGAATCCGCATGTTCGATCAGGTCGTGTTCGCAGGCGGCGGCAACCGCTGCTGGTGGCAGGCCGGCTTTTGGGACGTCGTCCAACCCGAGCTTGCGCTCGCGCCGCGCGTCATCACGGCGATTTCCGCCGGCGCGGCCACGGCCTGCATGCTCTACACGCGCGACTCGGAATGGGTCATGCGCTACTACGAGGACGTTCTTCGCCACAACAAGAAAAACGTCTACTGGGGCAACCTCTGGCGACGCGGCGCCGCCGTTTTCCCGCACTACGCGATCTATCGCCGCGCGCTGCTCGAAATCTACGGCGAGCCCTTCGGCAAGCTCGCGAACGCACCCGAGATTCGCGTGGGCGTCTCACGCGTGCCACGTTGGCTCGGTGCGCGCACCTCCGTCGCGGCCGGACTCATCGCCTACAACATCGACAAGCACGTCCGAAAAGTCCTGCACCCGACGCTCGGTCGAACGCTAGGCTTCCGCCCGGAATTTGTACGGGCGCAAGACTGCGCAGTCGTCGATGAACTCGCCGATCTGATTCTGCAGTCGTCGTGTACGCCGCCGTTCACGCCCGTCCTGCGCCGCAACGGACGCCCCGTGCTCGACGGCGGCATGGTCGACAACGTGCCCGTCGACGCGCTCGACGAAACGCCCGGCCGCGTGCTCGTCATGGTCACGCGCCGCTATCCCCGCCCGCAAACCTTCGTGATTGCGCACGGCGCGCAGCAACGCCTCTACGTCCAGCCGTCGCGCAAAGTGCCGATCTCGAGCTGGGACTACACCCAGCCCGCGCTCATGCGTCCGGCTTACGACCTGGGCCGCGCGGACGGCGAGGCGTTCCTCGAACAGCTGCCACGGCTCGAGGAACTCTCCGCGTAACAGGCTCGGTTCATCGCCTGCGCACGACGCTCAACGCCTCCGGGTTGACGACGCTCGCGGTGTCGCCTTCATCGAACGCCAAGATGTTCTTGAACGCCGCGCTGAAATAAAGTTCGTAGCTTTCTCGCTCGACATAGCCGATGTGCGGCGTGCAGATCACGTTCTCCATGCGTAACAAACCGTAACCCTGGAGGATCGGCTCGCTCTCGTACACGTCGATCGCCACCATGCCGGGCCGATTGTGCGAGAGTGCGTTGACGAGCGCGTTCTCCTCGAGCAATTCGGCGCGGCTCGTGTTGACGAACAGTGCGGTCGGCTTCATCCGCAGCAAGTCGGCCTGTTTGACGATGCCGCGCGTGTCGTCATGCAGGCGCAAGTGGAGCGTCAAAACGTCGCTTTCTTCGAACAGCGCTTCGCGGCTTGCCGCGACTTCATAGCCGTCGGCCTTCGCGGCCTCGAGCGAATGCTCTCGGCCCCAAATCAGCACGCGCATGCCGAACGCTTTGCCGTAGCCCGCGACGAGTCGTCCAATCTTTCCATAGCCCCAGATGCCGAGCGTATGCCCGCGCAGGACGGTTCCAAGACCGAAATTGGGCGGCAGCGCCGAGGTCTTGAGCCCCGATTGCTGCCACGCGCCTTGTTTGAGGTTCGCGACGTACTGCGGGATGCGACGCTGTGCGGCCATGATCAGCGCCCACGTAAGCTCGGCGGGGGCGATCGGCGAGCCGACGCCTTCGAGCACCGCGATGCCGCGCTCGGTGCACGCATCGAGATCGATGTGGTTCGACACCTTGCCTGTCTGGCTGATCATGCGCAGGTGCGGAAGCTTGTCGAGCAGCTGCGACGTGACGCGCGTACGTTCTCGGATCAGCACCAACGCGTCCACTTCCGCGAGGCGGCTGGCCAACTGTCCAAGGCCGCGCACGGTGTTATTGAACACTTTCACATCATGTTGGGTCAGTAGGTGGAAGCATTCGAGTTTGCGGACGGCGTCCTGGTAGTCGTCGAGAATGGCAATCTTCATAAGCAAGGGAGGTGAGTTGTGCAGCGCACGATGTACGCTATAGACGGAGTGATATGCTTCTCGGTTCCAACCTGTCACAGGAACACAAGCTGGCATGAGCGATGCAACGAGCCTCGTCACGATGCTCACGGCTTTCACTAGGCAGGACCGCTTCTTTTTAACAGCTTGTCGCGCGAACGCGCAAGCCGCGATTTGCACGCGTGCGCCGCTTCATGCGCGCCCGGCGTTCCGCGCGCGTGCTCCGCGGCAAGCTTTCCCGCTCCTGACGCTCCCGTTCGCGCGCGCAACGTACGCGCACGAACGTGCCTCTCGCATGCAGCGTCGGCGAGCCATGCCCGTTTCCTTCTTAACGATCACAAAACGGAGACTGCTCGATGAACCATTCCGCCTTTGGAGGCGTCGCCACACTTGAAGCGCCCGCTTACGTCAAACATCGCAAGCTGATCGGCTGGGTCCAACGCATCGCTGCCCTGACGAAACCTGATCGAATCGTCTGGTGTGACGGTTCGCAGGAGGAATACGATCGTTTGTGCGAACAGATGGTCCAGGCCGGCACGCTCAAGCGTTTGAACGCTGAGAAGCGTCCGAACTCGTATCTGGCTTGTTCTGACCCTTCCGACGTCGCGCGCGTCGAAGATCGCACATTCATCTGTGCGGAGTGCGAAGAGGATGCGGGCCCCACCAACAATTGGATGGAGCCGTCCGAGATGCGCACGACGCTCGACGGTCTCTTCGACGGCGCCATGCGCGGGCGCACGCTCTACGTCGTGCCGTTCTCGATGGGGCCGATCGGTTCGCCCATCGCGCATATCGGCATCGAGTTGACCGATAGTCCCTACGTCGTCGTCAACATGCGGATCATGACCCGCATGGGCCGCGCCGTGTACGACGTGCTTGGCGAAGACGGCGAATTCGTCCCGTGCGTGCACTCGGTCGGCGCGCCGCTCGAGGCGGGCCAGGCAGACGTTTCGTGGCCTTGCAATCCGACGAAGTACATCGTGCATTTCCCCGAAGCGCGCGAGATCTGGAGTTTCGGTTCGGGATACGGCGGCAATGCGCTGCTCGGCAAGAAATGTTTCGCGCTGCGCATCGCGTCGACGATGGGCCGCAAGGAAGGCTGGCTCGCCGAACATATGCTCATTCTGACCGTCACGTCCGACGAAGGCCGCAAATATCGCGTGGCCGCGGCGTTTCCGTCCGCGTGCGGTAAGACGAACTTCGCCATGCTCATCCCGCCGAGCGCCATGGACGGCTGGTCGATTTCGACGATCGGCGACGACATCGCGTGGATCAAGCCGGGCAAGGATGGCCGGCTCTACGCGATCAATCCGGAGGCCGGCTATTTCGGCGTGGCGCCCGGCACGAGCGAAAAGACGAACTTCAACGCGATGGCCACGCTCAAGGGCAATGTCATCTTCACGAACGTCGCGCTGACGGACGACGGCGACGTCTGGTGGGAAGGGATGACCGAGGCTGCGCCCGCCCATCTCATCGATTGGCAGGGCAACGATTGGACGCCCGAGATCGCCAAGGAAACGGGGCGCAAAGCCGCTCATCCGAACGCCCGCTTCACTGCGCCGGCTTCGCAATGTCCGTCGATCGATCCCGATTGGGAAAACCCGGCGGGCGTGCCGATCGACGCCTTCATTTTCGGCGGGCGGCGCTCGGGTACGGTTCCGCTCGTGACCGAAGCGCACAACTGGGTGGAAGGCGTCTATATGGCGGCGACGATGGGCTCCGAGACCACCGCTGCCGCAGCCGGCAAGCAAGGCGTGGTGCGACGCGATCCCTTCGCGATGCTGCCGTTCTGCGGCTACCACATGGGCGACTACTTCGATCACTGGCTCAAGGTGGGCGAGCGGCTCGACAAGCTCGGCGCGAAGCTGCCGAAGATCTTCTGCGTCAACTGGTTCCGCAAGGGCGCGGACGGCAAGTTCGTCTGGCCGGGCTTCGGCGAAAACATGCGCGTTCTGCGCTGGATGGTTAGCCGAGTGGAAGGCCGGGCAGAAGGCGTCGACCACGCTTTCGGCGTTTCGCCGCGCTACGAGGACATCGATTGGAAGGGCCTCGATTTCACGCGCGATCAGTTCGAGCAGGTCATTTCCGTCGACGATGACGACTGGCGGCGCGAGCTGGAGTTGCACGCCGAGTTCTTCGACTCGTTGCGGCATCGGTTGCCCGCGGCGCTCACGCAGACGAAAGCCGAAATCGAGGGCCGGTTGGCTTCGGCCTAAGGTCGAGAAGCAGAGTGTTTATTCGGGGTGAAAAGGAGCCGTAATCACCCTCTTTCGCACCGGGTTTCAACGATGACGAACCGCCTTCGGGCGGTTTTTTCGTTGGTGCTGCTACGTGTCAGCACAATTTTTGCCCTCAAATTCCGCAATCGATCCAAGCGCGTATTTCTTGGTAAGAAATAAAGGTCGCTCTGCGCGCAACTCTGCATGCGTTTCAAAGTCGTAGGACAATTACGGATTGGCTCGGAAATTTTTTTCTGAGTAACAACAAGCGGCAGGAGTCCTCAATGGATCATTTGCAGTCGATGCGTGTGTTCGTGAAGGTAGCCGATCTCGGCAGTTTTGCCCGTGCAGCCAGCGCGATGGACATCTCCAACGCCGTGGCGACGCGTCACGTGGCCGACCTCGAAGGCCGGCTCGGCACACGCCTGCTCAACCGCACCACCCGTAGTCTCTCGCTGACGGAATCGGGTCAGGTCTACTTGGAACGCGCCCGCCAGATTCTCGATGAGCTCGAAGACGTCGAGCAGATGGTCGTCGCACGCAATCACGAGCCCGTCGGCACGCTACGCATCGTCGCGCCCGTGGTGTTCGGTCTGCACAATCTCGCGCCGGTCCTACAGACGTACACGCAGCGCTTCCCGAAAGTCGTGCCGGACCTCACGCTCGTGGACCGCAGCGTCGATCTCGTCGAAGAAGGGTTCGACGTCGGCATCGTCATTGCTCAAAAAGTGCGCAGTGCCAGTATCGTGACGCGCCGGCTCACGACCGGCTGCATGATCGTCTGCGCCACGCCCGCCTATTTGGAAAAACACGGCACGCCCACGCGGCCGGAGGCATTGCTCGACCATGCGTGCTTGAGCCTGCCGACCGAATATTGGGGCGATGAGCGGGTGTTCACTGGGCCCGAAGGCGAGGTGCGGGTGCGGCCGTCCAACGTCATCGTCGCGAACAACACGGAGATGCTGCGTCAGTTCGCGCTGCTCGACATGGGCATCGCGATCTTGCCGAGCTACCTAATCGGAAGCGATACGACGCGCGGCAATCTCGTGCGCGTCCTGTCCGACTATCGGTTGCCGCAGGTAGAAATCAACATCGGATACCCGAGCCGCCGTCACTTGCCGGCCAAGGTGCGCACGTTCATCGATCACCTCGTCGAGCACTTTAGCCAGACGCCGAACGGCACGCTCGGCGAACTGTGGCTCAAGGATGGTTCCGCGGCGCCGGTGAGCGCGCCGGTTTCATCGCAGCTCGAACCTGTCGATGCGAGCGAAGGAGTAGACGGCGAGGAGGTCGAGAGCGAGGCATTCGGCGGCCGCCGCGATGGCGGGGTCGGCAAGCTGGCGCGTCCGCAACGCGTGCGCATGAGCACGGCGTCCCCGTTGTAACGATGCACTAGAGCGTGCGTCGAATGCCTCGAGGGATGGGGCGGGCGTAGCAAAAAAACGAAGCGAGCGCACCCGTGTGCGCTCGCTTCGTTTCATCGGTCGACGCCGATCGACATCGCGCGTCGATGCTATCGCTTAAGCGTTCACCTTGCGTGCTGCAGCACGCTTGGCCGGCGTTTTCGCGGCTGCCGTTTTGGCTGCCGGTTTCGCCGCGGTTTTGGTCGCGGCTTTCTTGGCCGGAGCGGCCTTGACCGCTTCCTCGGCGCCGTCCGAATCGCCGTTCGCCGCCGCAGCCGCACGCGATGCCGTTTTGGCGGCCGTCTTCGCCGAGGGCTCTTTCTTCTCGAATTCGAAGCCGATCTTGCCGTCGCTTTGCTTGACGAGGAACGCCTTGAAGTTGCGGCCGGTACGCGATGACCTGAAGCCGGTCAGCAGGTCGGTGCGGCCTTCTCCCAGCAGCTTGCCCATCTGCTCGCGAGTGATTTCCTGCTGCAGAATCACCTTGCCCGAGCGGAAATCGCAGGTCTTCGGGTTCGCCACCGAGTTTTCGCAAACGTAGCTCATGCCATGCTCGAACACGCGCGCACGGCATTTGGGGCATGCGCCCACGCTCTCTTGCTCGGAGAAGTCGGGCGCTTCGCCATCCTCGCCGCCCTGGTCCTGGCCGAAATCGAATTCGAGCTTGTAGTTCTTCGTCTCGTCGTCGAACGTGAGCTTGAGGATGGCCGAGAACGGGCGCCCCATCTTGCTCCGGAAACCGGACAAGGGGCCGATCGTCTTGTCCTTCAGCAGCGTTTCCACTTCCTCGACCTCGAACTGGCGGCTGCCCGGGATCTTCGAGATCGAGAACTCGCATTGCGTGCAGGCAAAGCGCCGGTAGTTCTCCTTCACCTGCCCGCCGCAATTCGGGCACGGCGTGCTCAGCGTGGCGTAATCGCCCGGGATCGTGTCGGAGTCGTACTCTTTCGCGCGCTTGACGATCGTTTGCGTCATGCGGGCGATTTCCTGCATGAACGCGTCTCGGCCCAAGTTGCCGCGCTCCATCTGCGACAACTTGTATTCCCATTCGCCCGTCAGTTCGGGCGCGGTCAGTTCCTTCACGCCGAGCCCGCGCAGGAGCGTCATGAGCTGGAACGCCTTCGCGGTCGGGATCAAATCCCGGCCCTCGCGCACAAGGTATTTCTCGCCGAGCAGGCCTTCGATGATGGCCGCACGCGTGGCCGGCGTGCCGAGCCCCTTGGCTGCCATGGCCTCGCGCAGTTCATCGTCCTCGACGAGCTTGCCCGCGCCTTCCATCGCCGAGAGCAGCGTCGCTTCGTTGTAGCGAGCAGGCGGTTTCGTCGTCAGGCCGTGCGCGGCAATCTCGTCGGTCTTGACCTTTTCGTCCTTCTGGACCGGCACGAGGTTGGCGTCTTCGCCGCTCGTTTCGCGACCATAGACTTGCAGCCAGCCCGGCTCGACCAGCACCTTGCCCTCGGTCTTGAAGCGATGCCCGACGACCTCGGTGATACGCGTCGTGACCCGATATTCGGCCGCCGGGAAAAACACGGCGAGGAACCGCTTCACGACGAGGTCGTACAGCTTCTGCTCAGGCTCGGACAGCGCCTTCGGCGCTTGCAGCGTCGGGATGATGGCGAAGTGGTCGCTGATCTTCGAATTGTCGAAGATGCGCTTGTTCGGTTTGACCCATCCCTTGTCGAGCACCTGCTTGGCGAACGGCAGGTAGTTGTTGCTCTCCTTGAGCATCTCCAGCGTGCTGCTGACCGTGGCGAGATAGTCCTCCGGCAGCGCGCGAGCGTCGGTACGGGGGTAGGTCAAGACCTTGTGCTTCTCGTACAGCGCCTGGGCGAGGCCGAGCGTGTTCTTCGCGGAGAAGCCGAACCGGCCGTTCGCCTCGCGCTGCAAGCTCGTCAAATCGAACAGCAGCGGCGAGAGCTGGGTAGAGGGCTTCGATTCCTCGCTGACGACCCCCAGTTGGTCGCGGCACGCGGCGACGACCGTCTCCGCCGCGGCTGGACTCCAAAGCCGCGAGTCGCGTTTCTCCGGATCGAATTCGTCGCGCTTGAATTTCGGGTCGAACCAGCGGCCTTCGTAGAAGCCGCCCGCGCAGACGAACTGCGCGCGCACTTCCCAATAGTCGCGCGGGACGAAACGACGGATTTTCTCTTCGCGTTCGACGACGATCGATAGAGTGGGCGTTTGCACGCGCCCCACCGTCGTCAGGAAAAAGCCGCCGCCCTTGCTGTTGAATGCCGTCATCGCGCGTGTGCCGTTGATTCCGACGAGCCAGTCGGCTTCGGAGCGGCAACGCGCGGCGTCGGCCAGCGGCTGCATATCCGCGTCGCTGCGCAGATGGGCAAAACCGTCGCGGATCGCCGCGGGCGTCATAGATTGCAGCCAGAGGCGCTGGACCGGCTTCTTGACGTTCGCATGCTGCGCGATCAGCCGGAAGATCAACTCGCCCTCACGTCCCGCGTCACAGGCGTTGATGAGGCGTTCGACGTCCTTTCGCTTGATCAGCTTGGTCAGCACCTTGAGCCGAGATTCGCTTTTTGCGATCGGGTTAAGGTCGAAATGCGGCGGGATGACGGGCAGATGAGCAAAACTCCATTTGCCTCGCTTGACTTCGTATTCTTCGGGCGCGGCGATTTCGAGCAAATGGCCGACCGCCGACGAGAGCACGTAATCGTCGCTCTCATAGTATTCGTCATGTTTGGCGAAGCCGCCGAGTGCTCGCGCGATGTCGTTCGCGACAGAGGGCTTCTCCGCAATGATCAGTGCTTTGGACATGACAGGTTGGATGTAGTGACCGGGGTCCGAACCCGGATTGTGTTCCCTTCAACGACCGCTTTATAGCACACGAAGAGTGAGCGGCGTCCCGTTCGCACCAAAAAGCACCACGCGGACCGGTGGGCGCCGGCGCCGGCCGCCGCGCCAAGACGCGTGCGGCGTAACCCCGACGGGCGGCGGGCCGGCGTGCACTGCGGCAGCACGGATCGTGCCCTCGCGGCTCGCCGATTCTCGCGTCGCAAAAAAATCAAACCGCTGCGAGCGCCGGCCGCACCTTCGGCGCGCCCACGCTGCCGGGCAACGCCGTCAGGTCCGACAGCATGCGCTCGGCGATCGCCTTATGGGGCAGCACAGTACCGAAAAAGCGCGCGGTCATGCTGTCCTCGATCAACAACGTGGGGAAATTCTCCACGTCCAGATCGTCGAAGCGGTCGGCGTGCGTTTCGATGTCGATCCATACGAAACACATCTCCGGGTGCGCGTCGGCCAATTCGTCGAAGGTTTGCCGGTAGTCGCGGCACGTGCCGCACCACTGCGCGCACAGGCAGGCTACGAGCAGGGTGTTCGGGTTGATGACGCGCTCGGCGATCCGGTCTATGTCGGTGTCGAGATTCAGCGCGGGCATGATGCGTTCCTTCTTTCTGTTCCCGTAGCGATTGGGCGACTGTAGCACGCTCGGATCGAGCCCTCGTTGGGCGCTACCGGTTGGTGTGCCGCGCATAGCGGCCGCCCGGCAAAGCCGCGATGCATCCTCGCAATTCAAGTTCGAGCAGGGCGGCCTGCAGCGTTGGGCTGTCCATTTCGGTGCGTGAAGCGAGAATTTCAAGGGCGGCTGGCGCGTGGCCGAGCGCGTCGAGCAGCCGGGCCGCCGCGCCCGACAAGGGCCGCTCCGCCGGGGAAGCGGCGAGCGGCGCGTCGAACAGCGGCAGCGGTTCGGGCGGCGACGCGTGCGACGGCCGGGTGCGGGCAGGCTTGGAGGCCGACGTGCCCGCGGGCGTTGGCCGGGACCGCCGCGGCGCGAGCCGACCGCCGATATCGCCGGTGCTGGCTGCTTCTCGCCCGGGCCGCGTCGCGCTGAACTCGTCGAAGATGTCGTCCGGCGTTTCAGTCAGTTTGGCGCCGTCTTTGATGAGCTGATGGCAACCCCGCGATAGCGGGGCGTGAATGGACCCCGGAACGGCGAATACATCCCGCCCCATTTCATTGGCGAGCCGGGCGGTGATGAGCGAGCCCGAGCGCAGCGCGGCTTCGACGACGAGCACGCCCCTCGCCAGGCCGGCGATCAGACGATTGCGCTGCGGAAAGTGCGCTGGCTTGGCCTGCGTACCGAGCGGCCACTCCGACACGATCGCGCCGTGCGCGGCGATCTCGCACGCGAGCGCGCGATGCTGCGCCGGGTAGACGAGGTCGGCCCCCGTTCCCACGACGGCGATCGTGACGCCCTCGGCCCGAAGCGCGCCTCGATGAGCCGCGGCGTCGATGCCGAGCGCGAGACCTGAAACGACGGCGAAGCCCCCTGCGGCCAGTTCACGGGCGAAAGACCCGGCATCGTGGGCCCCCTGCGCCGTCGCGTTGCGGCTGCCGACGATGGCCACGCTCGGCGCATGCAGTGATTCAAGCTGGCCCGTCACGTAAAGCAACGCCGGCGGATCGTGCATCGTCAGCAGGGCGCTGGGGTAGGCCGGATCGTCGAGCGCAACGAGCGCGTTGCCGGGTTGCGCGCACCAGGCGGCGGTGCGCTCCCGCGCGTCGCGCACGTCGGCCTGCGCGGCGGCCCCGACGGCGCCGGCGATCGCGCTGCCGGCGGCCTCGGCCAGCAGGCGGTACGGCTGCGCGAGGAGTGTCTCTACATCGCCGAACGCCGACAGCAGCAGCCGCAGCGCCGCCGGAGAGACACCGCGCGCTCCCGATAAGGCCAGCCAGGCGTCGAGCCGCGCCGGGGTCATCGGCCGAGCGTGCATCGACGCTCCCCTTCGAACACGCGTCTGCGCCCGCGCGCATGCCGTGATAAAATTTTCACCATCCGAAATACCTCCAACGTGGCTTGGGCGCGCGCGCTCGTTCGCTGCTCGCGGCCTGAAGGCGCGCGCGGTTCGGCGTATCTTCACGGTTTGGCGAGGGCCGCGGCAGTCGGCCGGACGGCCTACTGGATTTTCGATATCGATCACGCGCGTCGCGGCTGCGTCGCAACGACTTGGACACCATGGCTTTACTGAGCATCCTCAACTATCCCGACAAGCGGCTGCACAAGGTCGCGAAACCCGTCGACAAGGTCGACGACCGTATCCGCAAGCTCGTGGCCGACATGGCCGAGACGATGTACGCGGCGCCCGGCGTGGGGCTGGCCGCGACGCAGGTGGACGTGCACGAGCGCGTCATCGTCATCGACGTCTCGGAATCGCACGACGAGCTTCGTGCGTTCATCAACCCCGAAATCGTCTGGTCTAGCGACGAGCGCAAGGTCAATGAAGAAGGCTGCCTGTCGGTGCCCGGCATCTACGACAGCGTCGAGCGCGCCGAACGCGTGCGAGTGCGGGCGCTCAACGAAAAGGGCGAGTCGTTCGAACTCGATTGCGAGGGCCTATTGGCCGTGTGCATTCAGCACGAGATGGACCATTTGATGGGGCGCGTCTTCGTCGAGTATTTGTCGTCGCTGAAACAGACGCGCATCAAGACCAAGATGAAGAAACTCGCACACGCGATGTGACGCGCGCTTTCCTTTTCACGTCGCCCCCTTACCTGCCGCCTTCGCTCGATCCATGACCTCCACGCTGCGCGTCGTCTTCGCCGGCACGCCCGAATTCGCCGCCGCCGCGCTCGCGGCCATTCATGAAGCCGGTTTTTCCGTGCCGCTCGTGCTCACGCAGCCCGACCGGCCCGCCGGGCGCGGCATGAAGCTGCAAGCGAGCCCCGTCAAACGCTTCGCCGCCCTGCACGGGCTGCCCGTGGCGCAGCCGCCGTCGCTGCGCCGCGCCGGCAAATTTCCGGCGGAGGCGGCCGCGGCCATCGATCAGCTGCGCGCAACGCCGCACGACGTCATGGTCGTGGCCGCGTACGGCCTCTTGCTGCCGCAGGAAGTGCTCGATATCGCGCCGCACGGCTGCATCAACATCCACGCCTCGCTGTTGCCGCGTTGGCGCGGCGCCGCGCCGATCCATCGCGCGATCGAGGCCGGCGACGAAGAGACGGGCATCACGCTGATGCAGATGGACGCCGGCCTCGACACCGGCGCGATGATCGAGGTGTCGCGCACGCCGATCGATGCGCGCGACACCACCGCGACGCTGCACGACAAGCTGGCGGCGCAGGGTGCGCAGTCGATCGTCGGCGCGCTTCGCACCCTAGCGCGAACCGGCGTGTTGCATGCCACGCCGCAGCCCGCCGAGGGCGCGACCTACGCGGAGAAGATCGGCAAGCACGAGGCCGCGCTCGATTGGCGTCGGCCCGCCGAAGCGCTCGCTCGGCAAGTGCGCGCGTTCGATCCGTTTCCGGGCGGCGTCGCCACGCTCGACGATGGAACGGCGCTGAAAGTCTGGGCCGCCGAACCGGTCGCGCAAGCGCATGGCGGCATGAATGCCGAGCCGGGCACGATCGTCGATGTGTCGCCGGACGGCGTAGTCGTGGCTTGCGGCGAGGGCGCCTTGCGTCTCACGCAGTTGCAAAAGCCGGGCGGCAAACGCCTGCCCGTGCGCGAATTTCTTGCCGGCGCCGCGCTGACCCGCGGCCAGCGGCTGCAGGCGCCCTCGGCGCCCGAGGCGCTGTAGCGGCGGGTGGCGAGCGGCGGCTGCTGGGCGCTCGGCATGCGGCAGCGATCGAATGCACGATTGCGGCGCGGCGTGAGACCATGACGGATCGAGACATTCGGTCGAGAGATACAAGACACGTAGAGGAGCCCCGGAGCATGTTCGGCATCGTTCATTTCCCGTTTTTCGTCGCGGCTGTTTTCCTGCTCAACGTGACGCCGGGCCCCGATACGGCCTACATCGTCGGGCGCAGCGTTGCGCAAGGGCGCGGGGCCGGCCTCATGTCGGCGCTCGGCATCTGCACCGGCTGCTGCGTTCATTCGATCGCCTGTGCGTTCGGCTTGACGGCGGTGCTTGCCGCGTCCGCGACGGCCTTCACCGTCATCAAATTCGCCGGCGCGATCTACCTCATCTATCTGGGCGTGAGGCTCGCGTTCGCATCGCCGGACAAATCCGCCGACGCGGCCCAATCGGGGCAGCCAGGCGCAAGCGCCGCGCAGGGCGCGAAGCCGCTCAAGCAGCTGTTCATGCAAGGTTTTTGGACGAACGTGCTCAATCCGAAGGTCGTGCTGTTCTTCGTCTCGTTCTTCCCGCAATTCGTCTCCGCCGACAGCGATCACAAGGCCTGGGCTTTCCTCACGCTCGGCGGCGTATTCGTCGCGATGAGCGTCGTCTGGTGTTTGTTCCTCGTCTGGGTGGCGAGCGGCGTCACGCGACGGCTGGGCGGCAAGCCCGGCGTCAAGAAGTGGCTCGAGCGCGTGGTCGGCAGCGCGTTCGTCGGCCTGGGGCTTAGGCTCGCGATGGCGACGCGATGATTGAAATTTCGGACTTCGCCCATACCTGACAAATCGCTTACAATTAGGCGACGCGCCTGGGTGGCTCTCTGTCGAGAGCCTTATTGGGGCGCAATCGAAAAAGGAGTCCACATGTTCAATTGGGTCAAAACCGCGATGCTGATGGCCGCGATCACGGCCCTGTTCGTCGTGATCGGCGGGATGATCGGCGGTTCGCGCGGCATGATGTTCGCGCTCGTCATCGCGCTGGCGATGAACTTCTTCTCGTACTGGTTCTCGGACAAGATGGTCCTGCGCATGTATAACGCTCAGGAAGTGGACGAAACCAGCGCGCCGCAGTTCTATCGCATGGTGCGCGAACTCGCCACCCGCGCCGAGCTGCCGATGCCGCGCGTCTATCTCATCAACGAGGATGCGCCCAACGCGTTCGCCACGGGGCGCAACCCCGAGCACGCGGCGGTAGCGGCGACCACGGGCATCTTGCGTGTTCTGTCGGAGCGGGAAATGCGCGGCGTGATGGCGCACGAGCTTTCGCACGTGAAGCATCGCGACATTCTGATCTCCACGATCTCGGCCACGATGGCCGGCGCCATCTCGGCGCTCGCCAATTTCGCCATGTTCTTCGGCGGCCGGGACGAGGAAGGACGCCCGACGAACCCGATCGCGAGCATTGCGGTCGCGCTGCTGGCGCCGATCGCCGCCGCCATGATTCAGATGGCGATTTCCCGGGCCCGCGAGTTCGAGGCCGACCGCGGCGGTGCAAGGCTGTCCGGCGATCCTCAGGCGCTCGCTTCGGCGCTCGACAAGATCCATCGCTTTGCCTCCGGCATTCCGTTTGCCGCGGCCGAGGCGCACCCCACCACCGCGCAGATGATGATTTTGAATCCGCTGTCGGCCGGCGGCATCGCGAATCTCTTTTCGACGCACCCGGCGACCGAAGAGCGCATCGCGCGCTTGATGGAGATGGCCCGTACGGGACGTTACGAGTGACGCTTCGGATAGCGTATCGCGAGAAGTGCTGATACGCATGGAAACAACGGGCCCGCGGGGCCCGTTTTCGTTCCGGCCACCGGTATGACGCGAGCGCGGCCGCCGGCCCTCGTCGCGAGCGTGACGGCTAGGCCCGGCAGACCCCAGCGGAGCGCGCGGTACAATAGCGCGCTTGTCCCGTCCGTCCGCATTGCGCCTCGCGCGCCGTTTTCCCTTCTCGATGACCCGATCCGCTTTTTCCCGCCGTCCATCGCCGAAAGCCGGCGCCGCGCGCTTTTCGATGCTGCATCTCGCGCCCGATTCGCTCGGCTTCGCGCTGGACGCAGCCGCGCAGGCCGTCGGCGCCGTCCGCGCGGGAATGGCGTTGCCGGCCGCGCTCGCCGCCGTGCTGGCATCGGCCGGCGCCGCGAATGCGGCGCTCGCGCGCGGCGCGATTCAGGATATCGCCTATCGCGCGCTGCGACGGCTCGGCACGGGCGATTGGCTCGTCGCGCAACTCGTGCGCAAGGCGCCGCCCGCGCATGTCGGCAACCTGCTCGTCTGCGCATTCGCACTCTTGGCCGATGATGAAGAAGCGGCGGCCTATGCCCCGTACACGGTCGTCGACCAAGCCGTGACCGCGGTTGCCGCGCGCCGCGAATGCGCCTTCGCGAAGGGGCTCGTCAACGCCGTGCTGCGCTCTTTCCTGCGCGAGCGCGAGGCCTGGCTGGAGAAGGTCAAATCGGACCCGGTCGCGGCTTGGAATTATCCCGCGTGGTGGATAGACGCGGTGCGCCGCGCATGGCCCGACGCCTGGCAGCGCGTGCTGGCCGCCGGCGACGCGCCGGGCCCGCTGACGCTGCGGGTGAACGCGCGGCGCACGACGACGGCCGATTACCTGCAGCTGCTCGACGCGCAGGGTATCGAGGCCGTTGCGATCGGGCCGCATGCGGTGAAGCTCGCGGCCGCCGTGCCCGTCGAGCGCATTCCAGGCTTCGCGCAAGGCGTCGTGTCGGTGCAAGATGCCGGCGCGCAGTGGGCGGGCGAGTGGCTCGGCGCGCGCGACGGCATGCGCGTGCTCGATGCTTGCGCGGCGCCCGGGGGCAAGACGGGCCATGTACTCGAGATGGCCGATGTCGAACTCGTGGCGCTCGAAGCCGATCCCGCGCGGGCCAAGCGCATCGATGAAAACTTGTCCCGGCTGGGGCTGACGGCAAAGGTGGTCGTCGGCGATGCCGGCGATCCTTCGCAATGGCACGACGGCCGGCCTTTCGATCGCGTGCTCGCCGACGTGCCCTGCTCGGCGTCGGGCATCGTGCGCCGCCACCCGGACGTGCGATGGCTGCGCCGCGCGACGGACATCCCCGCGCTCGTCGCCGAGCAGCATCGCATACTCGATGCGCTTTGGCCCCTTGTCGCGCCGGGCGGCGAGCTGCTTTATGTGACATGCTCGCTCTTCCCCGAGGAGGGCGAGGAGCAGGCCCAATGGTTTGAACGTGTTCATGAAGATGCGGTACGATTGGACGCGCCCGGGCAGCTGATGCCGCTGCGTTTCGGCGCGGCGGCCGAGCGCTCGGCTTCTTCATCGGCCGGAACGCGCGCCTTCGATCTCGAGCGCGGCGGGGCCGACATCGACCACGACGGTTTTTTCTACGCGCGCTTTCAGAAACGGTGACGATCAGCAATCGCTTTTTTCCGCTCAGGCTCTTGGCCTCGCTCTGGATTGGGCTGACCGTTTGCCTAGCCGCGGCGGGGGTGGCGCGCGCCGATACGATCGCGGTGCAGCGCGCGTCGCTGCAGGCCGACGGCAGCGGCTGGAACCTCGACGTACGGTTCGACTTCGATTTGAACAGCAGCCTTGAAGACGCGGTCAACAAGGGCATACCGCTTTATTTCACGACGGAGTTCGAGCTCACGCGTCCTCGCTGGTATTGGTTCGACGCGCAACCCGTGTCGGTCACGCAAACGCTTCGCTTGTCGTTTCAGCCCTTGACGCGCGAGTATCGCGTGTCGAGCGGCGGCTTGCAGCAGGGCTTCACCTCGCTGTCCGAGGCGTTAGCCGTGATCAAGCACGTCACGTCATGGCACGTGATCGATCGCAATCAGGTGCAGCAGGGGGAGACCTATACGGCGTCGGTGCGCATGCAGCTCGACACGGCATTGATGCCGAAGCCGTTTCAAGTCGATGCGGTGAACAACCGCGACTGGGCGCTCGCTTCCGATTGGAAGCGGTTTACTTTCACGGTGGCCGAACGTGCTAAATAGCGTGCGTCGAAAAGCGGACGTGAGGAGCATTCTCGTTCGCGTGATCGTCTCGACGGTAGCCGTCACGGCGCTGCTGCTGCTCGTGCTGCTCGCCGCGGCCAGCGCCAACACCGAATTTTTCGATCGCTACTACTCGTGGCTTTACGCGGCGAATATCGCCGTCGCGCTTGTCTTCCTGCTGATCGTTTTCGCGCTCGTCGCGATGATCGTGATGCGGCTGCGCAAGGGAAAGTTCGGCACGCGGCTGCTCGCGAAGCTCGCGATTTTCTTTGCGCTGGTGGGGGTGGTGCCCGGCGCGATCATCTATGTCGTGTCGTACCAGTTCGTCTCGCGCAGTATCGAGTCGTGGTTCGACGTCAACGTCGAAACGGCCCTGACCTCGGGCTTGAATCTGGGGCGTGGGATGCTCGACGCGTCCTTGTCGGACTTGCAGACGAAGGCGCAGGTGATGGCCGAGCAACTCGCGAGCGCCGCGCCGACCAATACGACGCTCACGCTGCTGCGCATGCGCGATCAGTTCGGCGTGCAAGAGGCGATGCTCGTCGAATCGGTCCGCAGCGTATCGGGGGCGTCGCCCGATTTGCACGTGGTTGCGCAGGCGTCGAGCAACATCACGTCGCTGATGCCTGACGATTTGCCTACCGGGATCATGCTGGACCAGGCGCGCGGCCGCGGGCGCGGCTATGCGGCGATCGAAGGCGAAGTCGACGGCGATCCGCATGCCAAGGGCGCCAAGGGGTCGCTGCGCTTGAGGGTGGTCGTGCGTGTGCCCGATGCGAACACGTCGCTGCTGCAGCCGGCCGAGCGCTTCCTGCAACTGACGCAGCCCGTTTCGCCGACGCTCGCCCGCAATGCCGATGCCGTGCAGCGCGCCTATCGCGAATACCAAGAGAAGGCGCTCGGCCGCACCGGCCTGCGCAAGATGTACATCGGGACGCTGACGCTTGCGCTGTTCCTGGCGACGTTCATCGCGATGATGCTCGCGCTCGCGCTCGGCAATCAGCTGGCGCGGCCGTTGTTCCTGCTGGCCAAGGGCACGAAGGAAGTGGCCGAGGGCGACTACACGCCCAAGCGCGAAATCAAATCGCGCGACGAACTCGGTTTCCTGACGCAGTCGTTCAACGCGATGACGCGACAGCTTTCCGAGGCGCGCGCCGCCGTAGAGCGCAACCGGATCGCGCTCGAGCATTCGAAGGCATACCTCGAAAGCATCTTGGCGAATCTGACCGCCGGCGTGTTCGTGCTCGACCGCCAGTTTCGCTTGACCACTGCGAATCGCGGCGCGGAGCGCATCTTCCGGCAGCCGTTCCAGTCGATGCTCGGCGCCTCGCTCGAACATATCGGCGTGCTAGCCGAATTCGCTGCGATGGTGCGCAAGGCGTTCGCCGATCGCGAGGCAGCCAGCGGGGGCGTCGCCGACGACGGCGGTCATTGGCAACAGCAGATCGCCGTGTCGGCGCCCGGCGAGACCGAGCCGCTCACATTGCTCGTGCGCGGTTCGCGCCTCGTGGCGGCGACGCCGGCCGAGGGCGGTGGGGCGGACACCGCCGGCTATGTCATCGTGTTCGACGATATCTCAGACGTCATCTCGGCGCAGCGCTCCGCGGCGTGGGGGGAAGTGGCTCGGCGCTTGGCGCACGAGATCAAGAATCCGCTCACGCCGATTCAGCTGTCGGCCGAGCGGCTGCAGATGAAGCTGGCCGACAAGCTCTCGCCGCACGATGCGGACGTGCTCAAGCGCGGCGCGACGACGATCGTCAATCAAGTCGCGGCGATGAAGCAGATGGTCGACAACTTCCGCGACTACGCGCGTACGCCGCCGGTGGTTCTCGCGAATCTGCAGTTGAACGAGCTCGTCACCGAAGTACTGGGCTTGTACGGCGTCGAAGAGGGCAAGAGTGCGATCACAGCCGAACTCGCGTCGCTGCCCGTGATTCGCGGCGACGCCACGCAATTGCGCCAGGTCATCCACAATCTGCTGCAAAACGCGCAGGATGCCGTGGCCGAGGTAGCAAGCCCGCGTGTCGTCATCGAAACCAAGACAGTAGAATATGGCGACCCCGATGCGCAGGGCAAAGCGCGCGTCGCGGTTCGCCTGACCGTGTCGGACAATGGACCGGGCTTCCCCGCCCGCATTCTCACGCGCGCGTTCGAACCCTACGTGACGACGAAAGCCAAAGGAACGGGGCTCGGGCTGGCCATGGTCAAGAAGATCGTGGACGAACACGGTGCACGCATCGATATTCGTAATCGAGTGAAAGCAGGCGAAGCAATCGAAGGTGCGCAGATTTCGATTTTGTTCCTGCAGTTGGCAGACGACGCGGCGCCCGCGACAGGCCCGGCCACGGGCGGCGGAGCGGCGTCGGGGACGACAAAAGCAATAGCGCAGACAAGGGCAGCATAAATGGCGACCATCCTGGTAGTAGACGACGAAATGGGTATTCGAGAACTGCTCTCGGAGATCCTGAGCGACGAGGGACATGCCGTGGAGGTGGCGGAGAACGCGCAGCAGGCGCGCGATTTCCGCTTGCGTCAGGCACCCGATCTGGTGCTGCTGGACATTTGGATGCCGGACATCGACGGCGTGTCGCTGCTCAAGGAGTGGGCGGCGCAAGGGCAGTTGACGATGCCCGTCATCATGATGTCCGGTCACGCGACGATCGACACGGCCGTCGAGGCCACGAAGATCGGCGCGTTGAACTTCCTCGAAAAACCGATCGCGCTTCAAAAGCTGTTGAAGGCGGTCGAACAGGGGCTTGCGCGCGGCAGCGCGGCGCCGGCCATGGGCAACGCCGCGGTCAAGGCGGCGGCGCCCGCGAACGTGGCGACGGTGGCGGCGGCCGTCGCCCTGCCGATGCTCGTGGCCGACGCGGCGCCGGCCGTCGCGGTGGCGGCGACCCAGCAGGCGGCGTCGATCTCCTTCGACATTCCGCTGCGCGATGCGCGCGACGCCTTCGAGCGCGCGTACTTCGAATATCACTTGGCGCGCGAAAACGGCAGCATGACGCGCGTGGCCGAGAAAACGGGCTTGGAGCGCACGCACCTTTACCGCAAGCTCAAGCAGCTCGGGGTCGATCTGAGCAAGAACAAGGGCGAGTGAAGGGCCGAACGATCGGTCGCGAAAAAGCACTTGAGCAAAGCAGAGCCCCTTGCTATACTCTCGCTTCTTCGTGGCCCGGTAGCTCAGTTGGTAGAGCAGCGGATTGAAAATCCGCGTGTCGGTGGTTCGATTCCGCCCCAGGCCACCAGCAGTATCCAACCCCAAGAATCGCAAGGTTCTTGGGGTTTTTCTCATGGCGGACACACGGGGCAGGCGAAGGTGCGCGTCATGAGGCGGCGAACGCAAGGGGGCGTCCACTGCTGCGCGGTATAAGCGCGGCGCAGCCCGGCTCGCATAGGCGAGGCCTATACTGCAAGCACCGCGCGCCGGGTCCGCTGAACCGTCGCACGGCGCCGGGCACGTGCCGCGTGCTCACCCCTTTGATGACGTCCACGGAGTTTTCACGGTGATTCGGACAGACGCTAAGCATGGCGCGCTCGTGCTGTTTTCGGGCGGCCAGGATTCGACCACATGTCTTGCTTGGGCGCTCGAGCGCTATGAAACGGTCGAGACGCTCGGCTTCGACTACGGTCAGCGTCATCGCGTGGAACTCGAATGCCGCGAAGGCGTGCGCCGGGCGATCGTGCGCGAGTTCCCGGCTTGGGCCGAGCGCCTAGGCGAAGATCACTTGATCGATTTGTCGGTGCTCGGTTCGGTCAGCGATACGGCCATGACGCGCGAGATCGAGATCGAGGCCACCGCGAACGGTCTGCCGAACACGTTCGTCCCGGGCCGCAACTTGATGTTCATGACGATCGCGGCGGCGATCGCGTACCGCCGGGGCTTGTCGGTGCTCGTCGGGGGCATGTGCGAGACCGACTTCTCGGGGTATCCCGATTGTCGCGACGATACGATGAAGGCGTTGCAAGTGGCCCTGAACCTCGGCATGGACAGCCGGTTCGTGCTCGAGACGCCGCTCATGTGGCTCGACAAGGCCGATACCTGGCGCCTGGCGCACGAGCTGGGCGGCGATGCACTCGTCGAGCTCGTGCGCGTCGAGACGCACACGTGCTATGTGGGCGAACGCGCCGAGCTGCACGTCTGGGGCTTCGGCTGCGGGCAATGCCCGGCCTGCCGCTTGCGCAAGCGCGGTTATGAGGCATTTCTTGCCGGCGAAAAAGTGGCGCAGCCGGCGTAACGGCGCTTAAAGAGCTAGGCGTCGCGGCGGGCCCGTCGGCGGCCTGCCTGGGGTGAGGATGGACCAATCGAGCGCAGCATGACGTACGCGGTTAAGGAAATTTTCTACACATTGCAGGGCGAAGGCGCGAACGCGGGTCGCCCGGCGGTGTTTTGCCGGTTCGCCGGCTGCAATTTATGGTCGGGGCGTGAGGAAGATCGCGCAGGCGCCGTCTGCCGGTTTTGCGACACCGACTTCGTCGGGACCGATGGCGAGAACGGCGGCAAGTATCGCGATGCGAGCGCGCTCGTCGAACGTATCGCATCGCTGTGGCCTGCCGAGGAGGGGCACCGCTTCGTGGTCTGCACGGGTGGCGAGCCGATGCTGCAGATGGACGAGCCGCTCGTCGATGCGCTGCATGCGGCCGGTTTCGAAATTGCCATCGAGACCAACGGTTCCTTGCCCGTGCTCGCTTCGATCGATTGGGTCTGCGTGAGCCCGAAAGCCGACGCCCCGCTCGTGGTCACGAAAGGCAACGAGCTCAAGGTGGTCGTGCCGCAGGACAATCAACGCCTGGCCGAGTACGCCGAGCTCGACTTCGAGTACTTTCTGGTGCAGCCGATGGACGGCCCCTCGCGCGAGCTCAACACGCGTCTGGCGATCGACTGGTGCAAGCGTCATCCGCGCTGGCGCCTGTCGATGCAGACTCACAAGTATCTGAACATTCCCTGATTCGCCGTGCTGACGATTACCCGAAAACTCGAATTCGATGCGGGCCACCGCATTCCCGATCACCGCAGCCAGTGCCGGAATCTGCACGGCCACCGCTACGTGCTCGAAATCACGCTGCGCGGCGACCTCGTCGAAACGGAAGGCGCACCGGACCGCGGCATGGTGATGGATTTCGCCGACGTGAAATCGTTGGCGATGACGCATCTCGTCAGTCGCTGGGACCACGCCTTTCTCGTCTACGAGGGCGATACGCGGGTGCGCGAATTCCTCGATTCCATGCCTGAGCACAAGACCGTCGTCCTCGATCGCATCCCCACTGTCGAAAATCTGGCCGCCGTCGCCTTCGAGACGCTCGCGCGGATCTACGACGCTCACTATGGCGTCAACTTGCGGCTGCAGCACGTCCGGCTTTACGAAACGCCGAACTGCTGGGCCGACATCGTTCGCGACGGCGCGATCTGATGGTCTTGCTTCGGCGCGCGCGAGCGCCCGTGCACGCGGGCCGCTGAAGCATCGCGCCCCTGCTGCGTAGGCGGCGCATCGGCCGCTTATTGTCGGGGTATGATCGTGCCAAAGGCGGCCCGCGCAGCGACGCGGTCGGCCGACGATCATTCCAAGGAGCGAGACATGCCGAGCGGCGCCTCCGTCTCATACCGATCTTCATTGGCCGCGCATCGGCGGGGAGCCTCCCGATGAGCGCATTGACCAATCCCCTGAAGCAGCGTCTGCAGGAAAGCGAGCCCCTTTTCGGGCTTTGGCTGTCGCTCGCGAGCGCCGATTCGGCTGAGGCGCTCGCCCACGCGGGCTTCGATTGGTTGTGCATCGACATGGAGCACGCCCCGAACGATTCGGCGGACGTGACGGCGCAATTGCGCGCCATCGCGGCGGCGCATCTGCCGACCGAGCCGATCGTGCGCGTGCCCGCGCGCGAAGGATGGCTCGTCAAGCGCGTGCTCGATGCCGGCGCCCGCACGATCATGTTTCCGAATATCGAATCGGCTGAAGACGCGGCTCATGCGGTGCGTCTGACGCGCTATCCCGATGCCGCCGCACCCGATGGGCTGCGCGGCGTCGCGGGCGTCGTGCGGGCCGCTGCGTTCGGCGCGCGCCGCGACTATGTGCAAAGCGCGAACACGCAGATCGCCACCATCGTGCAGATCGAATCGGCGCGCGCGCTCGAGGATGTGGAGGCGATCGCGGCCACGCCCGGTGTCGATTGCCTGTTCGTCGGGCCGGCCGATCTCGCGGCGAGCCTGGGTCATCTTGGGGACTCGAAGCACCCGGACGTCCAGGCGGCGGTTGCCCGTATCGTGGATGCTGCCGGCCGGGCGGGCATTGCCGCGGGAATTTTTGCGCTCGACGCGGCCGGCGCGCGTCAGTACCGCGAGGCGGGTTTTCGGGTGATCGCGCTGGGCTCGGACATGATGTGGCTCGTGCGGGCCACACGCTCGGCGTTGCAGGAGGTGAGGTCGTGAAACAAGGATCGATGATGAAGCGAACGCTGTCGACATTCGCCCTCGCCACGGCATGCGCGTTGGCGAGCGCCGCCTATGCGCAGAATGCCGCGCCCGAGCAAGGCCAGGCGGCCGCCGACCCGGAAACGCAAACGGCAGTGGCCGACTACAACGCGGGCAACTTCGCCGCGGCGCTCAAGGAATTCCACGAGGCTGCCGATCATGGCAATCGCTTGGCGCAATTCAACTACGCGATGATGCTGCTCAACGGCGAGGGGACGGCGGCCAACGTCGACGAAGGTCGCAAGTGGCTGCGCAAGGCCGCCGATCAAAACATGTCGCACGCGCAGTATGTCTACGGGCGGATGTACGACGACGGCGACTTCGTGGCGCGCGATCCCGCGCAAGCGCACGAGTGGTTTCTCAAGGCCGCGCAGCAGGGCCATGTGCAAGCCGAACTCGCGCTCGCCAATCAGTTTCTCGACGGGCGCGGCACGCCGCGCGACAACGCTAAAGCGTTCTTCTGGTACAAAAAGGCGGCCGAAGGCGGCGACATGACGGCGCAATACGTGACCGGTTCGTTTTACGAGCTGGGCGGCGACGGTGTGGAGCGCAATTTGAACGTCGCGCGCGCGTACTATGCGGCGGCGGCAGCCCAGGGAGATCCGGCCGCTCGACTCAAGTATCAGCAGCTTAGCCGGGTGCTCAAGGACGAACTCAAAAAGCAGCCGCCGAAATAGCGGCGCTTAACGCTTAGCGCTCAACTCTTCATGAGCCGCTTTTGCCGGCCGACGCTCATGATGAGGCCGACGGCGACGCCGAGCGTCGCCAGCGCGGTACCGCCGTAGCTCATGAACGGCAGCGGCACGCCGACGACGGGCAAGATGCCGCTCACCATTCCCACGTTGACGAATGCATAGGTGAAAAACGCCATCGTCAGCGAGCCCGCGAGCAGCCGGCCGAACATCGTCGCGCCGTTCGCCGCGATATAGAGCCCGCGTGCGATAAGCGCCGTATAGAGCGTCAGCAAGACGAGTTCGCCCACGAGCCCGAATTCCTCCGCGAACACGGCGAAGATGAAGTCGGTGTGCTTTTCGGGGATGAAGTCGAGGTGTGCCTGCGTGCCCTTGAGCCAGCCCTTGCCGAGCGGGCCCCCCGAGCCGATCGCGATGACGGCTTGAATCGTATGGAATCCCTTGCCGAGCGGGTCCGACGTGGGGTCGAGCAGCGTGCAGATGCGGTGCTTCTGATAGTCGTGCATCAACGGCCATTGCACTTGCGGCTGGCAAATCTTGTCTTGAAAAGTGGCCACGAGGCCGATGCCGATCACAGCGGCGATCAGCACCGGCACGATCAGCTTGAACGACAGGCCGGCCAGGTAGATGACGAATAGCCCTGCCGCGAAAACGAGCACGGCGGTGCCGAGATCGGGCTGTTTGGCGATGAGCCCCACCGGCAGGAGCAGGATCGCAAAGCCGACGATGAAGTCATACCAGCGAATCGAACTTTCTCGCCGCTGGTAGTACCACGCCAGCATCAACGGCGTGGCGATCTTCAAGATCTCGGACGGCTGAATGACCACGCCGACATTGATCCAGCGTTTAGCCCCCTTCTTCGTGATGCCGAATACCGCCACCGCCACGAGCAGCGCGACACCGAAGGTATAGAGCGGAACGGCGAAGCGCATCAGCGTGGTGGGCGGTATCGTGGCGAGCACCCACATGAGGATGAACGTCAGCACGATGTTGCGCAGTTGATCCTCGACGCGACCGGGCACATCGATACTGGCGCTGTAGAGCGTGACGATGCCGACGCACAGCAGCAGAAACACCGTCAGTGCGAGCGGACGATCGAAGCCGACGAACATCTTCTTGAAACGTTCGAGCCAGGCGCGCTTATCGAAGGGCATGCCTTTCTCCGTTAGTGGTGGGGGCCGGACGCGCCCGGCGTTGCCGCGGCCGGAGCGTGTCCGTCCGGGCGATCTTCGCGCGGGGCGGCCAGGGTATCGTTGGGCGCCTCGTCTCGCGTGGGGCGAGGCTTGCGCCGGCCGTCGACCGCGGATGCGGCTTTGCGTAGCCGCCGGATTTCCTCGGCGGCCGATGCGGGCGGGGCCGAGGCCGTCGAGCCCGCCGCAGCCGCATGCTCCGCCGCCACCACATCGGAGGCGATCAGCGGCGCGGATGCCTCGCCTCGCGGCTTTGACGCGGCGCTGGCCGGCAGCGGCAGCGCCTTGAAGCCGGCGGCGACTCTCACGGGGGCCGCGGAATCGTCCGTGGCGTCGGACGCGCCGATCACGGGGCTCGCGCTAGCCTGAGTGCCTGAGGCGGCGGCCGACACCGCGGCTTGCAGGGCCCCCGGCTTGCCGCGTTGGAGCAAGTAGTAGTCGAGCACGCGGCGAACGATCGGGCCCGCGACGCTCGCGCCCCAGCCGCCGTTTTCGACGATCGTGGCGACAGCGATGACCGGATGATCGGCCGGCGCGAACGCGATGAACAGCGAGTGGTCGCGCAAGTGCTCGGCCAGGGCGCCGCCGTGATATTTGGCGCCTTGCAGCGAGAACACCTGCGCGGTGCCGGTCTTGCCCGCGACCGTATAAGGGGCGTTGCGGAACACCTCGTACCCGGTACCGGACGGGTTGCTGGTCACGGCGACCATGCCCTGCTTGACGACGTCGATATCGGCCTGGCTCACGGCGATCCGGCCGCTCTCGTGCGGCACGGTGAGCCGCATGTCGTGCGAAATCGGATTCTCGATTTCCTTGACGAGATGGGGCCGCATGACGACGCCGTCGTCGGCCAGCGTCGCCGTCGCATGGGCGAGCTGCAGCATCGTGAACGAGTTGTAGCCCTGGCCGATGCCGAGGCTGATCGTCTCGCCCTCATACCAGCGTTGCTGCTCGGGCTTGCGGTACGCCTTCTTCTTCCATTCCGTGGACGGTAGGATGCCCTTCGCTTCGCCGGCGATGTCGATGCCGGTGATCTGCCCGAAGCCCCAAGGCTTCATGAAATTGGCGATCGCGTTGACGCCCAGATCGTGTGCGAGCATGTAGAAGTACGTGTCGTTCGACACCATGATCGCCCGGTTCATATCGATCCAGCCCTGCCCTTGCGGCACGTCGTTGCGGAACGTGTGTCCGCCGAACGTGTAAAAGCCCGGGTCGTGGAAGCCCCATTCGGGCGTGCGCTTGTGCAGCGTCAGCGCCGCGAGCGCCATGAAAGGCTTGTAGGTCGATCCGGGCGGGTAGGCGCTATGCAGCGGCCGATTGAGCAGCGGGTGATCGGGCGACGTGTTCAGTTCGTCCCACGTCTGCTGATCGATGCCGTCGACGAACGCGTTCGGATCGAAGCTCGGCGCCGACACGAACGCGAGGACATCGCCCGTGGCCGGCTCGATGGCAACGAGTGCGCCGCGCTTTCCGGCGAACGCCTGCTCGGCCACTTCCTGCAAACCGATGTCGAGCGAGAGCACCAGGTTGTTGCCCGGCGTGGCCTGCGTGCGCGAGAGGGTGCGGACGGGGCGCCCGCCTGCCGTCACTTCGACTTCCTCGAACCCGGTCAGGCCGTGCAGTTCGGCCTCGTAGCTCTGCTCGACGCCGATCTTGCCGATGTAGTCGGTGCCCTTGTAGTTGTTGGCGTCCAGGCGCGGGTCGTAATGATCGGGATCGCTGTCGTTCTGCTCGCTGGCGGCGTCGATTTTCTCCTGGTCGCGCTGGGAGATGCGGCCGATATAGCCGATGACGTGAGCGGCCGTCGTGCCGAGCGGATATTGGCGGAACAGCCGGGCGCGCACGTCGACGCCGGGGAAGCGGAAGCGCTGCGCCGTGAAGCGCGCGACTTCCTCGTCGGTCAGCCGCGTGCGGATCGGCAAGCTTTCGAAATTCTTCGAGTCCTCCAGCAGCTTCTTGAAGCGCCGCCGGTCGCGCGCATCGATCGTGATGACGCTCGACAGCTTGTCGATCACGTGCTCGAGCGAATCGTCGAGCTTGGACGGCGTGATTTCAAGCGTGTACGCCGAATAGTTGCGCGCCAGCACGACGCCGTTGCGGTCGGTGATGATGCCGCGATTGGGTACGATCGGCGCGACCGAAATCCGGTTTTCGTCGGCTTGCAGCGAGTATTTGCTGTAGTGCCAGACCTGCAGGAACAGGAAGCGCACCACGAGCAGCCCGAAGCAGACGAGCACGAACAGCCCCGCCGCCGCGACGCGAAAGCGGAACTTCATGAGCTGCTGCTGGGTGTTTTTGAATTCGGTCATGCGTCGGCGCCGGTGGGCGCGCTCAAATGGGCCGCGTGTCGTCCGGGTCCGCCGGGCGGCGCTGCGGCATCAGCAGCAGCGAACAGGCGAGCGGCCACAGCGCCGCCTCGACGAACCCGTGCACGAGTTGCCCCCAGCCGGGGAACGCCGCGCCGGTCAACAAGCGCGTGATGAACGGCACGAGCTGCGCCACGACGAGCAGCGGCGCGACGGCGAAGACTTGCACGCCTCGCGGCATCCACAATACGCGCCGGTGGATCGTGATGGCGCCGTACGAGAGCAACGTGTAAGCGAGCGCATGCTCGCCGAGCAGGCTCGCATCGTGCACGTCCATCAGGAGGCCGAGGAAGAATGCGATGCCCATGCCCACTTTGCGCGGCTGATGGACGTTCCAAAATAGCAGGACGAGCGCCACGAAATCGGGCACGCCGATAAGCCGCCCCCACGGCATCAGGTTCAGCAAGAACGCAGCGGCCAGGCTGAAGGCGATGAAATACGGGTTCACCGGCAGCAGGATGTACTGCGGACGATTCATCGCGCGGCTCCCGATGCGGCGCGAGGCGCGCTCGCGGCTTGAACTTTCGCGCCGGATTTTTCGGCCGCGTTCGCGGCCGGCTTCCCACCGGGTTTCTCGCCCGGCTTCTCTTCCGAGCCGCCGGCTTTGCCGCCCTTTTCCGGGCTCTTGTCCTCGTTCTTGTCCGCCGCTTTCTCGGCGCCTTTCGGGGCTTTCTTGCCCTTGGCATCCTTGGCCTGCGGCGTAGGCGCGATCTCTTCCGGGCGCGGCGGCGCGTCGTTGCGGTAGTGGAGCACAAGCACGTCGCGCGCGCCGCGCACCGCCGCCACCGGCGCGCAGACGACGCGGGCGAAGGCCGTATCGGCCTGCTTGTCGACGCGAACGACCTTGGCGACGGGCAACCCTTGCGGATAGATGCCGTCGAGCCCGCTGGTCACGAGTTCGTCGCCCGCGACGACATCGGCGCTGATCGGCACGAAACGCAACTCGAGCGTGTCGCCGATCGGCGTGCCGTAGACGACGCTGCGCAAGCCGGTACGCACGATTTCGACGGGCACGGCCTCGTCCTTGTCCGTGAGTAGCGTGACCTCCGACTGCAGCGGGAACACGCGCGTGACCTGTCCGACCATGCCGTCTTCGCTGACGACGGGCGAGCCGTTCTGCACGCCTTGCTGCGAGCCGCGGCCGATGACGACCTTTTGCGTGAACGGATCGCGCATGCCGTATTGCACTTCGGCCGGTATCGACTGCGTCGCGGCGTTGCGCGACAGATCGAGCAGGGCCCGCAAGTGCGCGTTTTCGGCGGAGAGCGTGGCGACTTCGTTGGCTTTTAGCGACAACTGAAGATTCTTGGCGGAGAGCGTTTGATTCTCGCGCCGCAGCGTGTTGTTCGAGACCGCGAACTCGGCCGCGCCCAGCGCGAGGTCGCGCGGCAAAAGCGCGACGCGCTGCAGCGGATAAAGGCCCGCGTCGAGCACGGCGCGCACGATCTCGAGCGTCTTGAACCGTGCGTCGGAGACGAGCAGCACGAGCGAAAGAACGACGAAAAAGATGAGTCGCGCGAGCGCGGACGGGCCCTGCTTAAACAGAGGCGGCGGACTGTATTCCATGGTCGACGCCGAGAGCGTGAACGTTGGCGAGTGTCGACAGGGCGCGCATCAGCGCTCGATCGGCAACGAGCGAGCGGCGCGCGCCTGCTTCACGGGCAATGTCACTCGTACGAGAAGATGCTGCCGAGCTTGTCCATCCGCTCGAGCGCCATGCCGGAGCCGCGCACGACGCAGGTGAGCGGATCCTCGGCCACCAGAACGGGCAGACCCGTTTCCTCGGCGAGCAGGCGATCGAGATCGCGCAGCAGCGCGCCGCCGCCCGTGAGCATCATGCCGCGCTCGGCGATATCCGCGCCGAGTTCGGGCGGCGTTTGTTCGAGTGCGATTTTGACCGAGGAGACGATCTGGTTGAGCGGATCGGTCAGCGCTTCGAGAATTTCGTTGCTCGAGATGGTGAAGCTGCGCGGAATGCCTTCCGACAGATTGCGCCCCTTCACTTCCATTTCCTTGACTTCCGAGCCGGGGAACGCCGAGCCGATTTCCTTCTTGATCGCTTCGGCCGTTTGCTCGCCGATCAGCATGCCGTAGTTGCGGCGGATATAGTTGACGATGGCTTCGTCGAACTTGTCGCCGCCGACGCGCACCGAGCCTTTGTAGACGATGCCGCCTAGCGAGATGACGCCGACTTCGGTCGTGCCGCCGCCGATATCGACGACCATCGAGCCCGTGGCTTCCGATACCGGCAGGCCCGCGCCGATCGCGGCCGCCATCGGCTCCTCGATCAGGTAGACCTGCGATGCGCCGGCTCCATGGGCCGCTTCCTTGATCGCGCGGCGCTCCACCTGCGTGGAGCCGCACGGCACGCAGATGATGATGCGCGGCGAGGGCGAAAACATGCGCGATTCGTGGGCCGTTTTGATGAACTGCTTGATCATCTGCTCGGTGACCGTGAAATCGGCAATGACGCCGTCTTTCATCGGACGGATCGCTTCGATATTGCCGGGCACCTTGCCGAGCATTTGCTTGGCCTCGCGGCCGACTGCCTGGATGGTTTTCTTGCCGTTGGGGCCGCCTTCCTGACGAATCGATACGACGGACGGTTCGTCGAGGACGATGCCCTTGCCGCGCATGTAGATGAGGGTGTTGGCGGTGCCGAGGTCGATGGCCAGGTCGTTGGAGAAGTAGCTGCGCAAAAAGCCGAACATGAAATCCTGTCTCGCGGGAGAGGCCGGGCTTCGCCATGAAGGCGCCGCGCGGCGGCGGAAAAAATAAAAGCTTCGGGTTCTGAGCGGCTGCCGTTCGAGCGCCGCCACGCGAGCGCGAAGCTGCAATGAATTCGACCGGAGGCCGCGTACGCGAGGCGGCGGCTTAGTGTGAGGCGCCGAGTGGCCTGGGGTAGGGGCGGTCCGGGTTTGGATCGAACGCGTAATGATACCTTATAATTTCGACCTATTTGTAGTAAACGGGCGGTCCTTTTTGCCGTTCC